>JBAVFZ010000293.1:0-2339 GCA_049684495.1 Anaerolineales bacterium | reverse complement strand
TCAGTTTACACGTTCCCCGGCGCCATCGTGTTTTCCAGAATCCCATCCAGCAACGCCTTGGGGGTGACGCCTTTCAGGCGCGCCGAGGGCGTCAGCAGCAGCCGGTGCGCGAGAACCGGAATGGCGATCGCCTTCACGTCGTCGGGGGTGACGTAATCCCGGCCCGCCAGGATCGCCCGCGCCTGGGCGGTGCGCGCCAAGCCGAGGCTTCCGCGCGGGCTGGCCCCCAGATGGACGTCGGGCAGGGTGCGCGTGCGCGAAACCAGGTCGACGATGTACTGCCGGACCCCGCGTTCCATGTGCACTTCCCGCACTTCCTTCTGCGCGTCCAGCAATTCCTGCGCGGTGGCGACCGGTGCGAGATTCTCGATCGGGTGCCGGAGCTGCTGGCTTTCCACCACCCGTTCTTCCTCTTCGACCGAGGGGTAGCCTATGTTAAGCCGCATAAGGAAGCGGTCCATCTGCGCCTCGGGAAGCGGGAAGGTGCCTTCGTGTTCGATGGGGTTCTGGGTCGCGAGCACCTGGAAAAGGGCCGGCAGCGCGTGGGTGACGCCGTCGACCGTGACCTGGCGTTCTTCCATCGCCTCGAGCAGCGCCGCCTGGGTTTTAGGTGTGGCGCGGTTGATCTCGTCCGCCAGGACGATCTCCGCCATCACCGGCCCCGGGCGGAACTCGAACTCCCGCGATTGCGGATTCCAGATCGAGACCCCGGTCACGTCGCTCGGCAGCATGTCGGGCGTGAACTGCAGCCGGTTGAAGGAGCAACCGAGCGATCGGGCGATGCTCTTGGCCAGCATCGTTTTACCCACGCCAGGGACGTCCTCGATCAGGATGTGCCCCTGGGCGAGCAATCCGGCGACGGCCAGTTCCACTTCGCGGCGCTTGCCGAAGATGACGAGCGAGATATTATCGATAAGGCGCTGGGCAACGGTGTTTGCGGAATCCATCTTAGAAGGGCACCCCGCTTTCTGGGAACACGGATTACACGGATAATAACGGATTACACGGATGAAACCATTACGGCAAGGATACCATAATGCCGCTGTGTTCGCGGTAGATTCACGGCATCCTCCAAGGATTAACCGCCGCTTTACATCGATCCCGAGGCGGCGGGTTGTATAAAAAATGAAGAATTTCAAATACCCATAAAGGCACTTGAAGGAGAGCGCTATGCCGAAACTATACCGCGTCGCGGGTATTCTGATCGTCTTGACGGTTGCGGCATGCACCTTAAGTGCTCCCGCGGGAGAGTCCGGTTCACCGGCGCTTTCCACCCCTGCAAAAGGCCGCTGCGGGGACGGGGCGTGCACCAAGCCGGAAAACGCATCCATTTGCCCGGCCGATTGCGGGGCAAATACCGCTCCCGCGGCGTCGTCGGACGCCGTGCTGTATTACGGGATCATGGTCCACCTCGAAGGCTGGGACGACGCCAGGGATGAAGGATCGTTCGAAAAGCACGCCGAGCTGGTCCGCCGCTACGCGTCCCTCTTTGAGAAGTACGGCGCGCTCCTCACGCTGGAGAGCAAGGAGTTCACCGACGGATGCATCGCCTGGGGGGATAACGCGCTGAAGGAAATGGAGGACCGCGGGCACGGGATCGGCGTGCACGCCGACATCGGCGGGGAAAAAGACATGCCGTGCGCGGAATTCGCTCCGCTCCTGCGGGAACGCAAGCAGACCCTGGAAAGCCTCGGGGTGCAGGTCCGGCATGCGTCCGGAATCGTCTCCGCCTGCGATTGGGTGACCGCCGCCGCGGACGCCGGCTACCTGTTCACCTCCGGGACGGTCTCCTATGCGTTGATGTCGCTGCGGGCGGACCTGCGTCCGGCGGGGTTTACGGATTGCGCCTCGCCCTCCAAATGCCATCAGGCGTATCCGTTCGATCTCGCCGGCCGGATGCATCCGTGGCGGATGGCGAGCGGCGCGGATTGGATCATCCCCTCCGCCGGCGGACGGCTGGTGATCCTGCCCTCCGGCGGCGGCCTGACCTGCGCCGCGGAGGAAGCGGGACTCGAGGGCTCATATACCAAGTGCGAGTTCAAGGCAAACGACGTGGAGGCGGTGATTGCAGATCTTGAGAGTGTCCTCGCGCTGGTCGAAGCGGGCAAGGTGAACACCTACTACGTATCCTGGAGCCTCGGCAAGGAGCTGGACGACGCGCTGCTCGAGGATTTCCTGCGCCGGGTGAAACCGTACGTCGACGACGGCCGGGTGCAGTGGAAGACCCTGCCGGAAATGTACGACCTGTATGTCGAATGGGAAAATGCGCAATAAGAAACCATCCCATCCCACCTCCCCTTTCCCCTCCTCCCTTCCCGTATTACGGGAAGGGAGGAGGG
>JBAVFZ010000292.1:0-6861 GCA_049684495.1 Anaerolineales bacterium | reverse complement strand
CCTCCCCCCTACAAGGGGTTTACGGCAGCCACTTCGGCAGGAATCCGCCGACGACCAGGCGGCGCGGATCGGATCCGTCGGCGTCGAGGCACCATATCTCCGGCGGATCGGAGGGGACCGTCTCATGGAACAGCATGTATACGAGACGCGCGCCATCCGGACTCCAATGGATCGATGAATGGGAATAATCCGGCGCCTGGGAGATTTGCCGCCGCGATCCAAGATCCAGGTCCATGATCCACAGCTGTTTGCCCGGCGTCCAGCGGCTGTCGAAAAAATTCCTGGAAAACGCCAGTCGGCGGCCGTCGGGGGAGACGGCCGGGGAAGCGTCTTCGAGCAGGTCGGAGCCGCTGAGGTTGGTGCGCGAATTGGTTTTCACGTCGACCCGGAAGAGGCGGCTGTAAATGCGCGCAGCGGTTTTCCGGTCCGTGACTTCCCCTTCCACCAGAATCTCCGGGAAGAATATCGCCGAACCGTCCGGCAGCCAATCCCATGCCGCGCCGGTTTTATTGGGGATTGCCGTTTGCCCTCCGGCGAGATCGTCGATGACGATCACCTGGCGGGTGCCGTCGTAATAGGATAGCCAGCCCTGCGGGGACCAGGCCGGATTCCCGGCGGTGTTCCCGGCGATGGAAATCGTCCGGGTCCGGCCGTCCGCGATGGTCAGCAATTCGATGAAGGGTTCGAGGGGCCGCGTGGTCTGCTCCGGGGTTGAGCCGGCGCTAAGGCGGACATACGCGATCCGCGACCCATCCGGCGAGATCACCGGATTGCTGCAGGCATCCGCGCCGCAATCCAATACGAGCTGCGCCGCTTCTCCGTCGAGATGGGAAAGCCAAAGCTGGCCGGGCTGGTTGTAGGCGCCGGTGGAGAGAACGGCGAAATCGCCGCGCCGGGAAATATCGAAATCCTGAACGGGTGAGGGGGTTTGCGCGAGCGTTTCCGGCTCGCCGCCGTCGGCGGAAATCCCCATCAGACGGCCGGTGGATCCGCCGCTGGGGATATAGGCGATGCGGATAAGCGACGGCGTGAAGGTCCAGGTTCGGTCGGCCAGGAGCGGCAGCCCGCGCTCGCTGCAGGCGCCGGCTTGGATGGTCGCCCGTACGCCGGCGCCGGCCGGCCACGGGCTGTTCGGGGTGAACCGAAGCGTTTCCCCCTCGACCACCAGCTCGCCGTCGACCGCGGGCTCGAGCACGAAGTGATCCGCGGTGCACGCCGGCTGCATCGGGATGCTGAAACGGATTTCGACCGCCGCATACGATCCCGTGCGGCCGTTCTCGGCGGGAGCGACGGAGGTCACCCGCGGCGCGAAAAAAACGAACGCGGCGGTGAGACCGGCCGCGATTCCAAAGACGGCCAGCAGGATGATTTGAAAGAAAGGCAGGGTGTTGCGTTTCGGGTAGAGGTAACTCATAGCCAGCGTGTAATTATACCCGCGGTGGATTTACCACGGATTACACGGAGAGAACCACGGATTACACGAAATAATTTTACAAATAATCCGTGAAATCGGTCGTTCTTCCGTGTAATCCGTGGTTTCAAAGGGGAGTACAATGAATGAACTCATCCGATGGGGGCACTCATGCAGATTACATCTATCCTTCCCGCTTTTTGCATCCTTCTTTTTCTATTCGCCGGGTGCGACGTGCGCACGCCCACGCCGGCCGCGCGGTCGATGGTCGCGTCCACGGCGACGGTCTCGGAGGCCATCGGCACCGCGACGCCGGGTTCCGCGTGCATCCGGGCGGCCGCCCGGCGCGAAAAGGCGGTCGTGACGAAGATCACCGACGGGGATTCGATCGAAGTGGAAGTGGACGGCGTGGCCTTCCGCGTGCGCTACATCGGGATGAACGCGCCCGAGATGAACGGCGAACCGCTGGGGGAGAAATCGCGCGCCGCCAACGCCGCGCTCCTCTGGGGCAAGACGATCGTGATGATCCGCGATCTTTCCGAGGCCGACCGCTACGGGCGGCTGCTGCGCCACGTCTTCGCGGACGGCATTTTCGTCAACCGTGAGCTGGTGCGTCTCGGCCTGGCCCGCGCCGAAGACTATCCCCCGGATGTTTCGTGCTCCGCGGAAATGCGGGCGGCGGAGGAAGAAGCCCGCACGGCGCTGCGCGGGATGTGGGGCCTGCTGGGTTCGCCGACGTACGCGACGAACGCGGGCGCAAGCTGCGTTGGAGGATGCGTCACCCCGCCGGCGGGCTGCGTCCTCAAAGGCAATATCAACGAAGCCGGCGAAAAGATCTATCACGTCCCGGGCGGGAAATACTACGAGCAAACGGTGATCGAGCCGGAAAAAGGCGAGCGCTGGTTTTGTTCCGAAGCGGAGGCGGTCGCCGCGGGCTGGAGAAGGTCGCGGGTGTAGAAAAAATCACCGGGATGTCGGAGGATCGTCATCCCCACGAGACGAAGGTTCGTCATTCCCGCGTGGTCTTAGCGGGAATCCATGACAAACTCATACATAACCTTACTCAATCTGCAATAGATCTGCTGGATGCCGGCCTAGTACACGCCGGCATGACGGACGCGTCGAAGGTTCGTCATCCCCGCGTGGTTTAGGCGGGGATCCATAACAAACACAAATAAAACCAGACTCTACGATCAAAACCCCTGGATGCCGGCTAAGTACACGCCGGCATGACGAACGCGTCGAAGGATCGTCATTCCCGCGTGGTCTTGGCGGGAATCCATTAGAAACCTGAATAACTCTCTTCTCTATGAAGAATAGATCTGGTGGATGCCGGCCAAGTACACGCCGGCATGACGAATGCGTCGAAGGATCGTCATTCCCGCGTGTACTTAGCGGGAATCCATGACAAACTCATACATAACCTTACTCAATCCGTAAAGGATCTTCTGGATGCCCGCTACGACCACGCGGGCATGACGATCTCATCCACTCGATCGGTATCTTCCCGATAAGTTTTAAGATAATTGTGACTTTCTTCTCGGATTTATTCCCCGTCGCTGTGCTATAATATTCTTCGTAACCCCGGATCGTTCATCACAGTTCTCCAACGCGGCACCCGGCGATCATGTCCTTCGTCCACCTCCACGTACATTCCGAATACTCCCTACTCGACGGGCTGGGAAAAATTCCCCGCCTCCTCGCGCGGGCCAAGCAGCTCGGCATGCCGGCCCTCGCGCTGACCGATCATGGAACGATGTTCGGCGCGGTCGAATTCTATTCCGCCGCCAAGGAAGCGGGCATCCGTCCCCTGATCGGCGTGGAGGCGTACCTTTCCCCGCGCGGGATGAAGGATAAAGAGGGACGCGTCGACCGCGATCCGCCGCACCTCCTGCTGCTGGCCCAAAATGATGCGGGATACAAGAACCTGCTGCAGATTGCGACCGCCGCCCAGCTGGAAGGCTACTATTACAAACCGCGCATCGATCACGACTATCTGGCGTCACACTCCGAGGGGCTGATCTGCACCAGCGGCTGTCTGGCGGCGGAAATTCCGCGGGCGCTGGCCGAGGGGCGCGCGCAGGATGCCGAGCGCCTTACGGCATGGTACCGCGATGTCTTCGGCGACCGCTTCTACCTCGAACTGCAATCCCACGATATCCCCGAACTGCTCGAGGTCAACCGCAAGATCGTCGCCCTCGCGCCGCGCTTCGGGATTGAGATGGTCGCGACCAACGACGTGCACTACGTCATGCCGGAAGACAGCGTGGCCCACGACGTCCTATTGTGCATCCAGACCGGAACGCTGGTCAGCGAAGCCAAGCGGATGCGCATGTCCGGCAACACCTTCTACCTGCGCACGGCCGAAGAGATGCAGGCGCTCTTTCCGGAAGTGCCCTCCGCCATCACCAACACCCTGGCCGTGGCGGAACGCTGCTCGGTGGACCTGGGGTTCAAAGGCTATCACCTGCCCCATTTCCCCGTCCCGGACGGCAAAACCTCGGAAGCATACCTGCGCGAGCTGTGCACGGAGGGGCTGCGCCATCGCTTCGGTTCGGAAGCGTCGTCGCCGGAAATCCAGGCCCGGCTGGACAAGGAACTCGGCATCGTCCACTCGATGGGGTTCGACAACTACTTCCTCATCGTCTGGGACCTGTGCCACCACGCCCGCGAGGAAAAAATCTGGTACAACGCCCGCGGTTCCGCGGCGGGATCGCTCGCGGCCTACGCGCTCGGGATCACGCTGGTGGATCCGATCGCGCAGGGGCTGATCTTCGAGCGGTTCCTGAATCCGGCGCGGGTAAGCATGCCCGACATCGACCTGGACTTCCAGGACGACCTGCGCGGGCGGATGCTCGAATACGTCGCGCGGCGCTATGGCTCGGATAAAGTCGCGCAGATCATCACCTTCGGCACGATGGCCGCGCGCGCCGCGGTGCGCGACGTCGGCCGCGTGCTGGATGTCCCGCTACCGGAAGTGGACCGGCTCGCCAAGCTGATCCCCGCCGGCCAGGGGAAGGCCGTCACCCTCCCGGAGGCGCTGAAGGAAGTGCCGGAGTTCCGCGAAGCGTACCAGAGCACGGATTACCTCCGCCACCTGATCGACACCGCGATCCAGGTCGAGGGCGTGGTCCGCAACGCCGGGACGCATGCCGCGGGCGTGGTGATCTCCGACCGGCCGCTGGTGGAATACGTTCCGCTGCACCGGCTCACGCGCGGCAGCCTCGAGGATAGCGCGATGGGGGCGATCACCCAGTTCGAGATGCAGGTTCTCGACAAGCTCGGCCTGCTGAAGGTCGATTTCCTCGGCCTGGCGACGCTGACCGTCATGCAGCGCGCCTGCCAGCTGATCCGCGAACGGCACGGCGTGGAGTTGAACCTGGATACGATCCCGACCGACGACCCGGCCGTGTTCGAACTGCTCGGCCGCGGCGAGGTGGACGGCGTGTTCCAGGTGGAAGGCTCCGGCATGCGCCGCTACCTGATGGAGATGAAGCCGACCCGGCTGGATCACGTGATTGCGATGATCGCGCTGTTCCGCCCCGGCCCGATCGAGCACATCCCGAATTACATCCAGCGCATGCACGGGCTGCAGGAAGTGGAATACAAGCATCCGGCCCTGGAGCCGATCCTGCGCGAGACCTACGGTATCCTCATTTACCAGGAACAATTGATGCGCGCGGTGATCGAGATGGCCGGGTTCACCCCGAGCGAGGCCGACGACCTGCGCAAAGCCGTCTCCAAGAAGAACGCCGACGCGATCCAGAAGAACCGCACGAAATTCGTCGAAGGCGCGGGCAAGCAGTTGAAGATTTCCGCCGCGCAGGCGGGCGAAATCTTCGACGACTGGGAGGGGTTCGCGCGCTATGGCTTCAACAAAGCCCACGCGGCGGATTACGGCGTGATCTGCGCCCAGACGGCCTACCTCAAGGCGCATTACCCGGTCGAGTTCATGACCGCGCTGCTTTCGGTTTCCAAGAACGAAATCGAAAAGGTGGGCTTCTACATCGCCGACTGCCGCAGGATGGGGATCGACGTCCTGCCGCCGGACATCGGCAGCAGCGAATGGGATTTCACGGTCGAGGCGCGGCCGCAGGGCGGATTCGCGATCCGCTACGGATTGGGCGCGGTTAAGAACGTGGGCGAAGGCGCGGTGAACGAGATCCTCGTCCAGCGCGAACGGGGCGGGATGTTTACAACGCTCGACGACCTGGCGGGCAGGGTGGACCTGCGGCGGGTGGGCAAACGCGCGCTGGAAAGCCTGGTCAAGGTCGGGGCGCTCGATAAATTCGGCGACCGGGTGGCGATCCTCGATACGCTCGATTGCATCCTCTCCGTTTCGGCCAGCCATTCGCGGGCCAAGGAAGCCGGCCAGATCAGTTTGTTCTCCGCGACGGGCGCCGGACCGATGGAGACGATCGCTCTGGCCGCGGCCAAAGCCGTTCCGCGGCGGACGATGCTGGCCTGGGAAAAGGAGCTGCTCGGGCTATACGTCAGCGACCATCCGCTGGCGGCCTACCGCGAAGAGCTGGAAGCGATCGTCACCCATTGGAGCGCCGGACTGGCCGAGGCGCCGAACCAATCCAAGGTGCGGGTAGCCGGCATGGTCACCCATATCCGCGCCTTCCAGTCGCGCAGCGGCAAAGCGATGGCTTTCGCCACGATCGAGGATCTGCAGGGCTCGATCGAACTGATTCTCTTCCCGTCGGTGTGGGAAAAGGCGGCCTCGATCGTCAAGGAGGACGCAATCCTGGTGGCGGAGGGCAAGGCGGAAAGCGGCAACGGCACGCCGCGGGTCCTGGTCGATTCGATTACGGCGGATTTAAAGAAGGCCGCGAAGAAAGCCGCTAAGTCGTCCATCCCCGTTATGGCTCAGCCCATTGCCGCAGCGGCTCCGCCGGTTCCGGCGGACGAAGAATGGTATCCGCCCCCGGAAGATCCGGGCGAGGATGTTGCGATGATGATTGCGACGCCGCCGGTTGCGGTTGTAAATACGATCGTGCCGATCGCGGCGGGATCCGCGGGGAAAAGCCCCTCGGAGACGAATTTCCCCGTTGCGACGCCGATTGCGGCCGCAAATTTACCCGAGATAGAGCCGCGATCGCCGATCGCGGCAACCAGTGCGGTTTCGCCTATCTTGGTGGGAAATACGGTCACGTCGGTCGTGCCTGCCAATCCGGCCCCGCCGATCGCAGCGGGAGCCGCGGGGACAAGCCCCGCGCGGCCGAATTTTATTCCGGGGACGGCGCCGGCGAAGATCGAGGGTCCGCGGTTGATCCTGCTCTACATCCGCGAGACGGGCGACCGCGCGCGCGATACGCGCCGGCTGCGCATCCTCTACGGGCTGCTGACCTCGTACCCGGGAACCGACCATTTCGCGTTTCACATTTCCGAAGCCGAACGGACCTACCGGCTCGAGTTCCCGACCAATACCACATCCTGGACGGCGG
>JBAVFZ010000291.1:0-4812 GCA_049684495.1 Anaerolineales bacterium | reverse complement strand
CAAAAGAGGTATAGGAAAGACCGTATCCGAAGGGGAAAAGCGGAGCGATCTCCTTTTTATCGTAGTAGCGATAGCCGACGAACAATCCTTCGCCATAGACGACTTGGCCGCGTTCTCCGGGGTAATTAATGAATGCCGGGTTATCCTCCAACCGTTGAGGGAAGGTCAGCGGCAGTTTTCCGGAGGGATTCACCCCGCCGAAGAGGACATCCGCGACGGCATTGCCCGCTTCCTGGCCGGCAAACCAAGCCTGTAACACGGCCGGGATTTCCGCAAGCCAGGGCATGGCGATCGGCGATCCGGTATTCAACACGACAATGGTGTTGGGGTTGGCCGCCGCCACTTTCTCGATCAGCTCCACCTGCGCCCCGCGCAGTTCCATATCGGGCCGGTCGCCGCCCTCGCTCTCCCATTCGCTGGTCAGGCCGGCGAACACGATCGCCATATCCGAGCGGGCGGCAAGGGCCGCCGCTTGCCGGATGGAATCGGCGGGTATCGGCGGCCGGCAGCCGATCCGCAAATGGCGCCGCGGGGGGACCACTTCCGAGGCATATTCGATCCTGAGTGGATACGGGCGGCCGGCGCGAAGTTCGATCTCGCCTCGCTTTTCAGGCAGAATATCGGTCAGCATGAAGGCCGGGCGGTCCGTCCAGCAGTCGACGACCTTTGCTTCGTCGACGAATAGCCGGTAAATGCCGGAGCCCTCCAGCCCGAAACCATAGCGGCCGCTCTCCGGCGGAGTGAAAGCAGCCGTCATCCGCGCCGAATACTTCCCGGGGTTCAAGTTGGCAAGCATCCGGTCGGTGAATGTGATGGCCATGCGATCGATGATAATTTTTTCCACCGGCTCGCCGGCCAATGTGCTGTTGTCAAAGAACTCAACGGTCAAGCCGTTCTTCCCGTTTTCCGTCGTGAGCCATTCGGGATCCAGCAGCGGGAGTTTGCGCTGGATATCGCAACCGATCGCATATTCGACTTTGACCGCATCGCCCGCCTTCCGACGGATCCCTTCGAGCGGCGATACCGCGTAATGCGGAGTTACGGAGGCGCTGCCTCCGCCCATGATCTGCGCCCGCATGGCATTCTCGCCGATTACGGCAATGGATTTCAACTTCTTTAAATCCAACGGAAGCAGGCGGCCCGAATTCTTCAGGAGCACGATCGCCTCGCCCGCGGCTTCCCGCGCAAGGATGCGGTGTTCCGGCTTGTCGATGGACCGTTCCGGTTGCAGCACGGGATTCTCGAAACAACCCGCTTTCTGCAAGGTCCGAAGCAGGCGGCCGACTTTCTCGTCGATGACCGCCTCGCGCACTCGGCCCTCCCGGACGGCGCGCAACCCCTCCTCGCCCATCCAACGCGCCGGGCCGGGCATTTCCCAATCCACTCCGCTTCCCACGATCCGCGGACTGTACGTGCCGTACCAATCGGACATCACCAAACCCTGGTACCCCCACTCTCCTCTCAGAATATCCTGCAGCAGATATTCGTTCTCGCTGGCGGACACTCCGTTGAGTTTGTTGTAGGACGACATGACCGCCCAGGGATCGGCCTCGCGAACGGCCGCCTGAAAAGGCGCCAGGTATATTTCACGCAAAGGCCGTTCCCCCACTTCGGAACTGAGGCTTCTTCTTTGAAATTCCGTCTCATTGCAGACAAAATGCTTGATGCACGCTCCCACACCCTGGCTCTGCACACCATGGATGTACGCGACCGCCATCCGGCTGGTGAGGAACGGGTCTTCCGAAAAGAATTCGAAACTGCGGCCGCTGAGCGGCGAACGATGAATGTTGACCGTCGGCGCAAGCAACAGGTGGGCGCCTTTGGCCCGGGTTTCTTCTCCCAACGCCCGCCCGACGCGTTCGACCAGCTCCGGATTCCATGTGGCCGCCAGCGCAACGCCGGCCGGGAAACAGGCGGAGGCCGGCGCCATGCTGCCGTCGGCGCCGCGCGCCCCGTTGGGCCCGTCGGTCACCTTAAGCGCGGGGATTCCGAGACGTTCGATGGGGACGGAATGCCACATATCCGCTCCCGCCAGCATGGAGATTTTCTCTTCCAGCGTCATTTGGGAAAGCAGCGCTTCAATATTGGGAGTCATAACACCCTCGCTTTTTTCTGCCGCCTCATCCGGTAGTTCGGCCGCCGGTCCGGATTCGGAGTACCGTTCTATTTTACACAAATGATGCCCGCCTGGGGATCGTCGCCGGCCGGCACAGCCATAAGAACGCTGCCGTTATTCCGCTCTCAGAGGGACTAATCGCTTTATTCATCCGATCCAGTCGACGGCTTGAGGCCTTTTTGAACACTTCCATTCCCCTGCCCATTTGCAGTTTCGCCCTTCTGCCCGGTGCCTGTCCGTCTGGAAGTCTCTTAATCAGGCTTGTGTTAAGATCGGCACGTGGATATCCGATGAAGACTCCCGGCAATCCCCCTATCACGATCACCAACGTCGGCTACCGCTCAACCAACTTCTGGGTGGTCAGCGCCGGAACGTCGCGGCTGATGTTCGACCTCGGCTGGCCGGGGATGATGGGCGCCATGATGGCGAATTTGCGGCGGATGAACATCCCGCTGGCCCAGATCCGCTGCGGGGTTGCCTCGCATTATCACATCGACCACGCCGGCCTGGCGCAGGAGTTCAATCTGGCCGGGATGCACCTGCTCGTGTTCGAAACCCAGCTCGAGGCGATCCCGTCGATGAAGGCGTTCACCAAACCCCAGGATCATTATCTGGAGATCACCACCGCCGGCATCGCCCCGGTTGCGTTTGCGGAAAGCCGCTCGATCCTGGCCCAGATCGGCATCGCCGGCGAGATTCTATCGACGCCGGGGCATTCCGCCGACAGCGTCTCGCTGATTCTGGATGACGGCTCCGCCTTCACCGGCGACCTGCCGCCGGAAGAACTGCCGGAGGCGGGATTTCCCGATCTCGTCACCGCCAGCTGGCGCGCGCTGCGCGAACGCGGCGCGAAGAAGGTCTACCCGGCGCACGGCCCGGTCCGGCCGATGATTACAGCATTCGCCTGAAGGATCCAGTTTTTTCCCTGTGATTCCCGAAATCCACCCGCAATCGCCCGCCAACAGACCGGATCGGAGCCCGCCTTTTTCAAGCACGTTGACTTAGAATTCGAATATTCTTCGCGGGAGTGAAAGGATTTTTTATGCGCCCATTCGAGTGGATTACGATTATTTTATTACTGCCGGCGTTGGGCAGCCTGATCATTCCCGCGAAGAAATTCACCGGTATTTTTTACTGGCTCACGGCACTCCCCTTGTTCTCCGCAATTGTTCAAATGGGTATCGAGCACTACCGCTGGTCGATGGTTCCGGCCTATTTCCTTGCGGTTTTATTTTTCCTGCTCGGCCTGATAAAGAACTGGACCGGCGTATCCGCATCTCCCGCCGGTTTCCTCAGGCGAACGGCAAATGGAATAGCGGCATTCCTGGGTCTGGCGGCGGCCACGATTGCGGCCGCGCTGCCCGCGCTCTTCCCGGTGTTTTCGCTTCCTGAACCGACCGGCGCGTACGCCGTCGGCACAAGCGAATTCGAATGGGTGGATCTTTCCCGTCCGGAGATTTTCTCGCCGGATCCGGGCAACCCTCGCGATCTTCTTGTCCAGGTTTGGTATCCGGCGGAAAAAGTTGCCGGAACCGAGCCGCTGGCGATGTGGCCGGACGCGAAAAATTTAGGCCTACAGGTTGCCGGAACATTCGGCATGCCGGCGTTCCTATTCGACCAACTGCAACTGGTCCGATCCCATACATACCGTGATGCGCCGTTGGCATCCGCCGGATCGGATTTCCCGGTGCTGGTCTTCTCGCATGCCTACATTCCCGGGTACGCCGGCCAGAACATCGTCCAGATGGAGGAACTGGCCAGCCACGGGTACGTCGTGTTCAGCATCGCCCATCCGTATGAAGCGGCTCTGGTCGAATATCCGGACGGGCGGCTTGCGCCGTTCAGCGAAGAGAGGTATCAGGCGGTCATCCGGAACGGCACCGTCCCGGCCATCCCGCTATTAAAGGAAGTCATGGCCGCCGCCGGTCCGGCAGACAAAGAAAAATTCTTCCGCCGATACCTCTATGCAAATCCCGCCGCGCAGGAAAGCGTGAAAGTCTGGGCGGAGGATACGCGCTTTGTGCTGAATCAAATCGAAGCGCTCGATGGCAGGCCGGGCAATGCGTTTTCCGGGCGGCTCGACCTCGGCCGGATCGGGCTGTTCGGGCATTCGATGGGCGGCGCGGTCACAGGCGAAGTGTGCATGCTCGACGACCGGTGCAAAGCGGCCGTAAACCTGGACGGCGTTCAGCTGGGAGATGTGATCGACGGCCAAATCCGCCAACCGTTTTTAATGATGTACAGCGCGATCAACGCCGGCCAGAACGACGGGATCTACGCCAAGAGCTCGAGTATTCAATACCGGGTGGTCGTGCGGGGGACCGTGCACACCGATTATTGCGATTTCCCGCTGATCTCGCCTCTGTTCAAACTGGCCGGAGCCGCCGGAAAGCTCGACCCGTACCGAATGGAACATATCCTCAACAGCTACCTGCTCGCGTTTTTCGACAAGTATTTAAAAGGAATGGATTCACCCCTTCTGAACGGACCCGAACCGGCTTTTCCCGAAGTGGACTTTTCGGCCGTAAATATCGATTAGAAACCTCTGAAAAAGGATGTCATGCTGAGCGCCCGTCCCGACTCCGAGCATAGCAATGCGGAGGGAAAGCGAAGCATCTGCTTCTTCCCATTCCCTTCCCGTAATAAGGCGATCCGTTTGCCATCCCATCCCATCCCACCTCCCCTAACCCCTCCTC
>JBAVFZ010000290.1:0-5134 GCA_049684495.1 Anaerolineales bacterium | reverse complement strand
GGTCAACAAAACAGCGCGGGACGCGCAAAAACCGCTATAAAAAAAATCGACCATGGTCGATGGACCATCGTCTATGGTCGGGTTTTTCACCATGGTCTATCGTCCATGGTCGGTTTTTCTGGTGGCGAGGAATGGAATCGGACCATCAACCAAGGGCTTATGAGTCCCCTGCTCTACCATTGAGCTACCTCGCCAAAAACAGCCTGCGGATTGTACCGGGAGGAAGGAAAGCGGTCAAGATTTCTTTTTCGTCGGGGAGACGGCCGGGAAATCGGAAAGGGCAACCGCTGAGTGAGCCGTGGGGGACTCGAACCCTCAACCAAGTGCTTAAAAGGCACCTGCTCTAACCGCTTGAGCTAACGGCCCAACGCGTGGCATTCTAACACGGGGGCGGAGGGGAAGTCAAAGTTCCTCCGGGTCAGTCGTTGAGATGCGCGTGACCGATATGGGAGAAGAACTCGTTCCGGGTGTTGAGGTTCTCCTTGAAGGAACCCCGCACCGCACTGGTGATCATCCGCGCGTTGGCCTTCTTTACCCCGCGGATCGCCATGCACATGTGCAGGCCCTCCACCACCACGCCCACCCCGCAGGGGTGGAGCGTCTCCATCAGGAACGCGGCGATTTGCTGCGTCATCCGTTCCTGAAGCTGGAGCCGGCGGGCGAACATTTCCACCACCCGCGGGATCTTCGAAAGCCCGATCACCTTGCCGTCCGGAATATAGGCCACATGCGCCTTCCCCAGGAAGGGCAGCATATGGTGCTCGCACAGGCTGGCGAAGTCGATATCCCGCACCACCACCATCTCGTCGTAATCCACCGTGAATACGGCCTCGTTGATCAGTTTGACCGGATCGACGTGGTAACCGGCGGTCATCTCCTCGAACATCCGCGCCACCCGCAGCGGCGTGCGCACCAGCCCTTCCCGGCCGGGGTCCTCGCCGATCGCGCCCAGGATCGACCGGACCGCGCACTCGACGTCGTTATCGCATCCCTGCGACGGCCGGTCGGAGAGGTCGTCACGGAAAATATCGAATTCGGATGGATCGGTGCTCATCGTCGGCATGTTGATCTCCTATAGACGTAAAGGTGGTCGAGTAGGGAGAAGCGGAGCTTCTCCCGTATCGAGACCACAGTGGTGTATTCCTGTCTCGCCCGCCATGGCGGGTGCAACCACCGCACGGTCTCGATACGCCCCGAACCGGGAAGCGGTTCTGGGCTACTCGACCGGCTTAACGATCTGCGCCAGATCCAGATCCTCCCGGCGGCGGATGTTTGCATGCGGCAACCGGTCGGCGATCGCCTTCAGCGGTTCGCCGGTTGCGGGATGGAGCATGTCGGGTGAAAGCTCCGCGAGCGGCAGGGCGGCGTGGGCCCGGGTCAGGATGTCCGGATGCGGAACCTGTTTTCCGGAATACTCACCGATCCGGTCGCCGTACAGCGCCAGGTCGATGTCGATCGTCCGCGGGGCGAATTTGTCCGCCGTCCGCCGCCGTCCCAGCTCTTGCTCGATCGGGGCGATCACCCCCGCTAGCAATTCCTCGGGTGTGAGGTCCGTCCGGACCCGGACCGCCGCGTTCAAATAATCCGGCTGATTGGAGCCGTCCGCCGGCGGGGATTGCCAGACGGAGGAGACGGCCAGGAGTATCGTCCGCTGCGCGAGCAGGTTCACCGCTTGGGCTAGATTGTGCTCCGGGTCGATGTTGGAGCCCAGCAGCAGCCAGGCCGGATGTTCAGGCACCGGTGCGTCCCCGCTCGATCGTCACGCACACGGAACGGGCGAAACGCAGCGCGCCGGGCTTCTCGACCGTCACGCGCACGCCCGTCACGCGGGGTTCTTCCAGGCACAGGGCGGCGATCGCTTCCGCAAACCGCTCGATCAGCCGGAATTCGGATCCTTCCGCCAGCGCGAGGATCCGTTTGGTAATCGTCCGGTAGTTGACGGCGTCCTCGATTTTGTCCGTCCTGCCCGGAAGAGCGGTATCGGTGAAGAGCGCGATCGTGATCAGCGCATCCTGCTTGTCCCGGCGTTCCTCCTCGGCAACCCCCAGCACGGTCCGGACCAGCAGATCCTTGACGATGAGCGTATCGGTCATGCCGTCCTCCTTTTTTCCACGAAGGGCACGAAGGAAATTCAGAAGGACACGAAGTTATTAATATTTTTTTTTAAAAACCTTCGTGTTTCTTCAGGTTTTTCCCCCGGCCCACACCAACCGGGGCGGGCTTCGTGTCCTTCGTGGATTCCCCTACAGATACTCGCCGCCGTCGATGTGCAGAACCTCGCCGGTGACAAAGGACGCTTCCAGCAGGTACACAACGCCGCGGACGATATCCTCCGCGGTGCCGGGGCGGTTCAAAGGAATCCGGGGGACTAACTTCTGCAAATATTCCTCCCCCTCGTCGGGCGGGGGAAGGATCGCGCCGGGCGCGACCGCGTTCACCCGGATCCGCGGCGCGAGGGATTTCGCGAGCGAGCGGGTGAGCGTGACGAGAGCGGATTTGGTCAGCGTGTATGCGAGAAATTCGGCGGTCGGCCGCCGGACGCGGGAATCCGCGAGAAAAATGATGTCTCCGTTTTTTGATTGCGCGGCGAATTCCTGGCTGAGAAAGAATGGCGCCCGAAGGTTGACCGCCAGGGTTTTTTCCCAAAGGTCGGGAGAGGTATTTTCCAGGGTCCCGCGTTCGAACACCGCGGCGGAGTTGATGAGGATGTCCGTCCGGCCGTAATGCGCGCTCGCCGCTTCGAAAAGCTTCCCGGGGGAATCGATCTGCCGCAGATCGGCTCCGATCAACACGCATCTGCGGCCGAGCGCGCGGACGGCTTCCGCCGTCTGGTTGGCCGCGGCTTCGGAGGTGTTGTAATGCAGCGCGAGATCGGCCCCGCGCGCGGCCAGCCCGAGGGCGATCGCGCGTCCCAGGCGGACGGCTCCGCCGGTGACCAGCGCCACGCGCCCGGAAAGGGGAAGTTCAGGCATGTAAAAATTATATATCAGATGGTCCCGGAAGAAATTGCCAAGCATGATGGATTGTTCGCGAAGGCGGAATGGATCCGGAAGGGAATTGGCACTTCAGCGATATAATGGCCGCAAACCATCCTCGGGAGGGACAATGGTCAAATCCAGCCTTATCGTCGGTGTCATAACTTTCATCCTGGTTATCATTGGCGGTCTGCTTTCCAGCGTTTGCTGCCTGGCAAGCCCCGTGCTTGGCATCCTGCTCGGTTTGGCTGCCGGCTTCCTTTGCGCGGTTTTTGAAAAACCGGCCGAGTCGGAGAAGGCGGCCGTCCGGGGCGCGATCGCCGGCGCCATCGCCGGCGGGGTCGGTTTGGTCGCGCAGTTTATCGGGCAGATGATCGGCCAGCTCATCCTCGGCGGCAACGTCGCCTGCATCCCGGGGATGTGCTCGGAATCCGCGGCGCCGATCAGCCAGACCTCGGTGACGCTCTTTGCGGTTTTTAACTCTTGTTTCTCCGGATTGATCCTGCTCGCGATCATGGCCGGTCTCGGAGCCGTCGGGGGAGTCCTGTGGCTCAAAACAAAGCCGCGGCCCAAGTCTCCGGCCGGACCCTCCGCCAATCCGGCGGCGGGATAGGCAACATCTGTCCGATCAGGAATCAACCGGTCGGTCCAAAGGCTTGTGTCCGGCGGATCCTGCGCCGCCGATCGTTCCGCGGAAATAACTTGGAGGAGGAAAAATGATCCGGTCCGCTCTCATAGTCGGGGCCATTTCGTTTGTCTATATGCTTTTCGCCAACGTCGCGCAGATGCTGTGCGTCCCGTTCCTTGCGGTCATCCTGGGAATCCTGGCCGGCGGATTGGCGGGATTTTTCGATAAACCGCAATGGGCGAACAAAGCCGCCGTCAACGGGGCCCTGGCGGGGTTGATCGCCGGGATCGGCGCGGTGCTTGGCAATATGGCGGGGCTGGCGTTGCGCATATTTGTCATCTTCGGCCAGGGCACATTCGCCGATATGATCACGAATGCCACCGGCGTTCAATACACCTCCACCGATACGACGCTCGGCATCCTTTCCCTTTTCTGCTGCTGCAGCGCGGCCGACATCGTGCTCATGGCGGCGGCCGGCGCGTTGGGCGGATTCCTGTGGTTTAAATACAAGTCCGGGAAAAAATCCGCATCGACTCCGCAGGTCGTCCCCTGACCGACCGGTCTTGAAAATCGGATGATGGATTCCGGTTCCATCGCTGGCGTTTTTCGACACAAGGGGCGGCTTCTTCGCCGCCCCTTTGTCATTCCACCCCGCGGGTGATCGATGCCGGAACGGAAGAAAACTCGGCTGGACCTCCTGCTGGTCGAGCGCGGGCTGACCGAAACCCGCTCGCTCGCCCAGCGGCTGATCCTCGCCGGGCGCGTGCGGGTCGACGGGGAAGAATCGATCCAGCCGGGGAAACTGCTGCCGCCGGATGCGCGCGTCGAGCTGACGGCGCCGCCGCTGTTCGTCTCGCGCGGCGGGGAAAAACTGGCCGCCGCGCTGGACAAGTTCCGCCTCTCGCCGCAGGGGAAAATCTGCGCCGACGCGGGCGCCTCCACCGGCGGATTCACCGATTGCCTGCTGCAGCGCGGCGCGGCGAAGGTCTATGCGGTCGACGTGGGAAAAGGCATCCTGGATTGGAAATTGCGCAAGGATTCGCGGGTGGTGGTGTTGGAGGAGCAGAATGCCCGCTACCTCGCAGCCCTTCCGGAACCGGTCGGCCTGCTTACGGCCGATGTGTCCTTTATCTCGCTGAAACTGCTGTTTCCCGTTTTGCTGGGCTGGATGAAGCCGGATGCGGAGGCCGTCGTCCTCATCAAACCGCAGTTCGAAGCCGGACGCCGCCTGGTGGGAAAGGGCGGGGTGGTGCGGGATCCGGCCGTCCACCGGGCCGTCCTGGAGGACGTACTCCGTTCGGCCGAAAGCGTTGGATTTAGCGCGGTGGGATTGATCACTTCTCCTTTAAAAGGACCGGCCGGGAACGTCGAATTCCTCGCGCACCTGCGTTGCGGAGAGAAATCCGGGGAAGAGAATATCAGGAAGATAATCGATTCTGTATTCGATATTCCTCTCCCGAAATGACAGTCCAATTAATGGAAGAATGGTTTTAATGGGTGAACCCTTGGCCTGGTTTGGTCGTCATTCCCG
>JBAVFZ010000289.1:0-18578 GCA_049684495.1 Anaerolineales bacterium | reverse complement strand
TGAGCTGCGGGCCGAGGAAGCGCCAGGCGATGTCGATCTCGCCGTTCTGGACGGCGAGCGCCAGGGTCTGCGGGTCCGAGAAGTAGCGGATGATGATCTGGGCCGACTGCGGCTTTAGGTCGCCCTTGTAGTAGGGATTGGGCTCGAGGACGAGCTGCTCGTTCTGGGTGTGCTGGCTGATGTACCAGGGGCCCACGCCGTAGACCGGGGCATCGGGTAACAGCACGCACTTGTCGAGTGGGAAGGTGTCGGGGTGCGAGGGCGTGTAGGGTGCGGTGGCCAGCAGCTGCGGGAAATAGGCGAGCGGGCTCTTCAGTTTGAAGACCAGGGTGACGTCGTCGGAAGCGGTGATGCTTTCGACGTAGGGTATGGCCAGCGCGTCGGCCACGTCGTTCGGGCAGGAGGGCCCGATCGTAAGCAGCCGGTTGAGCTGCTCGGCGAACATCTGCGCGGTCAGCTTCAGGCCGTCGGCGAACTGGACCCCCGACTGCATCTTGACGGTGTAGGTCAGGCCGTCGGCGGAGATGGTCGGCATGGCGGTGGCCAGGTCGGGAACCAGGTCGCTCGTGCCGGGGTTCCAGCGCAGGAGCGTGCGGCCGGTGTTGCGGATCAGCTCCCAGTCATGGGTGGCATAGGCGTCCGCCGGATCCAGGCTGGAGATTTGGTCCGTCACGCCGATGATGATCGTTGCCTTGGCATTGTACGAAGCTCCGCAGGCGGAGAGCAGCAACGCCATCAGCATGAAAACGGTTGCGTAAACAAAAGATTTGCGTTTCATCTTCTCCTCCAGATCTTTGGCCAGAAAGGATTATTTGGCAAACCGGCAATGATCAGGATCCTCGGGAACACCACCTCCTTTCACAAAGAACGCGGACCGGTTTCTTTTTATTAGCAAAAACGCGGGGAATATCCGGCAGGAAAACCTGCCCTCCATTCCCCGCGCCGTATTTCTGTAAAGATAAGGTTTATATGTCATGGGATTCCCCGGGATTCGCAAAATTATACCCGAATACGCATCGAAGCAGAAACCGTTTCAGACTATCCTTCTGTTCTCTTCCCTGCTTGCCCTCGCGGAACCCTCACGAAGCATCGCAACTCGACCTTGTTCTTTGAGTTGTGATGTCTGCGAAGTGGGGGGAGTGCGCAAGTTCGATTGGCTCTTGAAACCTGAGCGAATTCGAAGCGGGGGAGTTCCCAGCGGGGATCCGGCACAATTGAGGGCGGGCGTTTCGTTCTTTGTTGATTAACGTAATAAGTAATGATCCTGTACAGCAAAAATATTTCTTTGATAAAGCAAAACCATATGAAGTAAAATTATTTTTTCCCTGCTTTACGCAGAAGCCAAAAGGCTATGAAGGAGGCAACGATTGCTTCGGGAAGACCGGCATAAGATAAAAGGAAAGGAATTGTTGTTGTCCCGACGGCTATTGGCCATTGGTAGATAAGTCTGAATAAATGGAAGATCCCCACCAGAAGAAATACTCCCCCCGATATGACGAGATAAAGTTTCAATAATGATTGTCTGTTCATAATCGCACCATTCTGTTGTGAAATATGTTATCTATTTCGTAACCCAAAGTGGTTTTGCTTCGGGTTTATTACTTTTTTCGGGCCAAGCGCCCCCGGCTTCGCCGGGCGAAGCCGGGGGCGCTTGGCAGGCTTCCGCATTCCAACAAATGATTGGAGCTGAAAGCCATGGAACAGGTCTCCATTCAGGGCGCTGTTGCGATCAGGTCGGAGACGGATATCGTCACCTGCCTGCTATTGCGACCGGTGGTGATCCCGGCCCAATGAAATGTCTGGATGGCCCTTGGTGTGCCGCCCAGGTAGTTGAAAATCGTCACGGAGGTTTGACCGATGTTCCCCCGATCGATATTCAGCACGAGGTTCCCCGCCGGATCAAGCCCGCTTAATAGCAGGTCCCAGGTCATTTCAACCTGCACGCCTTTTTCGGCGTCCGCCAGCGGCTGCAGCAACGCAAAGCGGCCGTCAGCCTCCATGACGGCATTGGCGGAATCCGCGCTGGTCGAGATCAACTCCGGGCGGAGCCATGTGCCGCCGCTGACGATGTTGAGGGTGGTCCAGTCCGATGTGGTGGTGATCCGGATGCGCGCCCGATAACTCTTCGGCCAGATGGTCGTGAGAAATTTGTCGACCCACCGACGGGTCAAGGTCAGGTAGCCATCCGCCGGCAGGGCGCCGAAATCCGCATAGGCATAGCCTTTCCCGTTGTCCGCTCCGAAGGCTGGCGGTTCGATCATGGTGCCCTCGTGCCACTCGTTGAAGGAGGTCACTGTGACCATGGCGGGCTGGACGCTTGTGCCCAGGGCACTGGCCCATTGGTCGTTGTATGTGGTTCCATCTTGGCGAGGAACGTAGCTTTCAGATGAGTACTTAATGCGCGAGGCCGAGAAACCAGGGATGACACTGGGGATGTAAAGCGAGTCTGGCGGCATGCCGGCAGCCCAAGCAAAGCCGCCCTCCTGGTCGGGGTGTAGCGTGGCATAGTTATACAAACCGTCAAAGTGGCTTCCGGTGATCCACTTGCTTTCCTTGTTGTCGGCAATGATCAAACCGCCTTGCGGCAAAGCGTGGATGGCGTCCACTGCCGCCTGCCAGTAGTCCACCGGGATTGGATTCCCAGTGTCCCTTTCGCCGCTGTCCCATATAAAAAACATCGGCTTGGGCTGATTTCCCGGGCTGTATCGGCTGGTTGCCGTGGAGAGGAAAAAAGCCGGGTGGGATCCATATCTTCCATAGAGATATTTAACGTCCTCCAGGAGGCCGTTTGCGGTGCGCCCGGTATATGGCTCAATGTGAAAGGTAACCTTGATTCCATAACGCTGGGCCATTTGAAGGATGAGCGGGACGGGCATTTCTTCACGACTGCCCTGTCCCCACCAGGTAACGATGATCACACCAATACCCGCCTGCCGCAGCCAAGCCATATGCCGGGCCACGACCGCTGGATCATTCGAAGAGTATGCTCCAAGCGCAGGGAAGTAATCACTGCCAATATCTTTGGGAGGCAGATGGCTTTCCTGGGTCCAGTGGATCCATTCGCCATCCGTGGCTGGATTGCCGTACCAGGAATAATAAAAAGCCGCCACCTTGTCGGATGGATCCGGCCCTTCGACGGGCGGTAGCGGCGTGACGGGCGCCGGGCTGGCGACAGCAGCAGTTAGTGTTGGCGCAGGGGACTCTTCAAGGGGAATATTGCAGGCAGCCAGAATAAGCACTAATCCCAAGATCAATACTTTTCTCATGGCTTGCCTCTCTTTTCCTGGGGGATCCACGACACGTCCGAGCGAATATGACCATGGCGGAGAAGAAGACGAAAGACGGAAAGCGGCGGAAGGAGCGCGGGGAGCTTCACTCGCTTCGGGCGTGCAATGCGCAGCAACGAACAGGTCTTGTATCCGTTGCCGGCCTTGGGACTCCGGAACTTCTCGACCAGCTTCTCGATTTCCGACATGCATCCCGCCTCATGCGGCACGAGCCGCTCCACTATCCATTATATCTCCCGCTTCCGCCCATTCTCCTGCCGATTGGTTTTGTTATGTGGGTAGACTCAGACCCATGCAAAGCGCGGTTATGATTCCGAGGGCGGTATACGCGGGTCTGAACGGAGATTATGAATTATCGGAAAGGGGCGGCGGGCCACCCCCTCCATAATTAAAAGCCTGCCCCGGTATACTTCGGGGGAGCCGTGGAGGGGTCCGTGTCCCTCCCGCCGCTTTCCGGTAGAATGAACTACCCGGCAGCAAGCCGCGCTGTGCCCTGGAAACATGCCCTTAAGGGCCGCGCGAAAAAGCCAGGGGTATTTATCACCCCGCGCAAGCGGGATACCGGCAGGCTTCTCCATGGACCTCCAAACCATTCTCAACCGCCCTCCCAATGTGCTGATCGCGGACGACGACAAAAACATCCGCGAGATGCTGCAGGCGCATCTCGAATTATCCGGCTGCCGGGTGATCCCGGCGGGCAACGGGAACGATGCGCTGGAGGTGCTCGCCCGCGAACCGATCGACCTGGCGCTGCTGGATATTTCCATGCCGGGCAAAAACGGCCTGGAGGTGTGCCGCGCAATCCGGGCGGACAAAAGCACCCGGCTCGTCCCGGTGATGATCGTCACCGCCCACGATTCGGAGCGCCTGCAGGCGATCGACGCCGGCGCCGACGAGTTCCTCGGCAAACCGCTCGATTCGGTCATCCTCCTCACCCGGGCCCGTTCGCTCCTGCGCCTGCGGCGGCTTCACCTGGACCTGCAGGAACGCAACGAACTGCTGGCGCGCGCGCTGCACCGCTACGTCTCGCGCGACGTGGCCGAAACGATACTCGCCGAGCCCGAAAAGTACCTGCGCCTGGGCGGCGAGAGCCGGCGGGTGACGGTGCTGTTCGCCGATATCAAGGGTTTCGTCCGCTTCACCGAGAGCCATACCTCGGCCGAGGTGGTCGAGGTCCTCAACCGGATCTTCCCCCTCCTCACCACGGTCATCTTCGAGCACGGCGGCACCTTCGACAAATTCATCGGCGACGCGGTGATGGCCTTCTTCGGCGCACCCGTCGCCCAGACCGACGACGCCCGCCGCGCGGTCGAGGCCGCCCGCGACATGCAGCGCGCCTTCACCAAAGGCACCCCCGCCCTCGCGCTCGCCTCCGGTGAGATCGCGCTGGGGATCGGGCTGCACACCGGCGAGGTTATCGTCGGCAACATCGGCTCCGATAAGGTCATGGATTTCACGGTGGTGGGGGACGCGGTCAACATCGCCCAGCGCCTGCAGGAGGAAGCCTGGCCCGGGCAGGTGCTCCTCAGCCAGGCCACTTACGAAGCCGCCGGGTTGCCGCCGGCCCATTCCCTCGGCGACCGGCATCTCTCCGGCCGTTCCGGAAGGGTGGCGGTGTTCTCGCTTGACCTCGAATCCTGACAGATCGACGATAGAGACCATCCACACCCAAAATACAGACCATGGACGATAGACCGTGGACCATGGCCGTATGGTGATGCAAGGGGTTCTGCGTTTTCCAGAGTCCGAATGGTATTGATTATCAACACGAGACGAAGAACCGTTCCTGTAAGATTAACGGCCATCGTCCATCGTCAATGGTCAATGGTCGATAGTCGATGGTCGATTAGCTTATTTGACCCTCCTCCCCTATACTCAATCCATCCTAATCCTACAAAGGAGGGGTCATGGTCCGAATTCATCGCATTGGAATTTTTTCACTGGGAAAGGTGTCCGCGATTTTGTATGCTCTCTTTGGATTGCTGGGGGGATTGTTGATGTCTGCAATGAGTCTTCTAAGCATGATTTTCAGCGGTTCCTCCCGCTCCGCCTATTCTTCCTATTCCTCATACGGCGGCTCCTCGTCCATCATCGGTATCGTCACGGGGTTGGGAGCAATCGTCTGCCTGCCGATCCTGTACGGGGTAATGGGCTTTATCGGCGGGATCATTTCGGCATTCTTCATGAATTTGGCGCTGAAGTATGCCGGCGGGCTCGAAATTGAGGCGGTCGGCTTTTCGCTTCAGCCGGCTTCGCCGAAGATCGAACCGATCAGCCCGCTTCCCCAGTAATCACGTTTCTTCCACGAAGAACACCAAGAAATATCAGAAGGACACGAATTTTTTTCGCTTCGTGTCCTTCAGATTTTTCCCTGGCCTCGCCCGGCAAAGCCGGGGCGTGGCTTCGTGTTGTTTCGTGGAGCAAACAACCGCTCCCGATTGATCTGCCCGAGGTTCTCCACCGCCTCGTGCGCGCCGGCTTCGAGCAACGCGTCCGCGGCCTGGCTGCTGGTCAACCCGATGACGCACCCGATCCCGGCCGCGCGCGCCGCCCGGATCCCGGACAGGGAATCTTCGATCACGACGCAACGGGAAGGTTCAAGTTCCAGAACCGCGGCCGCTGCGAGGTAGCAATCCGGCGCCGGTTTGCCGGGCCGGACAAGATCGTCAAACACGATCTTTTGCGGATCGAACCACAGGTCCAAACGCAGTTGCCGGACGAAAAAATCCACGTTGGTCTTTTCCGAAGCCGTCGCGATCGTGCGCGGGATTTTCCGTTCGCGGAGGTAATCGAGGAGTTCGACGGCGCCGGGCGAAAGCCGGAATTTGTCCCCCTGCTCCAGGCACAGGTTGCGGTAGAACGCCTCCCGTTCGGCGATCATCCGCCGGATTTCCTCCCCGCCCAGCGGATGCCCGACCAGGTATTCGAGCGTGCCGCCGTTGTTGCGTCCATAAACGATCTGAATTAATTCCTCGGCGGAAAACTCCCGCCCACGCAGTTGGCGCGCGCTGCGCTGCCAGCCCTGATCGATGAGCGGCGCGTCCCACCACAGGACACCGTTGAAATCGAAAATGATTCCCGTAAAGGTCATGGGGTAAATACCTTGAGTGTTTGTCAATGCACGAAGACGATGGACGATGGCCCATGGACCATGGACGATGGCCGCGGGTCGATAATCGGGGTTCTGCGTTTTTACCAGTCCGAACACAATCGACTATCAACGCAAGGCGAAGAACCGTTCCTGTACGATTATCGGCTATCGTCTATCGTCCATGGTCTACGGTCAGTCTCCCATGGTCTATCGTCCATGATCAGACTTCTTCCCCCTACTCACCTTCTCATTTTCCAGGAACCCCCTCAGTTCATAGAGTTGATCCCGCAGCGCGGCGGCTTTCTCGAATTCCAGGTTCTGGGCGGCGGCGCGCATCTCCCGCTCCAGATCGCGCGCCACGCGTTCGGCTTCGGCGCGCGAGAGCCCCGGGCCCGATTCCGACTCCGCTTTGGCTTCCGCCGGCGCCCGCAAGCGCTCGGTCAGGTCGCGCACCGCCTTGATGATGCTGACCGGTTCGATCCCGTGCGCGACGTTGTAATCCGTCTGGATCTTGCGCCGGCGGTTGGTTTCGTCGATCGCGCGCTGCATCGAACCGGTGACCTTGTCGGCGTACATAATCACCTTGCCCTGCACGTGGCGCGCCGCCCGGCCGATCGTCTGGATCAGCGAGGTGTCGGAGCGCAGGAAGCCTTCCTTGTCCGCGTCGAGGATCGCCACCAGCGAGACTTCCGGCAGGTCGAGCCCCTCGCGCAACAGGTTGATCCCCACCACCACGTCGTACTTTCCCAACCGCAGGTCGCGCAGGATCTCGATCCGCTCGAGCGTCAGCACCTCGGAGTGCAGGTAATGCACCTTGATCCCGAGCTCGGCCAGGTACTCGGCCAGGTCCTCGGCCATCCGCTTGGTGAGCGTGGTCACCAGCGTCCGCTCCCCGCGTACGAGCCGCGCGCGGATCTCGGCCAGCAGGTCGTCCACCTGGCCCAGCGCCGGCCGTACTTCCAGTTCCGGATCGACGATCCCCGTCGGGCGGATGATCTGCTCGACCACCCGGTTGGCGCGCTGCATCTCGTACGGCCCGGGCGTGGCCGAGGTGTAGATCGTCTGGCCCATGTGGGCTTCGAATTCCTCGAAGGTGAGCGGCCGGTTATCCAGCGCCGAGGGCAGGCGGAATCCGTAATCCACCAGGGTCTGCTTGCGCGAGCGGTCGCCGCTCGACATGCCGCGCACCTGCGGGACGGACATGTGGCTTTCGTCGAGGACCAGCAGAAAATCCGGCGGGAAATAATCCAGGAGCACCCACGGCGGAGAACCGGCCGCGCGCCGGTCCATGTGGCGCGAATAATTCTCGATCCCCGAGCAATAGCCCACCTCGCGCAGCATCTCAAGATCGTAGCGCGTGCGCTGTTCGATCCGTTCGGCCTCGAGCGGTTTGTTGTTGGTTTTGAAATAGGCGATGCGCTCGGCGGCCTCGGCCTCGACATCCGCGATCGCCGCCTTCAGTGTTTCGCCCTCGGCGATGTAATGCCGGGCCGGGTAGATGGAGACCGTTTCCGGCTCGGCCAGGATCTCGCCCGTCACCGGGTGCAGTTCGGTGATCCGTTCCAGCTCGTCGCCGAAGAAGGAGAGGCGGTAGATGGATTCGGCGTAAGCCGGCATCACCTCGAGCGTGTCGCCGCGCACGCGGAAAGAGCCGAGTTTAAGCTCGGTGTCGTTGCGCTCGTAGTGGGTTTCCACCAGCTGCCGCAGGAGAGCGGTCCGGCGGTAGGTCTTCCCGCGTTCGAGGGTGATCACCACCTTGCCGTAGGCTTCCGGCGATCCCAGCCCGTAGATGCACGAGACCGAGGCGACGATCAGCACGTCGCGCCGGGAGAGCAGCGCGGTGGTCGCCGCCAGGCGCAGCCGCTCGATCTCCGCGTTGGTTTCGGTTTCCTTTTCGATGTAGAGGTCCTGGCGCGGGACGTACGCCTCCGGTTGGTAATAATCGTAGTAGGAGACGAAATATTCCACAGCGTTCTCGGGGAAGAAATCCCGGAACTCGGAGTAGAGCTGCGCGGCGAGCGTTTTGTTGTGCGCGATCACCAGCGTCGGCCGTTGCACCCTCGCCACCACGTTGGCGATGGTGAAGGTTTTGCCCGTCCCGGTCGCGCCGAGCAGGACCTGGTGCTTCTCGCCTTTTTGCAGCCCGTCCACCAGCGAATCGATCGCCTGGGGCTGGTCGCCGGTGGGCTGATAGAGGGAATGCAGTTTGAATTCCATAGCGAACAGTAATTCTATCAAAGTGGGGTAAGGATGGCAGGGGGATTTTGCTTATTCGACGTCACCGACGCGGTTTACATAGACCGAGTCGGTTTGGACTATCCGTCATTCCCGCGTGTTTTAAGCGGGAATCCAGTTTACGCAAGACTGAAAACACTCCAGCGATTTATTGGGTACCCGCTTGAACCTCCCCCGCTTCCTCCGGCGAAAATCGCATCGGGAGCGGGCGCTGGGGACGTTCTTGGTGATGATCCAGTACAAGCGGCGGTTCCTGGATGCCCGCTTTGTACACGCGGGCATGACGAACTCCGGGACCGCGTCGGTCTAGGTTCAGGAGTAAACGGCCGCTCCCTCTAGTTGTCCCCCAGCACCGCCGTCACATCCCACAGCAAGACGGTGCCGTCCACCGAGCCGGAGGCGAGCACGGTGCCGTCGGGGGAATATACAACGCGGTCGGGGTAGCAGGCGTGTCCGGTCATCACCTGCAAACGGCGCCGGGAAGCCAGTTCCCAGATTTGAATGTCGTAGGCGCCGGCGGCTGCGGTTTTTCCGTCGGGTGAGAAGGCGATGTCCAGAACCGGCCAGTAAAAATCGATCCCCGTGTTCGGTTGCGGAGTCGGATCGTCAATCGACCACCACATGACACCGGGACCGTATCCGGCCGTCCCAAGATGGAGCCCGTCGGGGGAAAAGTCGAAATTGCTCGTGCCGTATTCCCAGCCGTAGTCCAGCGCCGCCGATACCGCGCCCTGGGATATATTCCACAGGATGATCTTGGCGCCGTCGGCCGAGCTGAAGGCCAGCAGCCGTCCGTCGGGGGAAAAAGCCACCCCGCCCGCAGATTCCTGCCGCATCAAGATTCTCCCCGACGCGGCATCCGATAGGAAGATATTTTTTCCGGAGGATGCGGCGAACGTGCCGCCGTCCGGCGCGATTGCGACTTCGCGGAGCCCATCTTCCGGCATGGCATACGTCCGGCTCGGCTTCCCCTGCCGGTAATCCCAAATCTGCACCGCATCGCCGCGGTTGACGGCAATCGTCCGGTTGTCCGCCGCGATCGCAAACTCGAACGGTTCTCGTCCGATATTGAACGTCCGTATGAGCGTCTGGCCCAAGGCATCCCAGACCATAATGTTGCCGAGATTGGTCACGGTGATGATCTCCCGGCCATCCGCAGAGTAGGAGGGATCGGAAAGAGCTTCATGGCCCGCAAGCAGGTAATCGCGGAGTTCCTTTCCCGTTTCGGCATTCCAGACTGTCAGCGCGTCCTCGTCGTAGGAGAGCAGCCGGCGGCCGTCGTACGAGTCCGCAATTCCTTTGGAGTGGGTCACCAACGACCATACGGTCTGATTCTCAACCGCATCCCATAATAGTATCCGGGCGTCCGTCCGGATAAAAATCCTCCGGCTGTCGTCCGAAAAAAATAATTGCCGCGTCTCGGGAATGATGGTGGATTCGATTTCCCCGCCCGTGCTCATTTCCCAAACCTTGAGGTTCCCATTTCTGTCGGCGGCGGCCAACCATTGGCCGTCGCGGGAAAAACTCGCCGCCCGGGGATTGGCGTCAACCGCCAGGCGGTAAACCACCTGGCGCGTGCCGGCGTCCAGAACCAAAATCTCCGTTTTCCCAGGCTGACCATCCGTCGCGAGCGCCAGCCATTTCCCATCCGGAGAGGCAACCATTTTATATGCCATCTGAAAGCCGTCCCCCTGCGGATCGGTGACCGCTTCGGGTTCCGGCTCGCCGAGGGTCCAGATGAATGCGGTATTAAACACGTCGGTTTGTTCCACATAGAGGATGGCAGAGCCGTCCGGTGTGAAGGTGAGGTCGCGGGGAGTACCAAATTCTCCCCGGTGGAGAAATTGAATTACCGCGCCGGAATCCGAGTCCAGGAGCAGAATCCCGCCCCCGCCGAAATGCGGATCGCAATAATATTCCGTTTCCGTCCGGCCCTGCAATCCGGCCGCCACGGTGCGCCCATCGGGCGAAAAGGCAACCGACACCGCCGCGCGCGTAGTCGGCTGGAACCAAACTCCCTTCATCGTTCCGGCCGCCGGATCGGTTTCGTACAAATAAACCCCGATCCCGCTGGCCACCGCCAGATAGCGTTCATTGGGCGCAAGATCCATAGCCGCCACCGCGCCCTTTCCCAATCGCCCCAAAGCAAAAGCCGGCATGGGCGGCGCGAACGGATCCGCCAGCGCAGGAGTTATGGTGGGGATCCTTGTGCGGGTCGGTGTCGAAGCGGCCGAGGGTGATTCTGTCGGGGATGCCATCGGCGTCTTTGTGGAAACGGTCGTCTTCGTCGCGGCCTTCCACGCCGGTGATTTCGTGGAAGTGTTTTCCGGCACAGTCGGCGGGGGCATCGTCGGTCCCGCGGCCGCGGAGATTCCGGCGCAACCGGTTATCAAAAACACGGCCGCAAGCAAGGGAACGGGGATAGAAAACCGGGTTGGGATTCGCTTTTTTGAAGTCATTATTCAACCCAAATGATGAATGGACATACGAAAAGCGGATAGGCGGGCCTGGATTGCCTCATAATAATAATACAGGAAAGGTGTTACCGGGATGTTACATCCGTGTTTCCGCCCTGTCACAATTAAAACAAAATCGCGCGGAAATCCGCGCGATTTTTTATTATTCATCGAATTCCATCTACGGCATCGGAGGGAAGGCGCCCGCTTCGGCGTACCAATCCTGCGGATCGATGTTCTCGACCACCGCTCCGGATTCCACGTGGACCGGGATCAGGCTGTGGTCGGCGCAGGAAGCGAGCAGGCCGCACGGGACCGCCTGCGAGTATCCGGCGGAGAGCGAGCCGTCCGGCAGGTAGGCAACGACGTAATAATCACCGGCCGGAACGCTGAGCTCATATTCCCCCTGGCCGTCCTCCGTGGTCACATCCGCCACCGCGTCCATCGTAACTACGTCGAAGGCGATGATCCGCTGGCCCGGAAGATATTCGCTTGGGTAACTCAGGTGACCGCGGATGGTTCCCGGAAGCGCGGTTTCGGGCGTCTTGACCTGCGCCGCGACGGTCGCGGGAAGATTGGTCAGCATCGCGGGGACATCGGACAGCTCGAAGCCGAAAGTTCCCTGCATGGCTTCCAGCGTCCCTTGTAACCCGCTCGTTGCCGGGCAGACGCATGCCAGGCCGGCAAGAAGAAGAATGGCGACGATACCTATTCTGCGCATGGTGGCCTCCTTGGCTGGAAGGGTAGATCACTGCGGGAGTGCATGAATATTCTATCAAAGAGTCTGGAACTCAGCGGCGGCCGGATGTGATCGAAATCCCCGCGCGCTTCAAGCGGGGATCCAGGGTATGGGTTGCGGTCACTGTTAAAGGTGTTTCTGGATGCCCGCCTAGACCACGCGGGCATGACGATCAGTTCGATCTTGGCGATCTGCCAGTATCCGCCACAGCGATACAAAATATAGAACGAATCCCAGCGGCATCAGCAGCAGGTAGAACGGAATATTGGTTTGAATCTTCAATCCCAGCCACGCCGCCGGAACGTAAATCGCCGCCGCGGCGACGGCGATTAAAAGGAAAGCCGAGAGGGCTCGGGCCGGTACGGGCGGAAGCGGGTCGGCCAGCAGGCTACCCGCCGTCTCCGAGCGGCGATTCCGCCAAAGCGTAAAAAAAGTAATCCCGATCAGGGACGGCAAAACATAAATGGCAATCGGTTGGGCGGCGGCGCGCAAGGCGAAGAAGAACAATGCCACCAGGGCGAGGGCGCCCGCCTCCGCCGGATGAATGCGCATGGGAGACCGGCGCAGTGCGGTGAAGATGCCGCACGCCGGTATCAGCAGCGCCGTCGCGGCCCCCGCGAAGAGGATGAATTCCAGCGCCGTGGCGTGATACTCCGCCGCGTTCGCATTCCAATTAATCGCCCAAGCGCCGAAAAACAATCCGATTCCGATGACCGCCGGGATGAGAAGATTGCGGCGGCGGCTCAGGATCTCCGGCAGCGCCCACAGGCCGAACGAAAAGCTGATCAGCGCATGCCAGGCCAGGCCGGTGAAGGAGATGGATAGCGGCAGGTACTCGTACGTCGTCCCGACGACCACGCCTTCGACCAGCCAGCCGAACACCGCCCCGGCCAGAAACACCGCCTCCGCCCGGCGGACGCGGAATGCCGAGACCACCGCCAGCGCCGCATACCCCGCCAGGGAGTAGGCGATCCACGCGGAGACGTAGTTCCCCGGGCTGTCGCTTTCCGGACGGAACCGCGCCCAGAACATATGCTCGGAAAAGTACATGAGGATGTATCCGGCGGAGAGGACGAGCAGGATCCGCCTTGCAACAGCCCGGATCATGTGGCCGCTTCCGGTTTCCGGTATCCCTCAGGGACTCGGATGAGCACGACCAGCGCCAACAGCGCGAACACCGCGCTGGATACGAAGAGCGCCGTATATCCGAGCGATTGTCCGGGATACAGGTTGTTGAGCCAATCCAGGACCGGGCCGGTCATCCGGCTGAACGCGCCCGCGCCGGCGGTCGCCAGATTCGTCAGGCCGAGGAATTTCCCCGCCGCGGATTGCGGAGCGAGGTCGGTGGCCAGCGCCCAGTTACTGGTGATGAACACTCCCGCGCCCGCGCCGATGATGCTTCCGCAGGCGAGCACCGCGGCCGGCGTATGCGCCAGGATCATCAGCAGGCTTCCGCCGGCGACGAGGATCGCCGCCGCCGCGTGGAGCGGTTTGCGCCCGAAGCGGTCGCACAGCCAGCCGCTGCCGAAGGCGAAGGCGGTCAGCGATATTGCGATCACCGCCATCAGGTCTCCCGTCAGGGCGAGAGGATCGGCGACGCCCAGCGTGTCGCGGATGTAATACTGCGCGAACGCCTGTATGCCATAGATGCCGGCGAGAAAAACGAAGCGCGAAAGGATCAATCCGGCGAATCCCGGCGCCGTGTTCCAATCCACGCGGAACATATCCAGGGATAATCCGCGCAGGGGCCCGGTGATGGCATTGTGCCGGCTGTCCTCCTCGCGCGATCCGGCCAGGGTGATTACGGCGCTTACGATGAGCACGCCCACAACGACCGCAATCGATGCCGGCCAGTTGGATCCGTCTTCGAGCAGGAATCTTCCCATCAGGAGCGAAGCCGCGATCAGCCCGAGCATATCCAGCGCGCTTTTCACCGCGCTCCCGCGCCCGAGCTGCTCGGATGGGACCCGGTCCGGAAGCAGCCCCTGCAGCGGGCCGTGGGCGGCGTTGGAGGAGAACTGCAGTCCGACGTACCCGATCGCGAGTCCCGGAACGCCGCCGGCCACCCCCAGCACGGCGAGAAAAATCAAATCCAGAAGCGTGCCCGAGAGGATCAGCGGCCGCCGCCTCCCCCAGCGCGAAGCCCAATGGTCGCTGACTGCGCCGGCGATCGGCTGGACGATCATCGCGATCACCAATCCCGCCGCTGTCAGCAGGCCGAGGACGGTGTTCTTCTGGTCATTCGGGACATAAAACAGAAGGATCGTCGGGAGCAGAATGATATGCAGGCTGTTCCACATGTACGAGAGCCCGAAGAAATAGGCATTGAGCGTGAAGAATTCCCAGGCGGCGATTTTGCGCATACATCCTCCAAAACCTCACCCCCTCACCCCCCTCTCCCCCTTCCCTTAAGGCCTGTCCCAGAGCGAAGCGAGGGGAGAAGGGGGAGAGGAGTGGCGATGCCTCGGTGTCCTTCCGAGGCAGAAACGGGGAGTGGGGGTTAGGTCAGTTCCTGCGGCAACAATTCGGCGATTTTTTCCATCACGATTTTACCCGCTTCCCGGTCGCGGGCTCCCGGATCCGCCGGGAGGCTTCGCGGAAGCTCGAACGGCACGCCAAACCGGAGGCGGCAGGCATCGCCGGATTCGAAAAAACCGGCCGGGATGAGCTTATATCCCAAACTCTGCAGATGGCCGATGAATCGGCCGGCGCCCGAAGGCGGAGGCATCAAGCGGCCGCCGGGCGAATCCATCCCCTCGGGCGCCATCCCAATCGACGGTTTTTCCCGGCGCGCCAGACGGAGGATCCGGCGGACGGAATTCGCGCGCGCTTCCACATCCCGTTCCCGCGGCGGCATCGGCGGCATGAGCGTGAAGGAGTAAATGCGCGCCGCCCGCGAGAGCCCCCATTCCGTTAGCGGCGTAAGCAGGCGCGAGCGAAGCGGATCCGGAAATGTCCAGGCCGAGGTCATCGGCCAGTGCAGAGGGCGCCCGGATGCGGATGTGAGCGCTATGGCTATCCACCAAGCCCGGAATCCGGGGCGGGAATAGTGATTGATAAAAAAGAGGTACGGCCCTTCACCGCGGGGAGGCTCGCCGGTGATTTCCAGACACGATATGCCTTCCTTCAAACGGGCGGCGTCCGCCGAAAATGAACGTTTTCTTCCCAAAAAGAAATCGGCGAGGATGGTAAATGTGATCCGCGCGGGGTAATGGTAACTCGGGAGCATGGAGTGGATTGTATATCAAAAGAGGGAAGATCCCACCGCAGAGACGCAGAGGACGCAGAGATTTAGTTCTTACAAAAACTGTGCGATCTCTGCGTCTCTGCGGTGGGATTTTTCTTGGTTCTTTCGGCTATCCCCGGAATCCCCGCAGCCGCAGGCTGTTGGTCACGACGAAGACCGAGGAGAACGCCATCGCGCCGGCGGCGAGCATCGGGTTGAGCAGCCCCAGCGCCGCGGCCGGGATCAGGATGACGTTGTAGAAAAACGCCCAGAAGAGATTTTGGCGGATGGTGCGCAGGGTCCCTCGCGAAAGCCGGATGGCGCGGGCCACGCCGCGCAGGTCGCCCGAGATGAGCGTGACCGGGGCGGCGGCCATGGCGATGTCGGTGCCGCTGCCGAGCGCGATCCCCACGTCCGCTTTGGCCAGCGCCGGCGCGTCATTGATCCCGTCGCCGACCATCGCAACCTTCTCCCCTTCCGCCTGCAGCCGCGCCACCTCGGCGGATTTTTCACCCGGCAGCACCTCGGCTAGCACGCGGTCGATTCCCGCCGCGCGGGCTACCGTTTCCGCCGAGCGGAGGTTGTCGCCGCTGATCAGCACCAGCTTCACGCCGGCATCCTTTAACTGCGCGACCGCTTCGAGCGATCCTTCCTTAATAGTATCCGCAACCGCAATCAGGCCGGCCGGCTTTCCGTCCACCGCAACCAGGAAGACCGTGCGCGCCAATCCCTGCAGCCGTTCCAACTCGGCCGCCAGCGGCGCGGCGGAAATCCCGGCTTCCTCAAGCATCCGTTCGTTGCCGACCAGCACGGCGCGCCCGGACACGGTCGCCCGCACGCCGCGTCCCGGTTCGGCCTCGAACCGTTCCGGGTCGAGCGGCGTCAATCCGCGCGCGATGGCCGCGGCCAGGACCGCATCCGCCAGCGGATGTTCCGATTGTTTTTCGGCCGAGGCCGCGAGCTGCAGTAATTCGTTTTCCCCGCCGGGCAATCCGGAGGCGATCACGTCGGTCACTTCCGGGAGGCCGCGGGTCAGGGTCCCGGTCTTGTCGAACGCCACCGTCGTCACCCGCCCCGCGCCTTCCAGGGCTTCCGCGCTGCGGAAGAGGATCCCCATCTCGGCGCCCTTGCCGGTCCCGACCATCACCGCGGTCGGGGTGGCGAGCCCCATCGCGCACGGGCAGGCGATCACCAGCACCGCCACCGCGCGGATCAGCGCGGTGGTGAATGCGTCCGCCGCCCCCGCCCCCAACCCAACCAGGAGCCAGACGGTGAACACGGCGGCCGCGATTATGATCACCGCGGGCACGAACCATTCGGAAATCTTATCCGCCAGCCGCTGGATCGGCGCCTTGCTGCCCTGCGCCTCCTCGACCAGGCGCATGATCTGCGCCAGAACCGTATCGCGCCCGATCTTGAGCGCCTCCATCTTAAAGGCGCCCTGGCGGTTGATCGTCGCGCCGATAAGCTTGTCGCCCGGTCCCTTGGCGGCGGGGATGGGTTCGCCGGTGATCATCGATTCGTCCACGTTCGAGCGGCCTTCGGTCACCGCCCCGTCGACCGGGATCTTCTCCCCGGGCCGGACGGCGAGGATATCGCCCGGCTTGACGTCCTCGACCGCGATCTCCTGCTCGGTTCCTCCGGTGATCCGGTGGGCGGTCTTGGCCTGAAGCCCCGCGAGTTTGCGCAATGCATCGCTCGTCCGGCCCTTGGCGCGCGCCTCGAGGAACTTGCCCAGGACGATCAGGGTGATGATGACGGCGGCCGTCTCGAAATACACGTGGCCCGGGAGCAGCCCGAGCATGACCGGGATGGAATAAAAGTAGGCCGCCGAAGAGCCCATCGCGATCAGCACATCCATGTTGGCCGAGCCGCTGCGGATGGCGTGGTACGCGCCGGTGTAATACTGCCACCCGACTCCGAACTGCACCGGCGTGGCGAGCAGGAACAGCACCCAGTTGAACCACGGCGCCATCCCGACCGCCTCGGGGATCAGCATGAAGTCGCGCGCCATCGCCAGTGCGAAGAGCGGGACGGTCAGCGCGATCCCCCAGATCAGGCGCCGCCACTGGTGTTCGATCTCCATCCGGCGGGCGCGGGCCTCGGCGTCCTCGCCGGCTCCGGCCGTTTCCGCCAGCTCGATCCCGGCGGCCGCGATCTCCTTCCGGATCTCGGCCACCGTGACGACCGTGGGGATGTACTTCACCGCCGCTTTTTCGGTCGCGACCGAGACGGTTGCTTCCATTACGCCATGCAGCGCCCGAAGGCGTTTTTCCAGCCGTTGGGCCTGACCGACATCGGAAAGGCGTTTTACCGAAATCGATTCTTCCCCCAGCGCCACATCGTAACCGGCATGGCGGATCCGCTCGATCATCGCTTCCTGTCCGAGCCGCGCCGGATCGTAAACCACGCTGGCCCGTTCCGACGCCAGGTTCACTTGCGCGCTTTGCACGCCCGGCAGCCGCTTAAGGTTGCGTTCGATCGTCGCCACGCAGTTAGCGCACGTCATTCCGGTGATGGGCAGGGTGATCTGTTCGTTGGCCATATCGATATACCCGATAGGTGCGATCCGGTGGACCGCTTTGGTTGGAGCGATTGGGTTGGGGCGATCTGGTTGGGGCGGCCCAATGGGTCGCCCTTTCGGCTCGGTCTTGCGATCGCGTCTATATGTTCGCCGGCTCGTAATTGATCTCGGTCAGCACGTCGCGGATGATTTCGATCGTCGCCGGGGCATCGAATTCCACCACGACTTGTTTGGTGTTTTCATCCCCGGTGACCTTTTTCACGCCGGTGATCGACATCAACTCCGTCGTGATGGTGTGGATGCAATGGCTGCAGGTGATGGACGGGATCTTCAGCGTTACGGTTTTCATGGTTTCTCCTTGTGGATCACTCGCCGGTCGAGTAGTCCGAGTGATCTTCGTGGGCGTTTATCGAGACTCTTTCTCATCTCCGGAGAATGTGGCCTCATACGGGTCTCGCTTCCCCCCGCTCCGCTCGGGGCAGGCGCTCGACCCCACTCGACCAGTTTATCGTGCGGAGCGAGCAGTTTACAGACATCCTGCGAATTCACCCCCGGTTCGCCGCCTGGAACACTTCGCTGATCTCTTTAAGAACCTTTTCCCGCGCCTCGAGATCGTTTCCGCGCACGGCGGTTGTGACGCACGAATTCAAATGGTTTTCCAGGATCTTGGCGGACAGCCGGTCGAGCGACGCCTGCACGGCCTGGATCTGGCGGATAACGTCGATGCAATAGGCATCCCGCTCGATCATCTTCGCCACACCGTCAAGGTGCCCGGAAGCCACACGAGCCCGGCGCAGGATATCTGTATTTTCAGTCATTTCTCTTCCTCATCACCCCACCCCCATGGGTGGGGTGCAAATCAATAATAGCACTCAGGGTAATTGGAGTCAATAGGTCTTATTTTAGGCTTTTTTCAGGGGAGTTTTTGAGAAGGGAGGCATTTCAATATTTCGAAGAATCCTGGATGCCGGCTAAGATCACCCTCGCTTCGCATTCATCCCGGCTCATGAATCAGAGACG
>JBAVFZ010000288.1:0-9286 GCA_049684495.1 Anaerolineales bacterium | reverse complement strand
GATCACATAATACCTACTCCACCGGTCGAACCTTTTCATTCTACTCACTGCCGGAGGCAGTGGTTTTGAAACCCAATAAAACCTGCTTGGATTATTTCCGTGCGCTTCGTGTCCTCCGCGGATTCCGGTCTTTTCGGTTTGCGGATTAAGAGGAAACCACGCCCGGCGCCGGCGAAGCCGGTTGCACGGACCCGGAACACAGTATTTCGCGCTCCCCCGTATCCTCGAACCCGATCCCGTCCGCCAGGCGCATCGAGGCGGTGTTCTTCTCCTCCACGGCGTACAGGACGTTTTTATTCTGCTCCAGGAGATGGCGGCACAGCGCGGCGCATACCGACCGGCCGTATCCCCGTTCGCGCACATCCGGATCGGTTTGGACGAAAATCTCCGCCCACTCGGAGGATTGCCAGTTCACGCCGGCCGCCGCGAGCAGCCGGTTTTCGTTCCGGATCTCGTACCGCGGAAGGCCGACCGGGGATGCGCTGCGCTGCACGAGGATGTTGATCAAGGGCTCCAACCGCGCGGGGTTCAACCGCAGCATCCGGAGCTGCATCATCGATTCAACCGCGAGGAGCGGGAGCACCCATAACCCCAGCGGTTCGGGAAAGGAGAACATCGCCGCCTGGGGCGCGGGGAACGCCGCCAATAGAAGTTCTCCCGCCGCCAGGGCGTCCGGAGCGCGCAGAGTCACCAACGGCCGGAAGAGATCCAGGCCGGTCTGAGCCCGGAGCAGAAAACCATCCCACCGGCCGGCGGGGGATTGATGCACCCAAACCCTGGTTTTAGCGGCGGGATGGGAAAGTGCGTAATACGACGCCATCGCATCGCCGGCGCGGCGCGAATCCAGGAGCACGCGCAAATTGGTCCGCGCTTCCGGCGGAAGGGGCGCGACGCTCATCCGTCCGCCTTCTGCAGCCAGGCTGCCAGGCGCGGATGCGCGGCGTATTCGCCGCGGTACTGCGGAGGAAGCAGCGCGGCGATGGCACACATCAGGTCGTCGGTCGCGCTGTCCAGTTCCTTGACCTTGGCCCGCGGAGAGATGTCCAGGCGGTACGGCTTGCCGATCCGGATCGTGACCCTCCCGCGCCGAAAATGCCGCCACTCGCTTACGGTGGTTTCCGTCCCCCAGATCCCGACCGGCAGGATGGGAGCTTCCGACCGGCTGGCCAACAGCGAGGCTCCACCCCGCCCGCGAAGCAGGGCGTGGGTTTCCCGGCTGCGCGTGCCTTCCGGCGCGATCCCGAGCGCGCCGCCTTTGCGCAGATGGCGAAGCGCCTCGCGCAGCGCCTCATGATCCGCTTCGAATTGACGGACCCAGATGCACCCCATCGTCTCGAAAAGGACGTACAGGAACGGATTGCGTTTGTATTTTTCGGCCGCGAAGACGCGCAACTGGCGCGGGATCGCCGCCAAACAGAGCGGCGTATCGATCTGGCTCAAATGATTGGGCGTGAAGAGGAACGGGCCCGTCGCCGGGACGTTCTCGATCCCCAGGATGGTCACCCGGAGAAGGATCCGCACCAGCAGGTCAGCCACCCCCCGCACGAGAAAATAAAACCACCGGTTCTTTTCCTTGAGGTCGATCTTCTGTGTTTCGTCGGGCATGAAATCCCTTTCACGTCAATTCGTTTGGCGGAAGATTTGTTCAGGAAGCGGGCGGGACCGAGCGCGCCTGGAGGATGAACTCGTAGTCCGTCCACTCTTCGCCCAGGACAAAAGCGCTCAACGTCACTTTTTGCGCCGGGCCCGGCGGCCACACCCCTTCGCTGCGCAGGATCCGGAATCCGACCGGCCGTCCGGCGGAATCCATGAGGACCAGCGCCGCATCCAGCCGGTTGGCGGTTGTGCCGTCAACGGTGTCAATCCGGAATTCCACGGCGAGTTCCATTCCGCCGGATACCGGACGGCTTTCCTCTTTCAGAATCGTCAGCGGCAGCAGGACCGCGGTCTCCGCGGACCGGATGGCGCTGATCAGTTCGACGCGCAGGATTTCATCCCGCGCCTCCTCGGGAGCAAAGTAAACCGCGGCCACCGTGCGGCTGCCGGCGGGCAGTACCGAAACGGGCAGCGCGGCTTCCTTGGAGACGGAAGGATCGGCCGAATTGGAGGAATACAGCGAGAACCGGAGGTACACGCCGGAGACGGCATCCGGCCCCGGATTTCCAACCATCGCAAGGCACCATCGTCCTCCGCCGGTTTGGGCATAGCAATAGGCCGGTTCGAGGACCAGCGCCGCCGGAGTCGGCGTCGGCTGCGGGGTTCCGGTCCCGGCCGGCCTGGCCGGGATGATCAGCACCGTGCCGATCGAAAGCATGTTCGGATCCACTTTCGGATTGGCGCTGATCAGGGCGTCGACCGTGATTCCGTACTTCGCGGCGATCGAGCCGAAGGTATCCCCCGCCCGGACGGAATAGGTCTGGAGTGTGGGAGTCGGTGCGAGGGTCGGGGTCAGCGATACTTCGCGTGTCGGGAAGAAGCGGGAGGGCGAAGCGGTCGGCGATTGCCAGCGGATCGGTGTTGGAATATCCAACGATGCCGGAATGACCGGACCGCAACCGGCAAGCATCAGGAAATAAAACAGGGCGGCCCGAGACTGTGAAAGCATGGCCGGGATTATACAACCAGGACCGCGCCCCCAGCCGAATCCGCCGGTGAACAAAATAAAAACATTAACCGGGCGTGGTTTCGGTGGGGGTGGGAACAGGAGACTCCGTGGATGTGGGTTCCACCGTCGGCGTCAAGGAAGCCGTGTCCGTGGGAGTGGCGGTCGGGACGTCCGTGCGAGTTGCCGTCGGGATGTCCGTATTCGTGGGAGTACTCGTCAGCGTCGGGGTGGGAGTAGTGGTGGGCGTTGCGGTGGGAGTGCGGGTGGGCACCGGCGTGGGCACGGGCTTCTGCAGGTGGAAGCGAACCGAGAGTTCCGCCTTTCCCCCCTGCCGGGAATACACGGTCAACCGGATGGTCATCCATCCGTCGTCGATATCGGCGAGATTCCACTCGGCCAGCGTTCCGATTTCGGAAACGGACGTCGAAGAGGAAGGCACGATCGGCTTCCAATCATCCGGATCCCGGTCCGTCGCATACTCCAGGGCGTAATGATCGAACTCGCGCGTGGCATCCGCCCGGCCGCGGATCTCCAGGGACCGGTCGCCGACGGTTTGGTTTTCGGAGGGCGAGGAGATGGATAGGATCGGCCGGGGACTCTCGGCGGTGCATTCGCCGTCCGGGAAAAAGCGCAACGGGTCCGGGAAGCCCTGCAGCCTTGCCCACTCCCGCCCGAAGGGATCGGCGGCCAGCCACAGACGGGCATCCGCATCGCGGACCGAAATCGTCAGCGCCTGTTCCATATAATCCGCGCAGGCCGCGGAAGCGCGCAACCCGGTAAAGGTGTCGATCCAGGTATCCCGCCACAGATCCTGGTCGGCCGTAAGCGGCGGCTGATCCGATACAAAAGACTCCGAACGCGTGGTGGCGCAATATTTTCCGGGTTCCGCCCCGGTGGCGGCGCAAATCAACTTCTGCATGATTCCGGGCGGCGGCACGAACGGCGCCGGGTTGTTGCCGGTCATTTGCTGGATGGCGTTGATCATGAACTCCGACCAGATCGGCGCCGCCCCGCTGACCCCCGTCGTCCCGATCATCGGCGCGTTGTCGGGGTTGCCGATCCACACTCCCGCCGTCAGGTCCGGCGTATACCCCACCGCCCAATTGTCGCGGAAATCGTTTGTGGTTCCGGTTTTCACCGCCGCGGCGAACGGCAGGTTCAACACCGAGTTGGCGCCGAACATCGGTGTGCGGGCTTCGTTATCCGAGAGGATCGACGAGATCAGGTAAGCGTGCTCCGCGCGGAGCACCCGTTCCCCGGTCGGCGGCTGATATTCATAAACCGTTTTTCCGTCGAAGGTCTGGATTTTCAGGATCGCCGCCGTGGGCATTTTCAACCCGCCGTTGGCCATCACCGCATACGCCGCGGTCAGCTCGAGCGGCGTCACCTCTCCGCCGCCCAGGGTGAGCGAGAGGCCGTAATCCGTCCGGACGAGAGTCGAGATCCCCAACCGTTTGGCCATCGGGACCAACCCGTCCGGCTGCGGCGTGTCGGGGTTGTCGTAGATCCCGACCGCCTGCAGCGTTTTTACGGCCGGGATGTTGTAGGAATTGGCCAGGGCCGAGCGTACCGTCACCGGTCCGTGGAATTTGTTGTCGTAGTTGACCGGTTTATACGGCGGATTGGTGTCGTAGGGGTCGTTCGAAGGCGGGAATTCCGACGGCACATCCCAGATCAGCGTCGCGGGAGTCCACCCCATTTCGAACGCGGCGAGGTAGGTCAGCGGCTTGATGGCGGAACCCGGCTGCCGGGCGCGGACGGCCATGTTCACCTGGCCGGCCGGCTGCGCATTGAAATCGGGCGATCCGACCATCGCCAGGATCTCGCCCGTGGAGGGACGGATGGCGACCAGCGCCCCGCCGGTCACATTCTTGTCCGCAAGCGCCTGCACCTGCCGTTGAACCACGGCCTCCGCCAGATCCTGCAATCCGGGATCCAGCGTGGTGTACACCTGGAATCCGGACCGGTAGATGGTCTGCGGATCGTACATTGATTCCAGCTGCTGGCGGATGTAATTCACCCAATGCGGGTAACGCATGAAGACGTCCGGCGGAGAAAATACGGCGGATTGCGCCGCCGTCCAGGCGGCGACGGCTTCGTCGGCCGAAACGCACACTCTCGGCATGCCCTTTCCGACCAGGATGCAATTCTGCTCCTGGCTGGCTTCGATCATCATCACCAGCACCTGGCGTTGGCGTTCCAGCGTCGCGTCGCGGTTGTTGTACACATCGTACACCGACGGCGCCTGGGGCAGCCCGGCCAGGAGGGAGGCCTGTTCGAGGGTGAGTTTGTCGGCGGTGACTTGATAGTACGTTTCGGCGGCCGCCTCGACCCCGTATGCCAGGTTGCCGTAGGAGTTTTCGTTCAGGAAGAGTTCCAGGATCTCTTCCTTCGAATAGCGGCGCGTGATTTCGACCGCCAGCAGCGCCTCGCGCACCTTGCGCATGTAGGAAATTTCCGACCGCTCCTCCGGCGACATCAGTACCATCCGCGCCAGCTGCTGGGTGATGGTGGAGGCGCCGGAAACCGTCTCGCCCGAGGTGATGTTCTGGGTGAAGGCGCGCAGGATTCCCATCGGATCGAATCCCGGATGGCTGAAGAAGTTCTTGTCCTCGGCGGAGATGGTTGCCGCCAGCATGTAGGGGGAAATTCTCTCCAATGGAACATAGGTCCGCCGGCCCGCATTCGGATCGAGGATCTCGTACAGGAGTTTTCCGTTGCGGTCGTAAATGCGGGTGGTTTCGAATTGCGCCGTGCGGGAGCGGAGATCCTCGACCGGGGGAAGAGTCGAGGCAATTTGAAAATATTCATAGAGCATGAATCCCGCCGTAAGGAAGAGGGCCGCGGTGAAGACGAACACGCCCGTCAACAACATGCGGAACAGGCAGGAACGGGCGGCGCGGCTGCGGGATCGTTTCGCGCGCGGAAACCCGGAGGTGGACGATTTCGCTCCCGCCGGGAGCGGGCCGGTTCGGAAGGTGCGCTGCCGCGCCCGCCATTGCGGGATGCGCGGCTCCCGGACCGATTCTTTGAGCGGAACTTCCTCTTCCAACCTCGGCCCGGTCCCGGATTCGCTCCCGGTTTTTTCCGCCGCTTTGGAGGAGTCTAATTCCGCTGATTCCGCTTCCGGCTGCGATTCGCCCCAACCGGGGATCGGCAAGCCTTCGGAATCATCCTCGGCGTCCGGGCCGGATTCTCCCGATTCGATGCCGGATGATTCGGCAGCCGAATACGATGCGCTTCCATCCCCTTCGGGAGCTTCGGTTCCGGGCGGGGATTCGCCGCCGGAGGAGGCGGCCTCTTCGTCCTCCTCGTCCCAATCGCCGGTCTCGTCGAGGCTGCGCTGCAAGCGGCGGAAACGGTCCGCGGACGATTCGTCCATCTCAGGCGGCGGGTTTGCTCTGGATCAGCACGATCCACTTCCCGCTCATGACGCTTTCGTTTTTCTGGTTTTTCACCGTCAGGGCGAGTTCCACCGCGCCGCCGCCCAGCCGCGGGAACGGTTTGGTGGAGAGGACTTCCATCTCGCAGCGCACGGTATCCCCGAAATAGACCGGGCGGCTGAACTTCCACTCGGCGATTTCCCGGAAGGCAAGGACCGTGCGGTCCATCACGCCGGTCTGAACCGCCAGCCCGGAAACGATCGACAGCACGAGCAGGCCGTGGGCCACGCGCTGGCCGAACGGCCCCTTGGAAGCATAATCGGCGTCGATGTGGATCTGGTTGAAATCACCCGAGAGACCGGCGAAGCCGGTCACATCGGCCTCGGTGACGGTCCGCCCGGCGGTGAAGATTTTCTGGCCGGGCGTCAGTTCTTCGAAATATTTGCCGCGGGGTCGGTTGTTGTCCATGGGCGTCTCCTCCGAGAGTCGTCTCCCATGGATTTTAGCACAGCCGCAACGATGGTCTTGCGAACTTACCTGGAGGGGCTCGGGAAATGCTTTACAGGTCATTGCGAGCGACCGAAGGGAGCGAAGCAATCTCCTGCTCTTGTCGAAAACCGGAGATTGCTTCGTCGCTTCGCTCCTCGCAATGACACTGTTACTGAATTACCGCGTTTGCTACGGTTTGCGCGCGGTAATCAACGCGGAAAACGGCAATCCGCCCGCGCGTTGCGCCACGCCGGAGAAGGGGGTCTCGCCGGAGGAAGCTACCGCCACATCGACGAAACCGGCATCCATTAAACCGCGCCGGTATTCCTCCACGTCGAGCGCGCCGGCGATGCAGCCCGCCCAGCTTTCAAGGGATTTCGCGACCAGCGGGCTCATCGGCCCGCGCGTGACGATATCCGAAACGGCCACGCGGCCGCCCGGGCGCAGCACGCGGAACATCTCCCGGAAGACCGCCGGCTTGTCGGGCGAGAGGTTGATCACGCAGTTGGAAATCACGACGTCCGCCTCGCCGTCGGCGAGCGGGATGGCTTCGATCTGCCCCGGACGGAATTCGACGTTCGCGGCGCCGATTCGGGCGGCGTTGGCGCGCGCCTTCTCGATCATCTCCGGCGTCATATCCACGCCGATCACGCGCCCGCCCGGTCCGACCTTTTGGGCGGCCAGAAAACAATCCAATCCGCCGCCGGACCCGAGATCCACGACGGTATCGCCCGGGTGAATGTCGATTTTTGAGATCGGGTTGCCGCATCCCAGGGTCACATCCGCCAGGTCTTCCGGCAGGGTTTGCAGTTCCTCGGACGGATAATTCTTCGGGGTGGAGCAGGAGCAGCTGCTGCTTGCGGGACCGCAGCATCCTTCTCCGAACGACTGCGCTTTCCGCGCGTAGAATTCGCGCACGGCCGAGTGGACTTGCTCGGGATTATCGTTTTGCATGTGATTCACTCCTTTAAGGAAAAGATTCTTCTTAAGCAACCGCTCCGCCAACGGGTCGTCCGTTCGCCCCTCCCATCCCAGCCGCCCGCCCCTTGCTCCTCCCTCCTTCCCGCATCTGGAAAGGAGGAAGGGGCATCAGATTCAAACTTCGAGAGTTCAAAATCGATGGGGAGAAAGGATGGGATGGCTTACAGAAATCCAAATCTCCCTATCCGCTTTTACATCGATGACGATCTATGCATCACCTTAAAAAAACTCACCCGCGCGATTTTTCCGGGACGGGATGCCCCTGCTCCTCCGGGGCAAACGTGTGCTCGAGCACGCCGCAGCAATTCACGATTCGTTTCTGGTCCAGGCGATAGAAGGTCTGCTTGCCCTCATGGCGCATGTCGACCAGGCCCGCATCCCGCAAAATAGCCAGGTGGTGCGAAACCGTCGGCTGGGTGACGCGCATGTGATCCACAATATCGGTGACGGAACGCCAATCGCAGCAGCAGAATTTCATGATCTTCTGCCGCGTGGAATCGGCGATGGCCTTGGCGAATTCGACCGAAGCGGGTTCCTTCTGCGAGTCGGGCATGGCTCCTTTCCTTTCATCTGATTATATATAGACAATCATCTATTTGTCAAGCCCCCGAATCCCGGCCGGCGAAATCATCGAAAATGGGGGCACGACCCGCGCCGCGCGAAGGAAAATATTTTGTTTATGACGGTTGCGGTCCTGTAATCCTGTACCGGTGAGCTTCCGCGTGCGAATGCCGAGTGACAGGGGTCCCTAAATGATATTTTCTTTCAGAACCGCAGGATCTGCGGTTTGGAGATTTTTATGCGCCGGAAATCCGGGTGGGCGGGATTGAGCAGCAGGTTCCATTCCTCCGATATCAGGACCGATGGAATCCGCAGGCCGACGGCCGTCCCGCGCGCGATCCATTCCGATCCCAGGCGGCGGGTGCTTTCCGGAGCGGGCTGCTGCCTCCAATTGGAGGGCAGTTTTTCCGGCGCGAGCGAGTCGATGGAAAGCCCGTCGGGGATCTCGACCCGGAAGCAGGAGAGCGGGATGGAAAGGGCCGCCCGCCCGGCATAGACCATCATCTCCAGCGCCGCCAGGGAAAGCGATCCGCTCAGGTAGATCGCGCGGGTTCCGCGCGCATTCCACCGGCCGGCGGCGATGCGGGCGCCCTCGCCGCTGAAGGCTTCCCCCTGGTGACGCTTGGGAACCAGCCGCCACGCCACCATCATACAAGCACGCCATGGTCAAGCCGCAGGAGCAGATCCTCCACCTCGCGGGCGCTGGTCTCCATCCCCATCAGATCGCAGGGAACGCGGTTGCCCAACCCCGGCTGCGGCGTGAGCAGCCAATCCCGGGCCGCGCTTTCATTCTCCAGAACGCTGAACGCCAGGAGGAACAGATCCGCCACCCGGTACAGCCGGTCGGAGACGGCGGGGGAAAGTTTCCGCTTCGGAACCTTGCGCAGGCGTTGGATCGAGCCGGACGGCAATCCGAGAATCCCCGCCAACCGGCGTTCCTCCAGCGAGAAGCGGTCGCACACATGCGCCAGCGACAGGGCCGGCAGCCCTTTTTGGATAACCAGCGCCATTTCCAGCGCGCTCGCCGGCTGCTTTTTCAATCCCAGAATCCGGGATACCGATTCGCCCATGGGATTCCCTCCCCGCGGTCCGCGCCGAAGCCGGGCCGGATGTTAAATGCATGAATAATATTAGAGGCAATACCGGAATAATGCAATTCCGACGTCGCGGCGCGGTTCCGGAAGCCGTAGGGGGCGGCGCATGCTGGGGAAACTTGTTTCTCAGGAGGCTTGCAGCACGCGGAAAGTTTCGACCATCTGGTTGAAGA
>JBAVFZ010000287.1:0-23953 GCA_049684495.1 Anaerolineales bacterium | reverse complement strand
GCTTTCTATTATCGGAGGAATAATCAGGAGTTCGATCTGGGGATTGCCGCCTTTAATGAAATGGATTTGGGCAAAGCGGGAATTCAATATATTAATGTACCACTCTTTGGTCACGGCAATGAGGTGGCGAGAAAATTATTAAAGTATCCCACTTCGGTTTCAAGAACCCTCTATCAACGATTGTGCGAATGGGCCACAGGTTATTCCGATAATCGAATGAAACGGAATTTTACGCTCGCCGATTCAAAATGGGCCGGGGAATTAGTAAAGAGAGCGTATGGACTCGAATCGCAGGTCCTTTATCCTCCTGTTATTCTCTGTCCGCCGGACATCCCGTGGGACGGGCGCGAAAATGGATTTATTTGCTCGGGCCGGATCACCCCGGAGAAAAGAATAGAAACGGTTATCGAAATTATTCGTCTTGTTCGGGAGCGCGGTTTTGATATCCATCTGCACATTCTGGGCGGATTTGCTGATCCGGAATACGGAAATAAAATTAAAAATTATTGCGATGTTTTTCAATCATGGATTACCATGGAAGGAATAGTAAGCCGTTCTGATCTGGCGCTTCTCTTGGCAAGACATCGATATGGAATTCACGGGAGCATAAGTGAAGCTTTTGGTATTTCTGTTGCGGAAATGATTTGCGCCGGCTGCATTCCTTTCGTCCCGGCGGGCGGAGGTCCGGCGGAAATAGTCGGGCAGGATGCGAGGCTGGTATATGGCAATGTGTCGGAGGCTGTCGAAAAAATCATAAAAATCATCGCGAAAAAAGAATCCGGGTTGAAGATTTCTTCCACGCTGAAAGAAAAATCGAAGAAATTCTCCGCGGATAGATTTAAAAGCGAATTATTGGGAATAGTAGATGATTTTCTAAATAATCCGGAGAGAAAAATACCATAGGTCAAAAGCGTTCCTTGGCGCGGAGGAAGAACCGCCAAGACGAAAGAATATCGATTGGATACTATTGTTTGACGGCATGGCGTGGAAGAATGCCGGGATGAGATGTCATCCGTCTGCCGTTATCCAACGGCGGTTATCCCGTTTTCAGTCCGCCAAACCGATCCTCGATTTATCCTGAATATGGCCTAGCCGGATCGATGCGCTTTCTTTTTGGGTGCATTTCTCTTTTTTATGGCAGCGGTCTGCGCGGGTTTCCCGGGCAGGATCGGTTTCGGCAAAGCGGGATCGCCGGTTTGTGACGCCGCAGAAGCCGCATCGATTTCACGAATCATGAAAATCCAGATCGCGGCGACGCACATAAAATTCACGATCACGTAGGGTTCATGGAGATACAGGATGACCATGCCGTTGACCAGGAACAATCCCGCCAAGCCGGCCCACAAGCAGGCGGCGGCTGGCTGAAGCCGCAATCCCGCGTATCGCTTCACGCCGCCGGAGATGAAGAAGACCGCCATCCCGATCAGCAACAGAATGCCGGGCCACCCGTATTCGATCCAGGAGAGAAGATAAATGTTGTGAGGGAGGTAGAAAATCGAAAGCTCGGCGGGAGGAATGGCAAGGTATCCGAACGGCAACCATAATGGGTCCCCGGATATCACCTGCAACGCGATGCCCCATAAATTCCAACGCCCGCTCAGCATCACGTTGATCTGTTCCAGCGGTTGCGTCAGGAAGATCCCCGCCACGAGCAGGATGGCTGCCACCACTCCCACAGCCATAACCGCAAGAAACGCCTTTTTCCGTGGGAGGAAAAACATCAGCCCGAGGATGACCGCCGCCACTCCCAGCGTCAGCAGCGTGCTGCGCGAAACCGTCCAGTACAAGGTCAAGCCGAATAGCCCCAGCATCGCCGCGCATAGCAGCCTGCTCCAGCCCCGATACAACACGGCCAAGCCGGCGGAGAGCAGGAAGGGCCAGTAGAGGAAAACCGCCAGATCATTCGAGTGGCCGAAAAATCCATACACGGGGAAAAACGCCGCGCCCTCGCGCCATCCGGTAAAGTCCTTGGGCGCCAGGCCGATCCCCGAAAGGTGCTGCACCACCCCCAAGACGGCGTTGGGGATCGCCGCCAGAACAAATATCAGGGCGAGCCGTGAAACCTTCACCGGAGAGCGGAGCAATGCGGAGAAAACCAGCGCCGCGAGTACCCAGTCGAGGAACATCTCGCGCCGCCCGGCCCAATTTACGGATAGCAGCCACAGGATGCCGGCCCATACGGCGATCGCCCACAGTCCTCGGATAAGCCATCGCGCGATCCGCCCGGTTTCCGCCGCGGCCCGCCCGCCGGTCATCCAGCGCCAGAGGATGAATACCCATGCTCCGATTTCCGTCAATCCGATGGAATAATCACCGATCCAAATCTTGTAAGGGCTTGTACAACTCAGGAAAAGCATAAAGACCATTGCGTATTCGATTTTTTCAGGAACTGTGGAAGAGGTTGGAGAGGAGAGCGCACGATCCTGGGAACGTGGAGAGGAAATGGTCATCATATCCGCCGGTGAGCTAGGGTGAGTTTCTTTTACCGAAGGCAATAATCAATTATTATGCGCTTACCGGCGGATCGTGTCAAGTGAAGCAGGCCGGTTCGAAGGGGAGGCCGCGCACGCATAATCCGGTCGGCCCTTAGTCAAAGGCTCAAGAAAACGGTACAATTCGCGGCGGGTCCATATGGCGATTCCCACGGAAAGAATTATCTGTCCGGCCTGTAACACAGCCGTCTATCCGGATTCCAGGGGCGGATTGCGCTGCGTCGGATGCGGCGCGGTTCTGGCCGAGCCGTTCCTGTTCTGCCCGAGGTGCGGCTGCATAAACACCGCCGGCGCCACCACATGCACGCAATGCGCCGAAGAGCTGACGGTCCCTTGCCCGGTTTGCCGTCAGGTCAATTGGAGCGGGGCGAAGCGCTGCAGCGGGTGCGGAAGGGAATTGGATCCGCTGGCGCACGCATTCCGGCCGGTCAGCGCCTCGTTTGAACTCCGCCGGCAGGATTTAATCGAGAATGTCTCCGTGCTTCGGGAGAAGGAAGAGCGGGGGTCCCGGGCGCGCCTGGAAACGCTTCGCCGAGCGGACAGCCGGCGGATGCGGCGTTCGGCTGTATTGGCAGAGCGCGCGCGGCTCAGCGAACGGAGGATAATCATCGGCGTTGGAATTGGGATTGCGGTAATTTTGATCGTCATCATCACGGCGGCGGTAATCCTGCACTAAAGCAGACGGCGAACCCAAGAAAAAAGTATCTGCTCAGGTTGGGAAAAGCGTACACAGATTACACCGAGAAGAGCTGATTGCACGGATTCCAAAAATATTATTTCGGTGTACCAGAAAGTGAAATCGGGCTGAGCAATCACGAAAAAAAGAAAGTGACAACTTGGGAATATTCGTTTGTGGAGTTATGAATTAACCATGGCATCGCTAAAAAAACATCCTTTCCTTGCCCGGATCCTCGACGGCATATTCCTTGCGGGTTTGAGCATCTACGTCTTCCTCGGTCTGTCCCGGGTTCCCTTTCACGGGGATGAATCCACCCTCATCCGCCTCAGCAATGATTTTGCGTATCTTTTTCAGGATCGAGACATCCAAAAAGTGATCTTCCGCAAGGAGCCGTATTCCTGGTCCGAAGAGCAGTATCAACGGGTGCTGACCGGCGCGGTCGATCCGCTTACGATCGGGTTGGCATGGACTGCGGCGGGTATGGATCGCGCTGATCTGAACGGATTCTGGCGATGGTATCCCTCGGTATTCGACGAATGGGAATTTAACGTCCGGATGGGGAACATGCCCTCCGCGGCGCTTTTAAACGTCTCGCGGATTCCCTCCACGCTCTTTACGGCCCTCAGCCTAATCGTGGTATTTGCGATCGCGCATTCGCTGGCCCGGTCGCGACCCGCGGCGTGGCTTGCCGCTTTCCTCTATGCCACCACGCCCGCCATCCTCGTCAATGGCCGGCGGGCGATGCAGGAAGGGGCGATGCTGGCGTTCACGGCGTTGGTCGTTTATGGCGGATTACGGATGGCCCGCGAGATAAGGGCGGCGGCTCCCAGCCGGGGCAGGCTCGCCACCGGGTACTGCCTGCTTGGCATTTTCAGCGGATGCGCTTTGGCAAGCAAACACACTTCGGCGCTGGTCATCGCGGCTGTTTTCCTCGCGCTGATGATCCTCATCGTCCGCTCCGCCGGCGGGGAACTGCTTCCGGATCAAACTCGGATTTCCCGGATCCGCCTGCTGTTTGGATTGTTGGGATCCGGATTGCTGGGGCTTTCGGTTTTTTACATCCTGATGCCGGTCTGGTGGGCGTTTCCGTTGCATTGGCTGCTGCTTCTTGGCTTATCCGCGTTTTGTTTTTTGATCATGATAGCGGGATCGGGACGGTGGGGTTGGATCCTTCGGGCGGCGCCGGCCGCGGCGTTGATCGGGTTGACCCTGTTTTCCCCGGAATCGTGGACGGCGGTCTATATACCCATTCGAATTATTGTCGAAGCGCGGGCGGAACTGACCCGCGTGCATAATACGCTCGGGTTGGACCTGCCGACATTCGGCTCCCGGATCGGGGAAATGGCCGATCAACTGCTTTCCGCGCGGACTCAGTATTACGAATCGCTGGTATGGGATACGCTGGAGGAGGAGCAGTCGCAGATCCGGACGTATGAGGCCGCGCGTCTTGACGGACGCGGGGGCGGACCGGTGTGGGGGGTGGCCATTCTGGCACTCGCGGTCTGCGGGTCGGCGGCACTGTTGTTTCACCGGCGCGGGTGGGGGGGATTCTTCCTGTTCCTATGGCTGGCCATTCCGGCCGCAACCCTGCTGCTGATTAACACGCTTGCCTGGCAGCGCTACTACCTCATCCTGATCGCCCCCTGGAGCGTGTTGGCGGGCTGTGCCGCTGTCCCTGTCTTCTCGACTGAATTCAGGAAACGCATTCAAACGGTGTTCACGAAGCAATCGTAAAAACCTCCCTTTTGTGGTTCCCCCATTTGCCTTCCTCTTCAACTACAAAAAACGAAAACAAAAAAGGAAGGCAAATGGGGGGAAATGAACTTGGGGGGAGGGCTTCGTAAATTAAACCGGCCAATCCGAGTTTTGGATTGGCCGGTTTTTCCTTTTTTATAAAGCTTGTTACCGGTTCGTGCCTACCCCAGATCGGCGGCCAGGCGCTTCCGTTCGGTTTCCAACTCGGCCGGGAATTTATCTCCCATCGTTTGGAAGAACGCTTCGTGGGATTGGATTTCACTCTTCCAGCCGTCCCGGTCGATGGCCGTGATCCCCAGGAAGTCCGCTTCGGTGAAGCCCTCGAGGCTTTTCCAGTTCAAGTCCTGGTAGCGCGGCGCGAACCCCAGCGTGTTTTCGACGGCGTCGCGCTGCCCATTGGCTCTTTCCACGATCCATTCCAGAACGCGCATGTTTTCCCCGTAGCCGGGCCAGATGAATTTGTTTTCCGCATTCTTGCGGAACCAGTTTACGCCGAAGATCGGCGGGAGCTGCAAGCCCTTGGATTGGAAGGACAGCCAGTAGGATATGTAATCGCCGATGTGGTAGCCGCAGAAGGGAAGCATGGCGAACGGATCGCGCCGGACCTGGCCCACCGAACCGGCGGCGGCGGCGGTCGTTTCCGATCCGAGCGTGGCGGCGAGGTACACGCCGCTGACCCAGTCGCGCGCCTGGTACACCAGCGGGACCGTCTTGCTCCGGCGGCCGCCGAACAGGATGGCGGAGATCGGTACGCCGGCCGGATTCTCCCAATCCGGGTCGATCGACGGATTTTGCGAGGCCGGTGTGGTGAAGCGCCCGTTGGGGTTGGCGGCCAGCTCGCCCGAGGCGGGTGTCCAGGGTTTTCCCTTCCAGTCGATCAGCTCGGCCGGTTTTTCCTTGGTCATGCCTTCCCACCATACGTCGCCGTCGGGCGTCAGCGCGACGTTGGTGAAGATCGAATTGCGGGCGATGGTTTTCATCGCGCTGGGATTGGATTGCATCGAGGTGCCCGGCGCCACGCCGAAATAGCCGGTCTCGGGGTTGATCGCGTGCAGCCGGCCGTCCGAACCCGGTTTGAGCCAGGCGATATCGTCGCCGACGGTGGTGATCTTCCAGCCCTCGAATCCGGACGGCGGGATGAGCATCGCCAGATTCGTTTTTCCGCAGGCGCTCGGGAACGCCCCGGCCACGTAGGTCTTGCGGCCGTCGGGCGATTGCACCCCGACGATCATCATGTGCTCCGCCAGCCATCCTTCGGCGCGGGCCATGGTGGAAGCGATCCGCAGGGCGAAGCATTTCTTGCCCAGCAGCGCGTTCCCGCCGTATCCGCTGCCGTACGACCAGATCGAACGCTCTTCCGGAAAGTGGACGATGTACTTGTTCTCGGCGTTGCAGGGCCAGGGGACGTCCTTCTGGCCGGGAGGGAGCGGAGCGCCGACGGAATGCAGGCAGGGGACGAAGGCGCCTTCGCCCAAGGTCTCCCACACCGCCCGGCCCATGCGCGTCATGATCCGCATGTTGACCACGACGTACGGCGAATCGGTGAGTTCGATCCCGATCCGTGAAATGGACGAGCCGAGCGGGCCCATGCTGAACGGGATGACGTACAGCGTCCGTCCGCGCATGCAGCCATCGAAGAGCCGCTTCAGCGTGGCTTTCATTTCCGCCGGGTCCATCCAGTTGTTGGTCGGGCCGGCGTCGCTCTGCTTCGGGCTGCAGATGAAGGTGCGGTTTTCCACGCGGGCGGTGTCGCCCGGATCGGACCGGGCAAGGAAGCTGTTCGGCCGCTTCTCCGGGTTGAGTTTTATGAACGTTCCGGCTTTCACCAGTTCGCCGCACAACCGGTCGTATTCGGCCTGCGAACCGTCGCACCATTGGACCGAATCCGGCTTGCACAAGGCGGCTATCTCGCGCACCCACTCCCGCGCTTTGGCGTTTTTCACATAGGATGGTGCTGATGCGTAATCCATGGTCGCTCTCGCTCCGGAAAAAGATGTCGAATTATAAAGGATTTTATTGGAAATTGTAGGGTGGGTTGACGGCGCGAGAATATTTTCTCAATCCGACAGGTTCTCCGCGCCGTCAACCCACCCTACGAGTTTATTGAATATCTATTCGATAAGGCGGTATCCCACTCCCGGTTCGGTCCGGATCACTGACGGAGAGGATGGATCCGGCTCGAGTTTGCGGCGCAGGTTGCTGACGTTGACCCGCAGCAGGTGCATTTCATCCTCATACACCGGCCCCCAGACCAGGCGCAGGAGATGGCGGTGAGTGATCACCTTGCCCGCATTTCGCATCAGGACCCGGAGCAGATCGTATTCCGTCGGCGTCAGGGAAATTTCGCGATTTTCCATGGTGACCAGGCGCAGGGAAAGATCCATCCGAAGCGTCCCCGACTGTAATATGGGTTCCGTGGCTTCATCCGCTTGGCGGCGCAGGGAAGCGCGGATGCGGGCCAAGAGTTCCCCGGTGCCGAAGGGTTTGACAAGGTAGTCGTCCGCGCCGGCGTCGAGGGCGGCGATTTTGTCGGTTTCCGCCTCCCGCACCGAGAGGATGATGATGGGTGTTTGCGACCACTCGCGCAGCCGGCGCGTGACTTCCACTCCGTCGATATCGGGCAGGCCGAGATCCAGGATGATCAGATCCGGCCGGCCGGCAGGGACGGCATTGAGGGCTTCCTGTCCGCTGGCGGCCTCGAGGAGGGTATACCCCTGGGCTCCCAACACGACCCGCAAATAGCGCCGGATGGGTGCTTCGTCGTCGACTACCAGTATCCTGCGGGCGTCTTCCGTCATGAGATGTGTTTATTCCGAAAGCGGAAGCTCGATGGCAATGATTGTCCCGCCGCCGGCGCGGGGCTGGGCGCTGATTTTCCCGCCGTGCGCGTCGATAATCCCCTTGCAGATCGATAATCCCAGCCCGGAGCCGCTGACGTTTTCGGGCCGCTGTACGCGATAGAACTTCTCGAAGACATGCACCGCTTCTTCGGGAGGAATCCCGACACCGCAGTCGGCGACTTCGATATGAGCGGTCGATCCGTCCTCTCCCGCGTTGATGTCGATCGGCGAACCGGGCGGCGAATATTTTACGGCGTTCTCCAGGATGTTCACCAGCGCCTGGGCGATCAGGGCGAAATCCGCCGGGACGGGCGGGAAGTCGGGCGGTATATTCACCCGGATCGGATTCTCCACCGCTTGATTGCCCAGCAGTTCCACCGCCGTGCGGACGATGTCCTGGACGTCCTCGGGCTGGCGGTGGAGGTGCAGCGCGCCGCTTTCGATCCGGGTTATGGAAAGCAGGTTGCCGACCAGGCGGTTCAACCGCTCGGTCTCCCCGCGGGCGGTCCGGATCAAGCTGCGGCGATCCTCGTCGCTCAAGGCTTCGGATTGTTCATCCAGGCTGGTCACCGCGCCGGTGATCGACACCAGCGGCGTGCGCAGGTCGTGGGAGAGGGAATTGAGCAGCGCGGATTGCAGCTTTTCGGTCGCCTCGAGGAGTTTTGCCTGCTGCGCCTGCTCGGAAAGCTGGACCCGTTCGACGGCGAGCGCCGCCTGGCTCGCAAAGGCCTCCAGCAGGCGGTACCCCTCCGGGGGGAGGTGCCGGGCGGGATCGTGCGGGCGGACGGCCAAGACGCCGATGACGGCGTTGGCGGTTCGTAAAGGAAGGTATCGCGCCTGTGCGGCGGGAAGCGTGTCGGTCCCGCGGCCGGCGGTCTGGCCGTGTTTATACGCCCATTCGGCGACGGCCAGCTCATTCTCGCCCGTCTGAAAATCCGATGTGGCCGCGATCGGTTCGAGGTATCCCGTTTTGTCCGGCAGAAAGACCAGCACGTCGCGGTCGAAGGTTTGGGCGATGTTATTCGTGATCGCCTGCAGAATGCTGTCCATCCCCTTCGCCACAGCCAAATCCCGGCTCAAGCCGTACAACGAAGTGGTTTCCCCCCGGCGCCGTTCGGCAACCTCCGCCTGAACCCGCAGCCGGTCGGCCAGCTGGCTGATGACGAAGCCGACCGCGAACAAGGCGGCGAAAGTGAGGAGGTATTCGGTGTCCGAAACCGCCATGGTCAGGTAGGGCGGGACGAAAAAGAAATCGAACGCCAGGACTCCGAGCAGCGAGGCCAGCATGGATGGCCCCTTGCCCAGATTCGTGGCGGCGATCACGACCGCGAGCAGATAGACCATCGCCAGATTGGTCGGAGCGAGGTAATCCTTGATCAGATAACTCAGGAGCGTGGCGGCCGTCACCAGCAGCACGCTCCATAGATAGCGGTTCAACGGGCGGTGGGGGAAGAATCTTCTCACCCGAACCGGTTCGGATTTCTCCTGCTCGCCGCTGATGACGAAGATGTCGATCGGCCCGCTTTCCCGGATCAGCCGGCCCACCAGGGATCCCTGCAGCCACTCCTGCCAGACCGGACGCAAGGGCTTTCCGACGAGGATGCGGGTGATGTTGTGCCGGCGGGCGTAGTCGAGGATGACTTTTTGCAGGGGGGAGCCGCTCAACGTGACCGTCTTGGCGCCCAGCTCTTCCGCCCGCGTCAGCGCGCGGGCGATTTGTTCCTGTTCCGGGGCGGAAAGGCGGGCGTGATCGGGCGACTCCACGTACACCGCCCGCCAATCGCACTGCCATTCGTCCGCCAGGCGCCGGGCGGAGCGGATCAGCCGGTCGCCGAGGGCCCCCGGGCTGATGCATACCATCAGCCGTTCTCCCGCCGCCCAGGGGCCGGGGATCTCGCGCGCGTGCATGTAGGCCCGCATCTGGTCGTCCACGCGCTTGGCGGCGCGGCGCAAGGTGATCTCGCGCAAGGCGGTCAGGTTGCCGCGGCGGAAAAAATTCGTGACCGCCCGCGCCGCCTGATCGGGGAAGTATACCTTCCCTTCCTTCAGCCGGATCAGCAGCTCCTCAGGCGGCAGGTCGACCAACTCGATGTCATCCGCTTCGTCGAACACGCGGTCGGGAACGGTTTCCCGCACGACGACGCCCGTCACCTGGGCGACGACGTCGTTCAGGCTTTCGATGTGTTGAATGTTGAGCGTGGTGAAGACGTCGATCCCGGCATCCCGGATTTCCTCGACGTCGAGGTAGCGCTTGGGGTGGCGCGAGCCGGGCGCGTTGGTGTGCGCGAATTCATCCACCAGCACCAGCGCCGGGTGCCGCGCCAGAATGGCGTCCACGTCCATCTCGGGGAGCCGGATTCCCCGGTATTCCACTTCGCCGCGCGGCAGGATTTCCAAGCCGTCGAGCAGGCGCTCGGTTTCGGCGCGCTTGTGGGTTTCTATATATCCGGCAACGACGTCCACCCCCTGCGATTTCCGTTGCCGCGCGGCTTCCAGCATCGCATAAGTCTTGCCCACGCCGGCCGCGTACCCGAGGAAGATCTTCAGATTCCCGCGGGGGCGCACCTTTTCCTCCGCCTGGAGTTTCGCCAATAAAAAGTCGGGATCGGGCCGGGTGTCTTTTTCGGGCGTCATGCGCTTTATTGTATGCCATCCAGCGCGAGGTTCAATAGCAGGACGTTCACCCGCGGTTCGCCGAGAAAACCAAACTGCGGCGGCTCGGTGTAACGATCGACAAGGTCGAGCACGGCGCTTTCCGCCAGCCCCCGCATGCGCGCCACCCGGGGCGCCTGGTAAAGGGCCGCGGCCAGGCTGATGTGCGGATCCAGCCCGCTCCCCGATGCCGTCACCAGATCCACCGGGATGGGCCGGGTATTGCCGGGATCAGCGGCGCGGAGCGCAGTGATGCGGGCTTGCACCATTTCGGTCAGGCCGGGGTTCGAAGGCCCCAGGTTGGATCCGGAGGAGGCCGCGGCGTTGTAGGGGAAACCGGCGGTCGCCGAAAGACGGCCCCAGAAATACCTGGGATCGTCGAACGATTGGCCGATCAACTCGGAGCCGAGCACTTCCCTGTTGCGGACGATCAGGCTGCCGTTGGACTGGTTGGGGAAGATCAACTGGGCCAGCCCGGTGACCGCCAGCGGATACAGGACGCCGGTTACCAGGGTCAGCAAAAACAAGGAAACGACGGCCGGTCGGATCAGGTTGCGCATGGGATATCCTTTATTTCGCCGAAGGCTTCAACGCCGCGCCGCGCGGGAGTGCTTTGGTTTCCGCCGGCCGCAGGCGTTCGAGGGCTTGGGCGGTTTGCAGCGCGAAATTATGCATCAGGCGGCTATCCTCCGCGGGGAGTTCGGCAACCTCCCCGCGCCAAATCTGGATTTCGCCGGCCAATCCCCGGGCGTTCTCGATCGGAACGATCCGGTCGGGATTGTCCCGCGCCGCCGCGTCCTTTGGTTCGTCGACGACGATACCGGGCGAGCCGCTATCCGCCCGGACGCTCACTTTCACCAGCGCGGCTTGGAACAACCGACGGATCTGCTGGGCGACCGTGCGGGCGGCGGCTTCCGGAGTGCGCTTGCCGGCCAGTGCCGAGCTCAGCTCGTACATGAAAACGGCTTCACGCGCCTTAACCAGGCTGCCCTGGATGATTTCCACCACCAGCACCGCCACACCCAGGAAAATCGCCAGCACCAGCCAGCCCTCCAGGCTGCCGACGGCGAACGTATTGAAAGGCGGGATGAAGAGGAAATCGAAACACATCGCCGCCGCGAGGGCGGCGCTCAAGCCCGGCCCCAATCCCCAGCGACTGGCGCTCCAGGCCACCGGCACCAGGTACAGCAGGGCGATCACCGCTTCGCCGAGGGTTTGCCTGCCGATCAGCGCCAGCGGCACGGTGGTGATGCCGACCAACAATACGGCCGACAGGCTGTCGGAGAACAATCGGAAAAACGACGGTAACCGGTTTTTATTCATGGGGACCTCCTCGGGTCGTCTGTTCCGGCGCGGCCGGCTAAACCAGATGCAGCGCCGCCAGCAGCATGTCGATCAGCTTGATCCCGATAAACGGCGCGACCAATCCGCCAACGCCGTATATAAGCAGGTTGTCGCGCAGAAGCTGGGCCGCGCCCACCGCGCGGTACGGCACGCCCCGCAGCGCGAGCGGGATGAGCGCGATGATGACCAGCGCGTTGAAGATCACCGCCGAAAGGATGGCGCTGTGCGGGGTCGACAGGCGCATGATGTTCAACGCGCCCAGCGCAGGGTAGGTCGAGGCGAATGCCGCCGGGATGATGGCGAAATATTTGGAGACGTCGTTGGCGATGCTGAAGGTGGCCAGCGCGCCGCGGGTCATCAGCAGCTGCTTGCCGATTTCCACGATCTCGATCAGCTTAGTGGGATTGCTGTCCAGGTCGACCATGTTGGCGGCCTCGCGCGCCGGCTGGGTGCCGGTGTTCATCGCCACCGCCACGTCGGCCTGGGCCAGGGCCGGAGCGTCGTTGGTGCCGTCGCCGGTCATCGCCACCAGCCGCCCCCCGGCTTGCGAATCGCGGATGAGCTTGAGCTTGGTCTCGGGGGTGGCCTGCGCCAGGAAATCGTCCACACCCGCCTCGGCTGCGATCGCCGCCGCCGTCAGCGGATTATCGCCGGTAATCATGATGGTCTTGATCCCCATTTTGCGCAATTGCGCAAACCGCTCGCGGATGCCTCCTTTGACGATGTCTTTCAGGTGGATAACGCCCAACGCGTCCCCGTTGCGCGTCACCACCAGCGGCGTTCCCCCGTTGCGGGCGATGCCGTCCACCGCTTCCTTCAGGCCGGGAGGAATAATTTTTCCGGAATCCGAAATCAAGGCGTACATGGAATCCGGCGCGCCTTTGCGGATGCTCATGCCGTCGATATCCACGCCGCTCATGCGGGTCTGGGCGGTGAAGGGGATGAAGTGCATCGGCGCGGCGGCCGTTGCCGCGTCGGCCGTTTCCGGCGCGCCGACCGTCCGCCCGCGCAGGGCGTATTTTTCCTTGGCCAGGATGACGATGCTGCGGCCTTCGGGGGTTTCGTCGGCCAACGAGGAAAGTTGGGCCGCCTCGGCCAGCTCCATGGGCGTAACCCTGCCCACCGGGGTGAATTCGACCGCCTGGCGGTTGCCCAGCGTGATCGTGCCGGTCTTATCCAGTAGCAGCACGTCCACGTCGCCGGCGGCTTCCACCGCCCGGCCCGACATCGCGATCACATTGCGTTGGATCATGCGGTCCATCCCGGCAATCCCGATCGCCGAAAGCAGGCCGCCGATCGTCGTCGGGATCAGGCATATCAGCAGGGCGACAAGCACCGTAACGGTGACCGGCACGCCTTGGCCGGCCGCGCGAACGCTGTAGAGCGAATAGGGCAGCAGTGTGGCGCAGACGACGAGGAAGATGATGGTGAAGCCGGCCAAGAGGATATTGAGCGCGATCTCATTCGGAGTCTTTTGCCGCTTGGCGCCCTCGACCAGCCCGATCATCCGGTCCAGGAAGCCCTCGCCCGGGTCGGTCGTAACCCTAACGATCAGCCAGTCGGAGAGTAGGCGCGTGCCGCCGGTGACGGCGCTGCGGTCGCCGCCGGATTCACGGATCACCGGCGCGCTTTCCCCGGTGACTGCGCTCTCGTCGACCGAAGCGATGCCTTCGATGATTTCGCCGTCGACCGGGATGACGTCGCCTGCTTCCACCAGGATCAGGTCGCCCTTGCGCAAATTCGTGGACGGCACCTGTTCACACCGGGCGTCGCGCCGCGGCGCGCAGAGTTTCTTGGCGGTCGTTTCCTTGCGGGTGCGGCGCAGGGCTTCGGCCTGAGCCTTACCGCGCCCTTCGGCCAGCGCCTCGGAAAAGTTGGCAAACAGCACGGTGAACCACAGCCAGAGGGTTACCGCGCCGATAAATCCCGTCGGCGCTTCCCCGTGCCCGAGAAGCGCCTGCACCCACAGCACCGTGGTCAGCACGCTGCCGATCTCGACCACGAACATGACCGGGTTGCGGATCTCCCTGCGCGGGTTCAGCTTGACGAAGGAATCCAGGATCGCGCGCCGGTACAGCGCGGTGGAGCGGGAAAACGAGGGTTTGATGTGAGCGGTCATCGGATTAATGCCCCAGCATGAGTTGTTCTGCAATCGGTCCCAGGGAAAGAGCCGGGATGAAACTCAGCGCGCCGACGATGATGATCACGCCGATCAGCCAGGCGATGAAAAGCGGTGTGTGGGTCGGTAGCGTCCCGGCGCCCGCCGGAATTTTCTTCTTGGCCGCCAGCGATCCGGCGATGGCCAGGACCGGAATGATCAGTCCGTAGCGCGAGATGAACATAACGATCCCGAGGGCGGTGTTGTAGAACGAAGTATTGGCGCCGAGCCCGGCGAAGGCGCTGCCGTTGTTGTTCCCCGCCGAAGAAAAGGCGTAGAGCACTTCGCTGAAGCCGTGCGCGCCGGGGTTGAAGATCGTCGCTTGACCGGCCGGAAGCGAAACCGCGATCGCCGTGCCGATAGTGACCGCCAGGATCGGGATCAGCAGAATGAGCGAAGCCATCTTCATTTCATAGGCCTCGATCTTCTTGCCAAGATATTCGGGCGAGCGCCCGACCATCAACCCGGCGACGAAGACCGCCACGATCACGAACGCCAGCATCCCGTACAACCCCGATCCCACCCCGCCGAAGACGATCTCGCCCAATTGCATCAGGAACATCGGCGCAAATCCGCCCATCGGGACGAACGAATCGTGCATCGCATTCACCGATCCGTTCGAAGCGGAAGTGGTGGCTACGGCCCACAGCGCCGAGTGGACGATCCCGAATCGGGTCTCTTTGCCTTCCATATTCCCGCCGGATTGAAGTGGACCGGCGGTTTGGTCGACCCCGAGCGCGGCCAGTGCCGGGTTGCCGCTCTGCTCGGCCCACACGGTGATTCCCAGCATGACCGTGAAAAGGATGGTCATCGTTGCCAGAAGCGCCCAACCCTGGCGTGTGTCGCCCACCATTTTGCCGAAGGTGTACACCAGCGCCGCCGGGATCAGCAGGATGGAAAGCATTTCCAGGAAGTTGGAAAGCGGCGTCGGATTTTCGAACGGGTGGGCCGAATTCACGTTGAAAAAACCGCCGCCGTTCGTGCCGAGCTGCTTGATCGCGATCTGCGAGGCGGCCGGGCCGACCGCCAGCACCTGGTCCGTCACCGTTTGCCCGCCGGATACGGTCGCGGGTTGCAGCAGGGTTGCGGTCTGGTATTGGCTGAAGGTCTGCACGACCCCCTGCGAAACGAGCGCGAGCGCCAGCACCAGCGCCAGCGGCAGCAGGATGTACAGCGTGCCGCGCGTCAGATCCACCCAGAAGTTGCCGATGTCCCGGGTGGTATGCCGCGCGATCCCGCGGATCAACGCCGCCATCACCGCCATGCCGGTCGCCGCGGAAACGAAGTTCTGCACCGTCAGGGCCGCCATCTGGGTCAGGTAGCTCATCGTCGTCTCGCCGCCGTACCCCTGCCAATTGGTGTTGGTCGCGAAGCTGACGGCCGTGTTCCAGGATGGATCCGGCGGGACCGCGCCAAAGCCCTGCGGGTTGAGCGGAAGATAACCCTGCAGCCGCTGCAATCCATATACGGCGAGCAAACCGAGGCCGTTAAAGAGCATCACGCCGATGGCATAGACCTTCCAATTCATCTCTTCACCCGGATTTATGCCGCCATGGCGGTAGATCAACCGTTCCAACGGACCCAGAACCGGATCGAGGAAAGTCGGTTGGCTCTGATAAACGCGTGCCATGAATGCTCCCAGCGGTCTGGCGAGCGCCAGGAGAACGATTAAATAGAAGGCCAGTTGAAGTCCGTTTAGGGCGGTCATTCGAACCACTCCGGTTTCAGAAGCGCAACAATTAAATAGATCAACAAGGCCAGCGTAATTAAACCGGTGACGATGTACGTTAGTGTCATTTCCGACTCTCCGTCAATCGGTCGCACAGGACGATCAATCCCCAACTGGCGAGGAGGAGCAAAAGCGTCAATCCCAGAAATATGAAATCCGCGGCCGGATCGAGTACGGCCGCCGCTGCGGATATGGAACCGATGAGCACCATGGACAACCCTCCTAAAACTATCATGGGATAATGTACTGCGGAAGGCGTAAGGTTTTTATCAAAAAAACGGCCTCCGGCGTCAAGAAAGCGTCAATTCTTCGGCTTTCCGCGGGATCGGCGGTTCATCCGGGAGTATTTCATGGAAGATGTGCAGCGGCTTTTTATCGCCATTGAACTCTCCGAAAATGTCCGGCGATGGTTGCGCGAGGCCGGGATTTTATTGAAAGGGAGCATGCCGTCCGGTACCGTGCGCTGGACGGATCCCAACGCTATCCACCTTACATTGAAGTTTCTCGGGGAGACGCCGTCGCGAAGGGCCGCGGATATCCGCGCCGCAATGGACGGCCTCGTCCCCTCGTTCCGCCCGTTTCCGCTGACGGCCGGGGGCCTGGGGTGCTTCCCGAACACCGCCCGTCCGCGGGTGATTTGGGCCGGGATCCATGCCGATCCGTTATTGGGGGATCTTCAAAAACGTTTTGAGGAGGAGTTGGAGCGGATCGGTTTCCCCGCCGAGCGCCGCGCCTTCTCGCCGCATCTGACGCTGGGGAGGGTGAAGGACGGAGTCTCCGGCGCGCGCCTCGCGGAGATCGGCCGCGCCGTGGAGGCCGTATCCCTGGAATCCACCGCCGGTATGGATGTGATGGATGTGTGCCTTTATAAAAGTGTGCTTCGGCCGGGCGGAGCGGAATATACCGTTCTGCACCGGGCGACCTTCACCGGATGAGGATCCGCGTCCCATACCCGCCGGTCCCCTTGACGGTCGCTTCCGGCGCCGCGGGTGTGGTCCATCGATACAGCCACAACGCGTCTTCCGGCGGCAGGTTAATGCAGCCGTGGCTGCGCGGCCTTCCGAAATCGTTGTGCCAGTACGCGCCGTGCAGCGCTACGCCGTTCTCCACCTCGAAATACGAGACCCAGGGAACGCCCGGCAGTTCATATGCCAGTGGATCGGTGGTCAGCTGGCCGTTTCCCATATGCACGCCGGCTACTTTGATCTGGACGGGGAATGTTCCAGTCGGGGTTGCGGTGTCGTGGCTGCCGGTGAGGCCTGAAGAGACCTTAGTTTCCAGCACGACCGTGTCCGACTCATAAGCCGTCAGGGTCTGGTCCGCAAGCCGGATTTCAATCCGCTTTTTTCCGGGTTCGACTTCGGTGGAGATGGGCGCATATCGTTCCGGAGGGATCAGCCGCAGGTATTCGCCCGGGGCAAAATATTCCCGCGTCAATTGCCGGTCGTAGAGTACGTACCAGACCTTGTTCCGCTTCCCGAGCTTGACTCCCTTCACCCAATGCACTGATTTGTAGTACAGCCGGTAGAGAATTTGTTCCACGGGCTCGATCGTCCGGTAGGATTGGGCGATCGGGACGCAGACTTCGGCGGGCATCATCTTCTCGACGGCCATCGCCGGGATTTGCGGGTGGAAGTTGACCGGTTGGATGTCTCCGCTGTGAATGTAACCCGCATCGACCTGCAGCCAGCGCCGGTTCCCCTCCGGGCCGGCGGCTTCGACCGTGCGCAGGATCTGGATCAATGTATCCTTGAACAGAGTCAGGATCAGCGGCGACTCGCTGTCCGGATCCCGGCGGACATCAACGGATTTGCCGGCGACTCTGCCCACCGGCAAAACCGGGGAGAATGCGGTGAAATCCGGAATAACAGCCAGGGCAGGGATGCCCGCCGCGGAGAATTTAAGGAAATCACGTCGCGAAAGCATGGTGATGAGTGATCAACCTATTGGGAAGGGTATAATCCCATGCAAAGGATAGCATAGAACGCGCGGGAACCGGATGGTATCGCGGTGAGAGCGCCGGATCCCCGAAAAAAGCACCGAAATCCCGGTAGAGGGTCGGCCGCGATCGGGTGTTTTCCGCAGGAAGGTCATCCGTAGAATACCGGAGGTGAAATCTGGACGGTTTGGCACTGGCTCGCAGCCTGGTGAGGACGCTGGAAGATAAGAAGGCCGAAGAAATACTCTTGCTGGATGTCCAGGGGTATTGCTCCTTTGCGGATTATTTCATTATTTGTTCCGGTACATCGGATCGAATGCTACGTGCATTGGCGGATGCCGTCATGGAAACTGCGCACAAGGAATTCCAGGGGCATGCCCGCTTGATAGGCCGCTCGGAAAGCGGATGGATCCTTGTGGATCTGGGCCCGGTCATCGCTCACATGCTCTCGCCGGACCGCAGGGAATATTACAACCTGGAAGAATTCTGGAAGGAGGCGAAAGTGCTGGTACGTATTCAGTAGCTTTTTAATGGGATACCCGTGGGGGTTTTTCAGCCGCCGACTATTTCTTGGTCCCATCCTCCATCCCTTTGTATTCTCCGGAAACCGATCGGCGGGATTTTTCTCACCTCCCAAAGCGCGTCCCTCCAATTGTCCCTCCTTATTAAAAACTTAGGTTCCCAAAAGAGCCACGGGAAGATCAAAGCAGGATAGGTTGGGAGCGTAGACTGCCGGTGGGGAGGATCGGGGCGGGGGGACAGGGTGGTTGGCTATTCCTCCTCCCCTTCACGTTGCTGCAGGAATGCAGGAAATCTATGCTAAAAAGGAATTCACTGATTGCCTGAAATTGGCCTCGGATAAGCCGGTGCGTTTGGGCATAAAATCCTATATACTCCATTTATTGGCCGTTGCTTCGACGGCTGTCCGAACTGTTATTTGCCCTTCATCGGTGACATAATCATCGGAAGGGATCCATACCCTCAGGAGGGGAATATGCAGGGCCTAAAAGCTTCCCGCTCGGATAGGAAATCGCTCGCGTTTTTTCTGCCGTTGATGCTGGTGATGGGTTTCGCCCTCTCGTGCAGCATTTTTGGGTCGGACGCCACACCCATTACCCCGGCAACCGCAACCGCCCAGCCTGCCGATACGATCGCACCGGCGGATACGGTTGAACCGGCCGACACCGAGGAACCGGAACCCACCAAAAAGGCGACAGCGAATAAGGCCGCCACCAGGCAGGCGCAGGAGGAGGAAACCGCCACGGCCGAGGCCGAGGCTGCCGGAGCGGTGCTGGGGGAAATCGAGACCAAATTGGACGACGTCGGGGAAATCATGGGCAACGGCAGCGTGGTTTGGTATTACCCTTCGCCGATCGAAGTCGACTCTTCAAAACCGAACACGATCTATTATCAACTGGTGGATTCATCCATCCGGGCGGCGGATTTCGCGCTGCATACCAATATAAAATGGGAAACGAAACAAAAAATCGGAATCGTGAACTGCATCATTATGTTCCGGATGGGCAGTGATATTAATATGGATAATTGGTACATGATGCGCATGGGGAGGATTTCGGGCTTGCCGCATATCTGGTTCCAACTCTTCCAAGGCTGGAATTTCATCACGGAGAGTCCCGGGAGTGCCAGCAATTACATCCGGGATGAAGGCGGCGCGGAAAATGAAGTGATTCTCGTCGCCAATAAAAACCAATTCACAGCCTATGTCAACGGGCACCAGGTGGAAGTCTGGTGGAATGCCAAACAGGATAGCGGCGGATTTGGGCTGGGAACCTGGCAGGATACCGGAAGCTCGGTTTGCACTTTCAGCGATAACTGGGTTTGGGAGTGGAGCTAAACACCATCCCGTCCCGCCCTCTTTTTTCCACATCCCTCTCGTAATATGCGGGGACATCCCCTCCCCCTTCCCGTAATACGGGAAGGGGGAGAGCAGGGGTGGGGGATAGGATGGCAGCGCGGCTTGAAAATTAAATTTAGACCAACGGTACTGGAGAAACGGACGGCTTATGGCAGCGGCCGAAGCTCCAATATCTCCTCCGGACGGACCGCACGCGACAGATCGTAATAAATCCGGAAATCCCCAATTTGTTTAATTTGATAATCCACCCCCAGGCGTGAAAAACCAGATTCCAGCGCCGCATCCAGCGCCGGATTATTCGTCGTGATGTAGGCGGTGCGTTCGGCATTCTCCACCAGGCTATCGTACGGCGGATAACGGTCGTCGCGCGGGGTGTAGCGTAAATCCTCATGATACGGCAGCCGGGCGGTGAAGATGATCCCCTCGTCGGAAAGGAACGCCAGCGGGAAGGAAACCCAATAATTGGTATACCCGCGCGTCTCTCCCTGCTGCCGCAGGAAAGCGATCACCTCGGGCAAATCCCGCTGATCCAGTTGCGCGACCGAATCGAATTGAGTGGTGATCCCCGGTGGATTGCGCACCGCACAATCCGCCGTCCCCGCCGCCTGATACACCGTCAGCAGGAGCAGCAGAACGTACGCCGCGCGTCCGACCCGGGCGGCCGCGGAGACGATGAACTCGGCCGTATACGCCGCCGCGGCCAGGCTCAGAGGCAGCAGATAGCGCCCGCTCGGATCGCTTCCAAAGGGTGTCAGAAGATAAACCAGGAACAGGAAAACAGCTGCTCCCGCCAGCATCCAGCGGGCGGGGCGGGCCGTGTCACGCAGCCGCAGCTTCCAAACCGCGAAGACAACCACGGCCAGATGGATTATTAGCGCAACCGGCAGCATAACCGGTACAAGCCAGCGCAGCTCCCAGCTGGGCCGTAATCCGAACAATGTGGATAAACCGAAGAGGAAAAAATTCGAAAGCCGGAGGAATAGCACGGTCCCCGCGCCGCCCTGCAGGGTGCCGGCAACCGCGCTCCCCCCGATTTCGGCGAGCGCCGCGGCGCCCATTTGAATCCACCCGATGATCCAGGGCAGAGCGCCCAGCGCCGTTCCGGCGCCCAGAAGGATGAGTCGCCACCAGCGCCGGTCGCCGGTGGCGGGGTTGGCCGGCGGGCGCGGGACCGTCACGGCGGCGGCCAGCCAGGCCGGGCCGGTCAGGATCAACGACAGCGGAAACGACCAGAACCCGATCCCCGTAGCGAGGCCCAGCCCCAGCCAGCGTCCGAGGGTCGATTTTCCGCGCACGATCTGCAGCGCCAGCAGCATGCTGAGGCTTCCAAATAACAGAGCCTCTCCGTAGCCGCCGAGCGATATCGTCGTATACAGCGTCACGAATACCGGAGGAACCGCCAGCAGCAGCACGGCCATATTCGCGATCGCCTGGGATCCGTATCCTTCTTCGCAAAACCGGTGCCACAGGAGCAGCGTTGCGGCAAACAACACCGTTTGGACGGCGCGGACAACCCAAACCTGGGTCCCGAAAAGCGCAAAACCGCCCGCCACGAGGATCGCATCCAGGCTGCCCATGTACGCCTGGCCGTAGAAAAACAACGGGCGCTCCCCCTGCAGGATGTGCTTCGCCATCAGGGCGACGACCGCCTCATCGGCGTTGAAGGGCATGGCTTGGATTACAAGCAGGATGGCTTTTCCCCCGATGCCGGCCGCCAGCGCCAGAATGAGCGCTCCATAACGGGGAGCGGTTTCCCTTATAATCGTCCGTATGTCGAGCCGCACGAAAATCCTCCTGGCCGTCCTTATCGCCGCCCTGGCCGTCACGGCCCGTCTTGTCCCCGGTCCGCGCACCATCGACGACGCCTATATTACTTTCCGCTACGCGCGCAACCTGCTGCAGGGCAACGGTCCGGTATTCAATCCCGGGCAGGCGGTGCTCGGCACGACCACCCCTCTGTATATGGGGACGCTGGCCGCCGCCGCCCTGCCGTTCGGAGCCGCCGCCGCGCCCTTCCCGGAAATCGCTCTAGTGATTAACGCTCTGGCCGATGCGCTGACCTGCCTGCTCCTGATTCGCATCGGCTCGACCCTGCGCACGCCCGGCGCCGGCTGGGCGGCGGCCGTGCTTTGGGCGGTCTCCCCGATGAGCGTGACGTTCGCCGTCGGCGGTTTGGAGACCAGCGTGTACATCCTGCTGCTCGTCTCCGTATTGTACTTCCGCTTGCAGGGAAAATTAATCGGGATGAGCATCCTTGCCGGATTGGCCTTCCTGACCCGGCCGGACGCGCTCATCCTGGCGGCGCTGATATTCCTCGAGCTGGCTGTTACCGGCCTGCGGCGGCAGGGGGTCCGGGCCGGGCTCGGGGCGCTGGTCCGCGCCGCGCTTCCGTTTCTGCTCATCGCGGGTGCATGGTCGGCGTTTGCGTTTATCTATTATGGCACGCTGCTGCCGCATTCGATGCTGGCCAAGAGCGTCGCCTACCGGCTGGATCCCGGCTCGGGGATGATCCGCCTGATCCAGCATTACGGAACGCCGTTCTTTGAGCATCTCACCTTCGGCACCGCAGCGCTGATCGTCACGGCGCCGCTGTACCTCTTCCTTTCGATCGTCGGAATCCGCCGAGCGGAAATTATGCGTCCGGGAGCCGGCGCGGCGGCCGGGCTTGCGTATCCATGGGTGTATTTCGTTGTTTTTTCCGCGGCCAATCCGCTCATCTTCCGCTGGTACCTTGCCCCGCCGACCCCGTTCCTGTTCCTGACGATTTTTCTCGGAGTGGCCGCGCTGGTGAAGGGTTTGCGCGCGGGAGAGGGCCGCGTTCGTAACATCGTCTTCGCCGGCCTCGCGGCCTGCGCGCTTGCCCTTTCCCTCCGCGAATGGAAACCGGCCGGGCCGGCGCCCGGGATGGCGTATATCCAACTGGAGCTGCAGTACCGCGCGGTGGCGGAGGATCTGAAGCGGTGGATCCGTCCGGGGTATACCGTCGCCGCCGGTGATGTCGGCGTCCTCGGATATTTTCTCGATGCCGCGATCCTCGACACGGTCGGATTGAACTCCCCCGAAGCCGTGAGCTTTTACCCCCTCCCGGAATCGATGTATGTGATCATTTACGCCATCCCGCCGGATCTGATCGTCTCCGCCCGGCCGGAAATCGTCGTGTTCCTCGAAGTGTATGGACGCAACGGCCTTTTGCGGGATTCCCGTTTTCTGGAAGCCTACAGTAAATGCGCCGAATATCCGTCCGATATGTACGGCAGCCGCTCGATGCTGGTGTATTGCCGAAAGGATCTGGCGTGAAGGCGCCTGCAGGGCGGCTTCTTTTTTCCGGAAAAGCCGCGGCAATCCTGGCCGCGGGTTTTTCCGCGTCCGCCTATCTGTTTTTTCTGCTGGCGACTCTTCCCGCGGTGCCGTTCCATCCGGATGAGGCGACCTACATTTATATGAGCCGGGATCTGGACCGGATGATTTCGCTCGGCCCGCTTTCGGTCTGCTGGAGCGCTGAAAAAAAATCCGATCCCCTGCAAACCGAGCGGGAACGGGATTGTCCGCTGGCCCGTTATGCCATCGGCGCCGCGCGCGGGATAGCCGGATTGCCGGCCACGGCTGCCAATTGGGATTGGAGTGCGGATTGGGAGCTAAACTGGCGGCAGGGAGCAGTGCCGTCGAATGAAGTATTGATCCTCGCGCGCATCCCGCAGGCCTTGCTGCTGTTTGCGGCCGTGCTTTTGATGGCGCGCATCGGCTGGAAGCTGGGCGGGGGAGCGGGCGCCCTCACCGCCGCCGTTCTGTTCGGATTGAACTCCCAGGTGCTTTTGCACGGCCGGCGGGCCATGAGCGAATCGGCGCTGCTGTTCGGCATGATCCTGACGATCGCCGTCCTGATGGAACAAAAGCGGGAATCCGGGCGCGGCGCCCGTAGGTTCGGTTTTCCCCTGATGGCCGGCGCCGCGTTGGCGCTTGCGGCTCTCGCAAAATATTCCGGGCTGCTGCTCGCGCCGGTCGCGCTGGCGGGCATGTTCTTCTTCACCGGCGAGTCGTCGCCCCGAAAAATTTTCCTTCAAGGCATCGCGCGCTGCGGGGTGATGATCCTTGGATTCCTTTCCGTGTTCCTCGTCCTCAATCCCGTTTTCTGGTGCGATCCCGCCGGGACGCTCTCGGCGGTCGTCGCCGAACGGCAGCGCCTGATGGGCGAGCAGCTTGCTGGGCTGCAGAGTGCCGCGCCCGGCGTCGTATTGGGCACACCGGGACTGCGCCTGCTGGCGGTTCCCTATGAGCTCTTTATCGCGCCGCTTGCTTTTTGGGAGATCCCGAACTACGCCGCGCAAACCGCCGCGGCGGAACGGGCATACCTCGCTCAACCTTTTAATACACTAATAAACGGGGGATTGCCTTCGGCTTTATTCGCTGTTCTGGTTTTCGCCGGCCTAATCCTATCCATCCTCCGCGTATTCCGGAAGAAGACGGACTCTTCCTGGGTTCTCTTGTGGAT
>JBAVFZ010000286.1:0-3193 GCA_049684495.1 Anaerolineales bacterium | reverse complement strand
CAAAAAGCGTTTACTCGTAAGCCAATACCTCATGCACCGGTTGCCTTGCGGCGCTCCAGGCAGGAAAGGCACTGGCGACGGACCCGATCGCAAGGATGACGAAAAACCATATGACCCACCCTTGGGCTGAAGTGGTGAGGCTGATGGGATTTTTAATCAAAACAGCGAATACCTGGCCCATCAGGAGGCTGTACGGAATGGAAAGGATGACGGCCAACACCCAGCTCAGCACGCCGATGAACGCCCCTTCCATAATGATGATTTGCAGAATATTTTGGGTTGTTGCGCCGATCGCACGCATAATCCCCAATTCCCGGGTTCGATCCAGGACATTCAGGCTCATCGTCGAGGCCAGGCCCAGCCCGCCGATGAGGACAAACAGGGCGGCCATCACCAGCAGGATATCGATGATAAGGGCCATATGGTCCTCCATTACCTTGCGTGCATCGCTCGTTTTCCACATCGTGTATACATCGTAGCCTGCGTTGCCGAGTTGGATTTCCAGGTCCTTGGTCACCTTGTCGGTCAGAGCCGGATCGGTCGTTTTCACCACGATCGTCGTGGATCGCAAGGCTTGCTCAGTGGTTTGATTGAGAGGATCCATAAAAGCAACATAAGCGCCGCTGGCGAGGAACTCCCGCGAGATGCCCACCAACCGCCAGGCTGTCTTTTGGCCGTCGATGTCCAGCAGGATTTCGTCACCGACTGCAGCATCGATATTGAGCATCTTCATCAGAGCGTCACTCATCACGATCGCATTTTGATCCCCCGGCTGCAGCCAGCGTCCCTTGATGATCGGAATTTTGGGCGAAAGCTCCGTATCGAGGAGCGGAGCAATCAGGCGCAATGGCTTCCCCAGCGTGCCATCCGGCAACACGATGAGCGACCGGGCGCCTCCCCAAGTTTCTACGTGTTCCACACCCTCCACCCGGCGGACGGCCTGTTCCAGTTCGGCTTGCGAGTAGGTCTGGCTGAAAGCGATTTCGATATCATAAGGCGTGGCATCGTATTTAATCGCTATCGACTTATCGATGGAAGCAGCCACATTCATGGCGGTTATGAAATTGGCCCCTGCGACGGTCAATGTCAACAGCGTCAGAATCAGGCGGCTGCGGCGGCGGAACGTATTTCGAAGCGATAGCAGAAACATCCGGGCGCTCCCTTTCACATTGCCGAGCCAGATGTCGATCCGGCTGGCGCCGAATTTTCCTCGCCCGGTTCCGTAATCGCTCAGCGCGGCCAAAACCGTTATCCGGCTCCCTCGGAGAATGGGATTCGCGGCCGCCAGTACGGGAACCAACAATCCCATAAAAATGAGCAGGCCATATACCCACAGGTCGACATGATCATCAAAGATTTGAAAGTTGAGCATTTGCACGGCTTCAACGTTGGACAACGCTTGTCCCAGCGCCAGACTGACAGGCAATCCGATGGCCAGTGCCGCCAGCCCCAGCACCAACACCATCGCCACGTATATCCCTGCAATTTGCCGGGCGCTGCCGCCAATCGCCTTCATCACGCCGATCTGTCGGATTTGCTGCCCCAGCATGGCGGAAATCATGTTCGTCACCAGAATGCCGCTCATGATCAGAGCGAGCAAGCCCATGGCCGCTATCATGGTTATAAAGGCGGCCATCAGGTCGGCATGGACATGCTTGCCGGGCTCGGGGATATCGATCCGGTATACGGTATGGCCGTTTCTCTCCAGCCAATCCTTGAGTTCATAAGCCGTTTTGGTGATGGCGGCTTTATCGAACGGTTTTTCGGCAACAAGGATCTTCAACTGATTTAGCTTCGGTGCGCCGCCAAAAAGAGCCAGGGTCTCCGGGGTGATATATCCGTACACGCGACTTTCCACCCAGGCCGGCGGTAGACCGGGCGTGTGCACCGTCCCCGTAAAGGATAGTGTCAGCTCTTTCTCGTTGGGAATCTTGACGATTACTTTGTCGCCGATCTCCGCTTGGGCGACCTGTACCGCCGTCCGCTCCAGCAATATATCGCCCGTGGCCGGCGGCCAGGCACCCTGTTCCGGCGTAAACTTATCAACCTGGATATTGTTGAAATCGGTAATGACATATAACCAAAGTTCACGCCACTCGCCCGGGGCGGTTTGGAAGCGCCCGACAATGTAGGAGCTCGCTTCCGCCCTGGCGATTTGGGGCATGGCGGCCACCGTTTTTACCAGATCCGCATCCAAAGGTTCGAGCCACAACGTCGCCGAGGCGGGGTCGGTGTAGAGATAATTCTTGTCCATTTCCCGCGGGAGAATCGAATAAGCTACTGCTGCCGTGCCTACGCTGACAATCCCAACAACCAAAGCCGCCAGCACCAGCAGGGCGCGGGCTTTGTTTTCCCACAAATCACGAAAGGCTTTACGCCAGGAAGCGATGATGATCATGGTTAAGCCGCCTCCTTCTCGATTTGGCCGTCCACCAGGGTGATCCTGCGGTTGACTCGGAGGGCCAAATCCCGGTCATGGGAAACGACGATGACCGTTTTCCCCGCGGACACCTGGGCCTGCAGCAGTTGAAAAATATCCGCGGCGGTTTGTGTATCCAGGTTGCCGGTAGGCTCATCCGCCACAAGGATGGGCGGATCATTTGCCATGGCGCGGGCGATGGCGACCCGTTGTTGTTCGCCGCCGGAAAGCATGGCCGGCAGCTTATTAGCCTGCTCCGCAACCCCCACCCGGTTCAACAAATCCAGCGCTCTCGGTTGTCGTTCCCGGACCGGGAAGGTGTTGCCGAAGTCCATCGGCAGCATGATATTTTCCGCAATCGTCAATGTGGGCAGCAGTTGAAAGAATTGAAAGACGATCCCGACATTGCGTCCGCGCCAGCGGGCGGTTTCGCCTTCACTCATTTGATGGATGGCCGTTTTCCCGACAACCACCTCGCCGGAGGTAGGCCGGTCGATCCCCGTCAGCATGTTCAGCAGGGTGGATTTGCCGCTGCCGGATTTGCCGACCACGGCCAAAAACTCGCCCTTCCGGATTTGCAGGTCGATGCCTCTGAGCGCCTTGAAGGAACCGGCGGGTGTGGTGTAGCTCTTCACGACACCCCGCAATGTGATAAGAGACTCGGCCGAGCCGTTGGATCCTATTTTTCGAACCGCCTCTTGTTGATGAAATGTAGCCATTATCTGCTCCTTTTCTATTGACAGAATGACGGTGATGATACATACTGTCTCATAT
>JBAVFZ010000285.1:0-3581 GCA_049684495.1 Anaerolineales bacterium | reverse complement strand
GTGTTTACCAGGATGTGTTCGCAGTTGGCATCCAATTTCCCGATCAGAAGACTCAGCCGGATGATTTCCGGACGCGTGCCTAGGACGGTCAGGATTCTCATCTCAACAATTCCCGTCCTTCCTCGATCGAGTCTTCCGGCATCAATTTTTGCTTCCGCAGCAAATCGGCGACACCCTCCAGGCTCAGCAGATCGTTGGCCGAGCTGTATTCATTCGCCAGAGGAGTGGAGACGGCTTCCGCGGGGCGCAATTCCGGGAGAATGGGGAGGATGGCGAAGCAATCCCCGCGTGTCACGGTGCGGAAGCATTCCTCCTCCGAGACCAGGATTTCGTGGGTTTTTTCACCGGGACGGATGCCGGTTATTTTGACGTCAATTTTTCGTTTGCCGATCAGGGCGGCGGCGATATCCGTCACCCGGGCCGACGGAACGCGGGGAATATAGGTCTCGCCGGCTTTGGCGGTTTTCACGGCCGCGAAGATCGTATCCACCGCCTGGTCCAGGCTGAGCAGGAAGCGCGTCATTTCGGGCGTGGTAACCGTCACCGGGCCGCCATTCTGGATCTGGTCGCGGAACAGCGGGATCACCGATCCGCGCGAGGCGAGCACGTTTCCGTAGCGAACGCAGATGAAGCGCGTTTTCGGGCAGCGGATGTTGGCCTGGATGAAGATCCGTTCCTGGATCGCCTTGGTCATCCCCATCACGTTGACCGGTTTGCAGGCCTTGTCGGTGGATACCCCGACGACGGTTTCGACGGGCAGGCGCAGCTGCTCGATGGCCCGCACGATATTCTCCGGGCCCTGGATGTTGGTCAGCACCGCCTGATGCGGAAAGTACTCGCAGGTGGGCACCTGCTTGAGCGCCGCGGCGTTGAAGACCACATCCGCATCCTGCAAAGCGCCGGCGATGCCGGCAAAATCGCGAACGTCCCCGATCCGGAATTCCAGGATCTGATCCAGGTTGTGGTAGATCACCTCGTCGGTGGACGCCCGCTTGTGCAGGTACTCCAGCCGCATAAAATGCTGTTTGGCCTCGTCGCGCGAAAAGACGATGATCTTGCGCGGCTTTCCCAATTCCCCCGCCAGCAGGCGCCGGACGAGCACCTGGCCCAGCGAACCCGTTCCGCCCGTGATGAGGATCCGTTTATTTTCCAGCACCGCTTTCCCTTCTGGCATTTATTCCTTCCTTTGAATCGCGTCGTACCATTGCTCGTATGCCGGCCACTCCCGGGCCAGCCCGGCGAGCATGGCATCCCATCCCGGAGCGTGCCAGCCGGTTGCCTGGGAGAATTTATCCCCGTTCAGGCTGCGATCGCAGGAAAACGTTTCGTCCGGTTCGATCGAAACGGCTTTCCACCCGAGCGCATCCCTCAGCCGGATCAGCAGGTCGTATTTGGTAATCGGCTTGCTGGCGACGTGATACAACCCCTGTAAATCAGCCTGGTTTTCAATAATATCACCAATCAGGGCGGCAAGGACGGAAGTGGACACGCCGCTGTAGACGGCTTTCCGGTATCCTTGGATGCGCTTTCCGCGCTGCAGGGCAAACCAGCTCAGAAGGCTGGAGTAGGTGTTCAACTGCCAGCCGATGATCGAAGTCCGCAGGGTCAGGCAGCCGGGCCGGTTGAGCTCGCCCAGCAATTTGGACCGTCCGTACAGATCCACCGGATCCGGCACATCGTCTTCGGTGTAGGCGCCGCGCAAACCCGAGAAAACACAGTCGGTGGATATCTGCAGGACCCGGATTCCCCGCCCGGCGCACAGGTCGGCCAGTTGGTGCGGGAAGAGTGCGTTCACCCGGATCGATGGCACAGCCTGTTTGGCCTCGTCGCGCTGCTTGACGATCCCCACGGCATTGATCACCGCAGCAGGTTGGACCGAGTCCAGAACCTCCCCCACCCGAGCGGTATCCTCAACCGTCACATTGCCGATCCGGCGCGGCGCGGGAAGAAAATCAAACCGGTCCGGCTCGTCACGAAAGGTGGCCCAGACTTCCATCCGTCCGTCCAAAATACGGCAGAGCTGGTGACCCAGCATGCCGTTTCCGCCAAAAACCAATACGCGCATGACTTATTCCTTTCGCGTTTTATAAATTTCCTGATACATGCTTATTACCCGCGTTTGGATATTAATAAAATCCAACCGCTCTTTTACTACCTGCGCATTGATCTCCGCAGCACGGTCCACAAGATCATCGTCGATAAGCGCTTTTCGAATTGCCTCCGCGATCCTATAGGGATCTTCCGGCGGAACGATAAACCCGCTTTTTCCATCTTCGATCCATTCATCCGCGCACGCCGTACCGGATTGGATGGGAAAAGCGCCCATCACCATGGATTCAAGCAAAGAACCAGGCAGCCCATCGGTTATGCTTAAGCCTATGTGAATTCTCGCTTTTCCAAAAAGCGACAGCATTTCATCATGGGAGCATTGCGTTTGAATTTTTATGGGAATTTTGGTTTCCTGCGCGAGTATTTCTGCGGCGATTTCAACATCCGGTGTCGCGCTGTAGATGGCAATTTCAAAGTCTTTTAGAAAGCCGGAACATCGCGCTAATGCCTGCAGACCTACCAATGCCCGACCCGCCCAATGCTGATACCCCTTTAGTAAAATCATGCGCCTTGAGGAGGTCGATGGCGAGCTTCGTAAATGCCCGGTATGCTCCAGATTGAATCCCCCATATACCGGGTACTTGGGCAAGTTTTGTCCATGAAAACCCAATTCCTTTGACAAGGTAATATCCCGATCACATTCGCAAATTAAGTAATCGCATTCATTTAGAACGGCTTTAACGTGTTCCCGATGGGCTTGGAGACGGCCGAATAGAAATAAATCCGATCCCCACAGGCTCATAATCCAAGCTGGGAATTTATTTCCTATAATTCTTTTAGCGGATAAAGCCAAATATCCCGCTTGTTGCATTTCCAGCGAATGGACAATATCCGGATGCCATAAACGAATAATCAGAGCGAGCAGATGCTCGCGAAGTCCGCCCGAGATGAGATGGTTTACGGCTTTTATCCAAATTTTATTCCATTGCACCGGCAAGGGTAATAGGCCAATAAAATGAACGCTCCGATCATATCCGGCCGGCCGAATAAAGGTTGGCCCGATTATTGTCACGTTGCGCAATTCCCGGTGCGGATTAACAAATTTCACCGGAAAGAGATACACTCCCCACCCCCGATCCGCCGTTTGGTTAATCCAGCGGGCCGTGTGTATGCTATCCACCATGCCGATGAATAGAATGCGCATTATCCGAAAACCATCCTTTTCGTTTTTCCCAATATACTCCGGATCAGGATTTTGAGTACTGTTTTGGTGCTGAAAGAACAAGCCTGCAGAAGAGTCGGTGCGGTTTTGTTTGAAATTCTTCGGAAAGCCAATGAGGTCAGGCGTTGTGCAATATCTTGCTTAATGATCAACAAATCATTTCCTGTAAGAATATTTTCCTTTGCATATTTTTCAAATAATTCAACGATTAATTGGGCGGCTTGTTCCATCTCATGCGGCTGAATATATTTTGGATCACATAACATCTCGACCGCTTCTTCCGATACCTCTTGGCCCAATATTTGAGATA
>JBAVFZ010000284.1:0-9459 GCA_049684495.1 Anaerolineales bacterium | reverse complement strand
CCCCTACATCTTTATAAACCAATCCCAACAACCGATCGATCCCATTCGTCCCCGCCGGGCCGTCCACGCCGTCGGTTGCCAGCGCCGCCTCCGCGATATCCGTCCGGCATTCGCAAAATGGATCATCCCGGAAAAATGATCCATGGATTCATTGTGCCCTCGCTGAGTCGCTTTGACGAAAAGGAATATCCCACAAAAAAGAATGAAGGAATATGATAATCACGGATTGAGAGTATAAAAAGATTAAGAATCTCACGGACTTTGGCATTAACGATCCTTTGTTCGCGATGCTATAATCCCCGTGGAGAATGGTCCACCCTCACCTTCCCTCATGAAGACCGACACGGAATACAAACCTCGGCGTCGACGCACAATCCTGGTCCGACTGATCGGATGGATCCTCGCCGTTTGTGCGATAGGGTATGCCCTGGCGGTTGTTTGGCCTTCCATCGGCGCCAAAGGCGCCGATGTCTTGCGCGGGATGATCGGAGATCCGGCGGTGGCCTGGCTGGAAGGCGCGGTCTTTCAGGTGCAGGACGCGCTGATGCAAATGGAATACCGGTTGGGCGCCAAGCCGGATGCGCCGTGGGCCGTCGGATCCATTGCGTCCACTCCGCAAATTGAATCGCCTGTTCCAAATACTCCTCGGGTGTTTTCCACGCCGACAGTAAACGTTGGAAACCCTAGCACTCCTTCGCCGACCGCCACTCCGGTCCGCTGGCCTCCGCTTCCTGTTCCGGCATTGGGGATGCTCCAAGGCGAGGGGGAATGGACTCCGTATTTTTCCAACGCTCAGGGAGAGACCGTTGCCTACCGAACCTTCCTGCAGCCCGATCCGGACCGTCCCTATGCGATTGCCGCCATCGTGGCGGCCGACTTGGACAAAATCCGGTTGCGCTATGTCCTTGGATTCGAAGAACCCTTCTTTAAAGATGAAGTGGATGTGGAGCGGACTGGAATTATTCCCAAAGCCGATAGACAGCCCGGGGTCCTTTTGGCCGCGTTCAATGGCGGATTCCTGACCCGCCATGGAATATTTGGAGTGGTGGTCGACGGGAAAATCCTGGTGCCGATGATCGACGGACTGGGAACGCTGGCGATCTATCCGGACGGCCGCGTGCGGATCGGCGTGTGGGGCAGTGATATCACTTCCCTCGAAGGGATTTCGACTATCCGGCAAAACGGTCCCATCGTAATCCGCGACGGCAAGATCAACCCGCGGGCCTTCGAAGATTCATTGGAGTTATGGGGAGCATCTTTGAGCGGGGACATGACCACCTGGCGGTCCGCCGTCGGGGTCAGCGCCGACGGACGGACTTTATACTACATGGCCGGCTGGAGCCTGAACATGCCCGCCTTGGCGCATGCGCTGAAGACCGCCGGCGCATACTCCGCCATTCAACTGGATATCAATCATTTCTGGGTCTTGTTCACGCGGTTTGTCTTCGAGCCGGATGGTCCCAAAGCGTTTCCTCTGCTGGATGAAATGAAGGAAAACGTCGACCGGTATTTGTATGCCTGCTCCCGCGATTATTTCTATCTCGCGTCCAAAACCCCGTAGCTCCGCTAAGGGCCCAGTGGGATGTCTTGAATTCGAATAGACGACAAATCGCTCGTCCCCAAACCCGCTTCCGCGCCCTTGACGATGTAGCCGATGTCCGCGGGAGTCAGCCCGAAGAGGGAAGTGGCGTAAGCGTCGGCGGCGACGATGTCGGGGCTGGCGATCACCGTGTCGGTTTTCTTCACGTCGATCTCATTTCCGCCGCGCGGGCCGTTGGCGGTAAGAATCCGCACCGCGTCCACGACGGTCAGCGCCGGGCGGAGAAACGCCGCGAGTTCAGGGAGCTTCTCGGCGATCCAGGAATGGACCGCGGGCCGGTCATGCAGCGTTCCCATCAGATTCTTCATCCCCAGCGTCAGGCGGGTCAGGTCGTGATTTTTGGCGATCGGGACGTTGATCAGCACGTCGGCGCTGAGGATCTCATCGATCATCTGGACGGTTTTCAACCGTTTGGCATCCGGCAGCGTCACGTCGACCCATTTTCCGTAATCCACCCAGTTGTAAGCGCCGTTGGAATCCGTGTAGAACGTGGAAGTGAGGTGCATCGTGCCGCCGGCGGCTTCGACCTGTTCCTGGATCCCGCTGTCGACGTACGCCTCCTGGGAGGATTTATTGAATGGATAATCCAATACGAGGACTTGCCCCGCGTTCGCTTCGCGGCAGAGCCGCACCAGCGCGCCGACCACCCATGGATTGGTGGTGGCGGCGAATTTATATGACCGGCCGCCGACGCAGATGTTTGGTTTGATGACCACCTTGGCGCCGGCTGGAACGAAGCGGCCCATGCCGCCAAGCGCGGAGATCGCGGCCCGCACCAGAGCCTCCGGATCGTCTCCGCCGTGGGCGACGGCGAGGTACGCAGGCTCCGTCGAAGTCGCCGTGTGCGATGCGGCGGCGGTTAGCGCCGGACGCGGAAGGGCGGACGGAGTGGTAGTGGCGGCTGCCGTCGGCGGGGGGAGGGATCCCGAAACGGTGCTGGCCGGCTCACTACCGGGAGAAGCATGGCAGGCGGAAAGGAACCGAGCCAGGAGCCATGCGCCGAATCCGCACGCCGTAAGGTGCAGGAATTTTCTGCGGGGAAAATGGTTACTCATACTTCCCGCCTCTGTGGGTGCAAAAAAGCAAATCCCACGGGATGCTGCAGACGGAATTACTTTTCGGGTTGCCGCAGCGGAGGATCCGCCGGTATGGAACTGCCGGACGTCCGCTCATACTGGACGAGTTGGAATCCATTGTACAGATTGTGGTACAGAACATAGAAGGTCGGTCCGAGCGCCGCCAGCGGGTTAAGGTAAGTCAGCGCGATCCAGATCGTAAAGGAATTGTTCTTCTGCCCGAGGGATTGCGAGGCTTCTTGGCGAAAGCGAGGACCGCCGATCCAAGCCCCCAGCGCGAAGTTGAGGATGCAGCTGACCAGGGCGATGAGCGCGATCCATGTCAGGCGGACCGCCGTGGTACCGCTGTTGGTTTGCAGGAAGGCGGAAGCCTTCGACATGACGATAAACAGCATCAATAACCAGATGGGGAAGGAAACCGCCTTGACCGGCAGGAGAAACCGCTGAACGGAGGGCAGAAACTTCCGCAGGAAAAAAGCAAGCCCAAGCGGTACGAACATAACCAATAGGACCGAGGGAAGGATTTCCATGGTGGTGATGTGTACCGAGGCGCCCGCCACCCAAGGCAGCGCAAAGGGGAGGATGAGCGCGATTCCGATGTTGGTCACCAAGACGATCGGGAGAACGTAGTCCACCCGGCCGCGGAGATACGAGACGATCACCGGTGTCGCCGTGGCCGTCGGAGCGATCGCCGTAAGGAAACCCACCAGCGCCAAATCCGGATCCAGACCGCGGATCAGGAAATAAACAGCGAACGGGACAGCCAGATTGGCGAGAAAAATTCCGAGGATGCTGGGATGGAAGGATTCGCGGGTGAAGGAGATATCCAGGAAAGCGAAAAACAACATCCCCATCAACAGGTACGGAACCAATCCGGATGCCGCTTGCCCCTCCGGAAACAGGGCGCCCCCCGTCATCGCCAGGAAGAGCGCGAACGTCCGGCCGTAAAGACGCCAGATTTTCTTCAAGCGGGAAGGTTGCGATTGGGGAATTTTTGTCTGTGTATCGTCCATCCGGATATTATATTCCCCTTAATCGGCCGAGGCGGGGAAGATGTGAAATGCTCTCCTTTTGCCAATCGATTCGGATTATTGGATCGAATTTATCGATGCCCAGACAATTATTTACGGGATATCGGTTCCCGGTTTGCCACGCTCCACTCGGCCGGCTGTTGCGTCGACACGCAGGAGATCCCCTGAAAAAATCCGATCGAGCGGGAGGCGGTCGATACAGGGAATGCCTGCGAGAATGCAACCTACTGCGGTAATCGGTTCGCATTCCGCATTGAGAACCGCGATAGGTGCGGTACCGGCTTTCTTCATCCGATATAAAGTATAGGACCCGACCGTGGAACCCTTGCCGGTCGGGAAGACCAGCACTTTACCGGTCACCCGCATGCCTTCGAGGTCGTGGCCTTTTTCCACGACGGTCCCGGTCTCGGGATCCACGCCGCCGAAAAAGGAGATTCCCATCCGGCTGACCAGCGCTTCCCCCTCCGCGGATCCGGGGTGGATGCTTCGTCCCTGAAGGACAACCGTACCGGCGGTCATTTTTCCATCGCCTCGTTCACGACCGCATCGAAATCCAGCAACCGGGTTTTGAATTTATTCTTCGACACGGCGTAATAGCACGCCTTGGCGCTGTCGGTCGCCATCGCGCGGAACCGTCCGCGGATCGGCGCGACGACGCAGCAGGTATCCACCGCGAACTTCGCCCCGCTGCGCAGGATGATCTCCGAATATCCCAAGCGGTCCGCTTCGCGCTTGATCGGCCGCGAGGTGGTGATCCAGAATTCCTTCGCCACCCGCTTCCCGCGCAGGAGTTCGGCGATCCGTGCCACTTCCGGCAGGGTCAGGTGCGGGCAGCCGAGCGAGAAAAAATCCGCTTCCCCGGCGGCGGCATCGGTGAGCGACGCCTTCACCGATCGCAGATCATCCGCCGTCACGGTGAAGGATTCCCGGGGCGCCACAAGCCCGGCGGCTTCCGGAGTAATGCCCGGAATATAAAACATCGCCAGCCCGCCGTAAGTGGCCGCGCTGGCGCACAAGGATTTCAGCTGTTCCATGGTTGGCTCGTTCACATCGGCAATCCAGGGGATCGCTTTGCGTCCCGCGGCTTCCAACCGCTCGCCGATAATTTTCCCGAGTGCGCCGTAATCCGACGTGTCCGAGAGCCGCGCGGATACAGTTACGGTGACTCCCGGCCGGCGGTTCTCATCCAGATGCATCCCATACTCCGGCGTCCGGCCGGTCAGCGCGGCCGCCAGCGCGCTCGGGCCGCCCTCGCGGTTGGTCCGCGCACCAAGGACCGAATTGGCGTAGCACACCGCGCTGCTTTCCGCCCAGGCGAGTATGTCTCCTGCTTGGGGCAGATTTCCCGCGAGGTACGGCGTGCAGGTGCAGGTTGGGGTCACTCCCATGCGGGTGAAGGCATCGATGACGCGGAGCTGCTTTTCGGCGAAATCCGCCGGGATGCCGAGCGCCTGCCAGTTCTCCAGATCCATGCCGGCCGGGTTGAGCGTGGCCGGAACGCGCACGGTCCCGCCGCCGTCGGCCATCTCCGTCAGCCACTCGAGACCGGCCTCGCCGAGATTATCGTAACTTACCCCGGCGATCTGCACCGAACGCACCGGGAGAGTGTGCCCGGCTTCGTAGATTTTTCCGAGCGCCGCCAGGATCTGCATGGCCGTCTGCGCGGCCCGGTCCTGATCACCGGCGAGCATGGATTGTTCTTCGGGAGTGAGGATCATTTCTGTATCACCGCCTCACCCCCATCCCCCGGCCCCTTCCCCCTCTCCTGGCTTATGCCAGGAGAGGGGGAAGGGGTGCAGGGGATGGGGGTGAGGATGGAGGAGGGTTACTTACACTCCATACTTCTTCAAATCCACATCCGGAAACGGCGTTTTTTCGAATTTCTTGCCTTTTGTTTCCAGGGGTTTGGTGAGATCGTACCCAACCCGGCAAGTATTGTGTGTCACCGGTTCGCTGCTCGGATCGAGCGAGGAGCCGGGTGCGCGCGGCAATACGACCAGATCCGCGTCGCCCTGGAAGCGGGTGGCCATCGCCCACTCGACCGTCCGCGGATCGTAGATATCGATGTCGCGGTCGACGACGAACACGTGCTTGCACGATCGGTGCCCCGTAAAAGCGGCCGCGATCGCCTTCTTCCCGTCATCCTCGTGAAGTTTTTCGATCTGGACTATGGCGTGCAGCCAGGAGCACCCGCACGGATTGACATGCACGTCGAGGCACTTCACCACGCGGTTCACCGCCTGGAAGATGGTCGGCTCGCGCGGCATGCCCATCAGCAGTTTGTGTTCCAGCGCGCCGGGCAGCAGCGCCTGCCAGATTGCGTCGCGCCGGTGGGTGACCGCCTTCACCTCGAACACCGGCTCGTTGCGGATGATATCCTGCGTCTCGGTCAGGTCGACAAACGGGCCTTCGGCGTAGCGTCGTTCGTAATGGACGGTGCCCTCCAGAACGAATTCCGCTTCGGCCGGGACGAGGGCGTCGACCGTTTGGGCCGGCGCGACGGCGAAGGATTCGAGCGCGCAAGCGATCGTCAGCTCGTCGAATCCGAGCTCGACCGAGGTGGCCGCCGCGGCGAGGATGTTCGGCGGCAGGCCGATGCACACCGCCACATCGAGGGACCTGCGATCCTTGAGGAAAACGTCGAAGTGCCGGCCTTGGACGACGCGCACGGCCATCTCGGTCTTCGAGAACTGCATCGCCCGGTGAAAATCCGCGTTCTGGCCATGCAGCGGATGCTTGGCCAGGAAGACGCCCGAGCTGATGTAGTTGCCGCCGTCGCCTTCGCAATGGAAGAGGATCGGGAGGGAATCGAGATTCGGCTTAAGCTCGACGACTTCCTGGCAGGGCGGGGTGCCGCCCTTCCAGGCCGGCGGCGCAACGGGATGAGCGATTGCGTCGGCCATCGTGGCGATGATCTGCGGCGGCGAGATCCGGAGATATTCCGCAAAAGGTCCCTTGCCGCAAAAGAGGTTGCCGATCACCCGGTGCTCGGATTCTTTGACCTTCTCGAACAGCACCGGGCGCGGTTCGAGCTTCTTGAGAATGCCGGCTATCTCATACGTCTTGGAAACCGGCTCGCGGACGACGGCCAGTTTTCCGCTGCGCTGAAGATCGGCGATGTAATCTCTCAGGGACATGGATCACCCTTCGGGGGAATTTCCCGCGTCTGAGAAATTCCGCCCGTGCCAGCGCGGATAAAAATCATTTTCAATCCCCATCCGCGCCAGCGCCCGGCCGACCGAGGAATTCACGATATCGGCGACGCTTTGCGGGTTCCCGTAAAAGACCGGGACGGGCGGGAAAATAACCGCGCCGGCCTGGGCGGCTTCCTGCATCAACCGCAGATGTCCGGCATGGAGCGGGGATTCCCGCACCAGGAGGACCAGCGGGCGGGCTTCCTTCAGGCAGACGTCCGCCGAGCGGGAAATTAAATCCGGGGTATAGGAATTGGCAACGGCGGAAAGCGTTTTTATCGAACAAGGCGCGATAATCATTCCGTCGACGTGGAATGAACCCGATGCAATCGGGGCGTGAATTTCATCCGCAGGATATACCGTTGACGCCAGTCTTTCCACCTCGGCCGCGGACCGGCCGGTTTCCTGTTCGATGATCCGGCGCGCGGCGGCGCTGATGATGAGATGGGTTTCGATCGAAAGGGATCGCAGGTTCTCGAGCGCCCGGATGCCGTAGACGGCGCCGGAAGCGCCCGTGATCGCGACGATGATGCGGCGGGTCATGGGCTGATTGTATCGTTACAAGCGTGAGTTGTCACTTGGGGCAAATAGTCCACGAAGAGCACGAAGGGCACGAAGATAACACGGGGATAAATCCCTGCGCGGGGAGATAATGCCCCTTCGGGGTAATTCCGCCTCATCCGGCTTTCGGCGACCTTCTCCCAGCTAACCCTCGCTTCGTAATCGCGCAGGTTCGAGGAACAGACCGAACCTGCGCACTCTGCGAGGGCAGGCGCTGGGAGAAGGTAAAAGTTGCGGGCGCGGCGGATGGATGCTATTGGGAAAAAACCGAGAAGCAAATCCCCCTTTCCTTTTTAGAAAATATCGTGGAGAATTGAATGGATGGGAGGCGCTATGTCGATCATCGCGTATTGCGGGCTGGATTGCACGGCATGCCCGGTCTTCATGGCCACAAAGACCAACGACCCGGCGTTGCAGGAAAAGACCGCCCGCGAGTGGTCGGTTCTGTTCGCCGCATTTACCGGCCGCAGCGATTTACGGGCGGAGGAGATGGTATGCGAGGGTTGCCCCGCCGCTGACGGCCGGGTTTTCCTCGGATGCCGGGTGTGCTCCATGCGGATATGCGCCCGTGAACAAAAACTCACCACCTGCGCGGAATGCGGCCGGTTCGAAAGCTGCGGGCAGCTCAACGGATTTTTCACGCAGGCAGCGGACGCCAAACAGCGATTAGTGGAACTTCGACGAAAGAAATAGACAGGATTTACATGATGATTAACAGGATTGTCAGGATTTCTTCTTGAAAGTTATAAACAAAATCAATAAACCGGCTGAAATATCCCGGCCACTTTTTATAAAATTTTCGCCGGAAAGGATTATGTGCCATATGGACCTTTCATTTGTAACCTTTACCGAAGCCGATATCCCGGAGCTCACCCGGGTGATGACCCGTGCGTTCGATGATGACTCACGGAAACACCTGGGGGTGGAGCGGGGCGGACCCGATGGCTACGACAACGGGGACTTTTTCCGAAAGTGGCTGTTCGGTCAATCCGTGACCGAAGGGTTTAAGGTAATGGCGGGCGGGGCGGCCGTCGGCGGGGTGATCGTCTGGATCCTCCCGGACGGCGATAACATCCTCGGGACGATATTTATCGATCCGGATTTCCAGGATCACGGCGCCGGTAGCGCGGCCTGGAGGTTTATCGAGAGGAAATACCCGCAGACAAAAAGCTGGCGGCTGACAACCCCGAAGTTCGCCAAGAAGAATCATTATTTTTATGAGACCAAGTGCGGTTTTACGCGGGTGAAATCCGATCGGATTCTCGGCAAGCCGGACGGCGAATATGTATATCGGAAAGAAATTAAACCGTAAAAATACTTAACCCTCTTCACGGCCTTCTCCCAGTATCCCCCCGCTTCGTAAACGCGAAGGTTCCAGGAACAAACCGAATCTGCGCACTCCGCGAGGTCAGGCGCTGGGAGAAGGTGGCCGAAGGCCGGACGAGGGAGTTGGGCGTCTACTCCTCCCGCCGTTCGATGTTGAGCAGTTTCCCGAGCACCTTGGCGCCTGCCACGCCGTGCCCGTGCGGGTGATTGTTGAAATAGACGTACGTTTCCTCGGTATCCTTCTCCACCTCGCGGATCTTCGGGAGCCAACCCTCGAGTTCCCCGGCCGTGTAAAGGTAGTCGTACCGCTCCGCCGGGTCCTCGTGCTCGTACCAATGCGCCGCGTTCCGGCCGTGGAAACGGATGTACCCGACCGGGGAGGTGGCGAGCGCGTCGGGCGGCATCAACCCGCGCAGCGGCGGCTCGTCGACGCAGCAATAGCCCATCGACAACCCGCGCAGCAGCTCGAGCGTCTCCGGGCGGGCCCAGGCGGCGTGGCGGAACTCCGCCACCAGGGGGTATTTTTCCAATCCGGCGTGCAGGCGTTTCAGGTACTCTTTATTTTCCGGAATCGGATGGAAGGAATTTGGAAACTGGGCCAGTACGCACCCGAGTTTTCCCGCTTCGGCCAACGGCTGGATGGAATCGGCGAAAGCGGCAAAATCCGGAGC
>JBAVFZ010000283.1:0-6575 GCA_049684495.1 Anaerolineales bacterium | reverse complement strand
TTTTCGCGAAAACCAAACCGGCGCCTCCTGGAGCGGCTGTGCCAACACGGCATCTGGCCTGAATTTACCCGTAAGGCGCAAAAAACCGGGACGGGTGATCTGGAGGGTAAGACTTTTGTCATCACCGGCACTCTGCAAAAATATACCCGCGAACAGGCAAAAGGCTTGATCGAATCCCGGGGCGGAAAGGTTACCGACAGCATTTCGAAGAAAACCGACTTCCTCGTGGTGGGCGGGGAGCCAGGATCCAAACTGCAAAAAGCAAGAACCCTGGGCGTCTCCATCCTGGATGAAGCGGCCTTTGGAAAAATGATCTCCTCCGGGGAGAAACCGGATTGAGCGAAGCCCGATTGTTCCTAAAGCCCGGCCGTGAAAAATCCGTCCGGCAAAAACATCCCTGGATCTTTTCAGGAGCGGTGCAGAAGGTCACGGGAGATCCCGAGCCCGGCGAAACGGTCGAGGTATACGATCATCAGGGCAAATGGCTGGCCCGCGCCGGATACAGCCCGCATTCGCAGATAACGGCGCGGGTCTGGACCTGGGATGCGGGGCAAGAGGTGGATGTGGATTTTTTCCGCCGGATCATTCTCCAGGCGGAAGCGCTGCGGAAACCGCTGCAAGAATACACCGACGGTATCCGGCTGATGAATGCGGAAAACGACGGCCTGCCCGGCGTCATCGTCGACCGGTACGGCGCTTTTCTGGTCGTCCAATACCTTTCAGCCGCCGCAGAGCACTGGAAGAGCGCTCTGACAGTTTTACTCAGCCGGATGGAAGGCGTTCAGGGGGTGTTTGAGCGGTCGGATGCCGATGTGCGGGAAAAAGAACATCTTCCGCCATCCATCGGCCTGCTTTCCGGGATCGAACCACCGGAGAAAATTTTGATCCGGGAGGGCGGGTGGAAATTCCTGGTTGACGTCCGCACGGGCCATAAGACGGGTTTCTATCTGGATCAACGTGACAACCGCCGGGTTCTGCATGAAATGGTATCGTCTTTTTCACATGCCGGGACCGTTCTGAATGTATTTTCCTATACCGGCGCGTTTGCCGTTGCGGCCTATTCCGCCGGGGCTATAAATGTCCTCAATGTGGATTCTTCACAGGCGGTCTTGGGAGCGATCCGGGAGCAGCTATCCCGGAATGGGTTGAACGATGCCCCGGATGCATTTCAAGCCGGTAATGCGTTTGAAGTGCTAAGATCGTTCCGGGATGAAAAACGGCAGTTCGACGTGGTGATCCTCGATCCTCCGAAATTCGCGACATCGCAAAAGGACCTCTATAAGGCCGCAAGAGCTTATAAAGACATAAATTGGTTAGCTACGCGAATAATACGTCCGGGAGGGCTGCTGTTGACATTTTCCTGCTCCGGACTGGTCAGTGAGGAACTGTTTCAGAAAATTGTATTTTCGGCCGCACTGGATGCCGGCAGGGACGCGCAAATAATCAAACGGCTCGGACAACCGATGGATCATCCGGTACGGCTGACTTTCCCGGAGGGACAATACCTGAAGGGATTGGTTTGCCGTATTTTATGAGATTCAAGATCCGGCAGATTATAAAAAAAGTGCGAGAAGGATCGCACTTTTTTTAATCCCGTCATTCCCCAAAGCACTAATTCTTTATCTCAATTCCCCCGAACAACGCCAGGCAGCGGACCGTCAGGACAGGCCCTTCTGCCGAAGCGGAGGAAGAAGTCTTGTTCGACCAGCCTCCGAATAACGGGATGCCATCGAGGTCGAGCTTCCAATTTTGCGGGAGGATAATGTCTATTCCGCCGAAGGCGGCCGTCAGCTCCAACCGGGCGCCTGCCTGTGCCAAAACCGAATCTCTTAAGTCGATATTGGCTCCCCCAAAGGCCGCCGTCACCGATCCGCCGCGGAAATTTAATATCCGGGGGCGGACATTCATCCCGCTGAAAACGACAAAGTGGTCCAACCCGTCACCGGATTTCCCGGCCAAAGACGCAGGCCGGCCCAGCCTGAAAATCACCAGAATGCCGACCAGGATCAACAAGCCGGGAAAGAGGAGCCCCCATACGTTATCGCCCATTATTCCCAGCGTGGTAAGCTGCAGAATGCCGCCGAAGATGACGATTATTATCCCGCCCATCCACGTGGAGGTGCGGGTAACCAAGACGATTAAACCAAGCAGGATGATGGCCAACGGCCAGAGTCTGCCGAGCCACTGCCCGATTTCCAGCGCGGGATACAGCTGATCCGCCAGCAATCCCGCACCGACGACCACCAGAACGGCGCCGAACCAGTACCGCATCGCCATGGCATTCCTCCTATGGGGTGAAACGAATCGGGAAACGGATTCCCGTTTCCCGAAAGTCGACCAGTGGAGATGGCGGGAATCGAACCCGCGTCCGAGAAGACTCGGTACCGGACCTCTACAGGCATAGCCGGACATTTTTTCTCGTCCATCGGCTGCCCGCCCGGCAGGGAAAACCGACAGACCAGCCGCTCAGGCCCGAAAGCCCTCTTTCGCTTGCGCCACGGCCTCGCAAGCGGCACTCCGGCTTTCTCACGCCCGCATCTCTCCCAGCCGGAGTTAGGGAGAGGCGGACGTGACCCCTAAGGGTCAGGCTCTATGGTGCGGGTTAAGCCGCAACAGGAAGAGCAGAGTAACTGCGGTTGGCAGTTGAGGTTTTGCGCTGATTTTTCGAGGTCGGCGCGCTCTCGGCCTGCCATCCGGGGCCAGCCTCTTCCGTCGAAGCCAATCATCCCCAGTAGCAAATTAATTATAACACCACTAACCGCGGCCGGCGAAGGCGCGGCGCACTTCGCGTTCCGCATCCCGCTTGGCGATCACCTGGCGCTTATCGTACTTTTTCAATCCCCGTCCAAGACCGATTTCGATCTTCGCCAATCCCTTTTTCAAAAATACTTGCAGCGGGACGATCGCCAGCCCCTTCTGCTGCTGGGCTTCCTGCAACTTGATGATCTGCTTGCGATGCAGAAGGAGCCGTTTCTTCCGCAGCGGATCATGGTTCGCCATGCTGGCCGGATCGTAGGGCGAGATGTGCGCTCCCAGAAGCCAAGCCTGCCGGCCCTCGATCAGGATGTACCCCTCCTTGATGTTGATCTGACCGGCCCGGATGGATTTGATTTCGGAGCCGAAAAGCGCAATGCCCGCCTCGAATCGGTCGAGGATCGAGTAATCGTGCGTTGCTTTCCGGTTGGTGGCCACCACCTTGATATGCTCGTCCACGGTTATTCTCCAAATCCGTTCCGCTCCCAAATACCCCGGAGAATTGAACGGAGGCTAATTTTATCTTAAAAACGAGACCATCGACGATTGACCATCGGAAGCCGACCATCGACGATGGACCATAGCCGTTAATTCCAATTGGTTTGTCGAATGACGAGAGGGAGTATTAAATAAAATTGGGGTTGCAGGCAACCGGCCTCGAACGATTATCGGCGATGGTCTATCGTCCATGGTCGGTTGCTTTGGTCTATGTTCGGTCACTTCCGTCGGTTATAATTCCCCATCCCGCATGACAGGAGTCCTTTCTTGGGCAGGATCATTCACACCACCAACCCGACCCGTCTGCGCAATTTGGCGATTAAGAAAATGACCTCTGCCATCCGGGAGTTCCTCCGATCGCCTAAAAATGAGGCGGGGCTGTTCGAGCTCGGCAGAACACTGACGGCTTCCCTGCAGGAGATTTTCGAATCCGTCGACCGGACAGCCGAAGCGTGGGAGAAGCGGGACTACTGGCTTAAGGCTGATGCCTTCCGCAGGCAGTGGTCGTGGGCGGACAAATTCCTGGCCTTGATGAAAACGTCCGTATCCGCTGAAAACTCATCGGACCTGCAAAAACAGGTTATTGAATTGGGGGAGAAATTGGGGTCCCTGAAAATTTCCTGACGGTCCTGTACGCCCGATCTACACACCCGGACGAAATGCGATACGGAAGCCTGCCGCCGGGAAACACAGGGTTATTCACCGATGCGGGGAATCCCCTCGACGATATTCAGGGCCATCAAGGAATAGGTAATCTCTTTTTCCCCCGAGACGGTAACCCATAGGATCCCGCTGCGGTTGGCCTGCCCTTCGAACCCGTCGAAAACAAAATTTCCCAGGCTGTAAACGATCCAGCCATCCTTATATTGCTCCACGTCCTGGACCAAATGCGGATGGCTGCCCACGATCAAATCCGCGCCATAATCGACCGCCAGATGGGATAATTGGATCTGGCGTTTATCGGGAGTGGCCAACCCCTCGGTCCCAAAATGGAAAAGAACGATGATGACATCGGTATTCCCGTTCAGCGCCTGGAGATCCTTTTTAATCTCCTCATCGTCGGCCCATGCAATTCCGGGCGTGGCAGGCCCCGCCGACCAGCTCCGTGTGTCAAATTTAGATAAATACTCGCTTGCGACGTCGACATAGGCCAGGAACGCAATCCGGAGGCCGCCGATCTCGAACCGCACCGGAGCGTGCGCACCGGTCTCGTTTGCTCCTCCGCCCGCAAATTGAATGCCGTTTTCCTCAAGCAACGCACCCGTTTGCCGGAAAACATCCTGCCCGAAATCCAGGCTGTGGTTGTTCGCCAGGGATAACAGGTCGAATCCGGCGATACGCAGTAGGGGTGCCGATTCCGGCGGCGCCAGGAACGTGTAGGCCTTGGCGGCCTTCACACCGCCTTCGCCGAGCGCGCACTCCAGGTTTCCGATGGCGAGATCGGCCGATTGCAGAACGGATTCGACCGATGCGAAAATCGTTTCGCCTTCGCCGCGCCCGATCCGTTTCGCCAGGGACCGGCCCAACATGATATCTCCCACGAACGCCAACGTCACACTTCGGCTTGATTCGGGCTCTTTTGTGCTGGTCGCGACGGGTTCTTTATTGTCGGGGATAAGGCTTGAAGTCTGGGAAGCCGCCTTTTCATCGGTTCCGGTCGGAATGGAAAGTGTTGGTCCTGCGGAGGAGATTACCACAGACGCCGATGCCGGCGCGGGAGTATCCGCTGGAGTACCGGAAGTGGAATTCGCGCAACCCCACAGGAAAATCAGCAGAAAGCAGAGAGAAATCCTTCGCATCATGACGAGGTCGATTTGTCGCCGCGGTCGCCGTCGATGAGGTATGGACGGAACTCCGCCAGGCGGGAACCGGGGATCCGGCCGTTGACGAGCACGCCATCCGGCCGGTGGACGAGGCTTTCAATCGTTCCCTCTTCGTGGAACACATTTAGCAGCCGTCCGGCTTTGAAGGGCAATTTCACCCGGACGTAATTCATCGTATTGAACAGCACCCGCTCGACCGTCTCGAGCAGTTCCGGGATGCCCTCGTGCGAGAGCGCCGATATCACGATGGTATTGGAATGATTCTTAAGGAGTGAATCCGGATAAGCGGATGGCAATTTATCGGCTTTATTCAGCGCGGTAACGACCGGGATGTTATCCAATCCGAGCGTTTGAAGCGTTTGGTGGACGGCCCGGACCTGTTCCTTCGCGTTGGGATGGGAGACATCCACCACGTGGAGCAAGACCGCCGCATCGGTAATTTCCTCGAGGGTGGCGCGGAATGCGGCGATCAGGGAAGTCGGCAGCTTCTGGATAAAGCCGACCGTATCGGTAAAAAGGATTATTTTTCCGCCGGGCAGGCGGACCCGCCGGGTGGTGGGATCCAGGGTCGCAAACAATTGATCGGCGACAAACACTCCCGCATCGGTAAGCGTATTCAAAAGCGTGCTCTTCCCCGCATTGGTATAGCCGACCAAAGCCACGACCGACAGGCCGGAACGGCGCCTGCGGTCGCGATACCGGTTGCGGTGATCGCGGACCGTCTCCAACTCCTTTTTGAGGTGAACAATCTTTTTTGAAATTTCCCGCCGGTCGATTTCCAGCTGGGTTTCGCCCGGACCGCGCAATCCGACCCCGCCCGTGCCTCCGCGCGCGGATGCCCCGCCGGCTTGCCGCGCCAAATGAGTCCAGGCCCGGGTCAACCTCGGCAGCCGGTATTCATATTGGGCTAATTCCACTTGAAGCGCGCCTTCGCGGGTATGGGCATGCTGCGCGAAAATATCCAGGATGACGGCGGTCCGGTCCAGAACATGGATCGAATCCCCCAAGGCCTCTTGCAGCTCCCGCAAGTGACGCGGGGATAACTCCTCGTCGAAAACGACGATTTCCGCCCGGGTTTCCTCCACCCATCGCTTCAGCTCTTCCACCTTGCCGGAGCCGATCAGGGTGGCGGAATCCGGTTTAAGGATCCTCTGAAAATCCTGGCCCACGACGTTCATCCCCGCCGTCCGGCACAGGACGGCCAGTTCCGCCAGACTGTCCTCGATGGAAAGAATGGAGTTATCGCTCTTCCGGTGCACGCCGAACAGGAACGCCTGCGGGGTTTTTAACGTGGTGATCGATTTGGCTCGCGTCATGGCACTCAATCTTCCGTCAAGATTCATCCATTATAAAGCGGACGGGGGAATATCAAAGAATCCGACCATAGACCATCGACCATGGCCAAACCCGACGATGGACCATCGACCATGGACCATGGCTGTAATTTTTACGGGCGCCGTTTCATGGATCCGGTGGAAAAAAACTTCATCTCTTTCAAGT
>JBAVFZ010000282.1:0-15097 GCA_049684495.1 Anaerolineales bacterium | reverse complement strand
CGCGCGACGTATGCCCCTCAACTCCGGAAGGAGGATGGCCGGTTGGATTTCCACCAGTCCTCAGAGCTGCTATCGCGAAAGGTGCGTGCCTTTCATCCCTGGCCGGGCACCTTCGTTTTATGGAAGGGGCAGCTGCTCAAAATCCTGGAGATTGATCCGGAATCATCCCGGGATACGCAGGCGCCGGGGACGGTATTGGAACATGGCCGGTTCCCGGCGGTTCGAACCGCAGACGGAATCATCGTCCTCCGGAAAATCCAACCCGCCGGGAAGCGTCCCATGCCGGGTGACGAATTTTTACGGGGTGCCGGTAATTTTATCGGCCAGGTTCTGGCTTAAGAAAAGGAGCAAGCCAACATGGAAAAAAGGACGTACCATGGCAACATCACGCCGCAGGATATCGGCCGGGCGCTGGTGGCCGAGTTCGATCAGGGTAACATGCAAGCCCAGTTGATCGGCGGCGATGAACGGATCGTCGTCCAGGTGGCAAGCCGTACCTTCCGTGAATCGGGCGGGCACACGGCGATGACAGTCGTCCTGGAAAAAATCGAGGACGGCGTGATGGTCCAGCTTGGAGACCAGCAATGGTTCGGCGTGGCCGCAAGCATGGGCCAGACAGCCCTGGCGGCGCTTCGAAATCCTTTGACGCTGTTGGGGCGGCTGGATGACCTCGCGCAGGATATCACTTCGATCCAACTGGCGGAGTCGATCTGGAAGTCGATCCAGCGGACCGCGGAAGCCGCGGGGGCGGGATATCAAATTTCCGAACGGCTGCGCCGGACGGAATGCGCCTATTGCGGCGCCGCCGTTCCCGTGGGGGAACCCACCTGCCCGGCCTGCGGCGGCCCGATGGGAACCGCCCAGCCGAAAGCTTGCGCCAAATGCGGATTTGTTCCCCCCGCCAGCGCGCGGGTCTGCCCGAAATGCGGCGCGATAATATAACAATCATCTCGATTTGCTGATCCATCCTGCCAGTAAAACATCACTGCAATTCCCAGTCCACCAAGACACAAAGGATATATTTTCTTTGTGACTTGGTGTCTTGGTGGTAAATAAAATTAATCACCACGAAGACACCAAGGAACCAAGAAAAATAATCTTTGTATCTTTGTTTTTATTGGGTCAGGAAAAATAGCTTTAACTCAATCCTAAAACATTGCGCGGCTATCGGATAACTCCTCCCTGGGCCGATCGAAGCCTTGCGGTTTCCCGTTGTGGTACAATTGCTATTGCAACTATTCGCAATAATATCCATGGAGATTGTATGACTCATCATCTCCTGAATTATCCGCAGAAAATGCGCAGTGGCGGATACCGCGTCACACCGCAGCGCAAGGCAATTCTGGATGCGATCTGCGAAGCCGGGCACGGTGCGACCATCGAGGAAATCATCCTCCGTCTTCGGAAAAAATCGCCCTCCCTAGACCGGGCGACGATCTACCGGAATTTGACATTCCTCCAGCAACTGCACCTGGTGCATTCCGCCGGAAGCGGAAAAGCCAAGCGGTTTGAAATTGCGAGTATCGAACCACATCACCATTTGATCTGCCGCGAATGCGGCCATGAAACCGGATTGAATCGCAAGTATGTGGAACATCTGAGGTCGACGATCCAAAAAGAATTCCAATTCATCATCGATAACGATCACCTTTCCTTTCAAGGATTGTGTTCCCGATGCTCCTCCGGACGGAGCCGGAAATCCAAAGTCGCATCGGAGAATTAAATCCGGGGTAGGCCCCAGGAGGAAATCATGCTGCAAAACACATTCCGCACGGTCTACCAGCGACACCGCCCCCTGTTTCTCGGATATGGCATGGTGTTGCTTTGGCTGACGGCTACCGCCATGCACATTCCGGACGGTTTCCTATCCCTGGCAGTCGCGATTGTTTTTTGGATCCTCACGGTCATCGCCGTGGGTTATGCGCTTTCCCGCGTGCGAACGGAACTGAACGAACGGCAAGTACCGGTTATGGGCGTGCTGGCGTCGGTGATCTTTGCTGGCCAGATGCTGAATTTTTCCGTCTCGGGAGGAACCTCCGGCCATCTGCTCGGCGCCGCCCTGGCGTCAATCCTGCTCGGTCCATGGCCTGCGCTGTTGGTTATGACCTGTGTGGTTTCGGTCCAGGCACTGATCTTCCAGGACGGCGGATTGCTGGCCCTCGGTGCGAATATTTTCAACATGGGCGTCATTGGAGTGTTCGTGGCCTGGGGGGTTTACCGCCTCATCCGGCGCTTGACCCCGGATACCCGTTGGAGCCAACTGCTGGCCGGATTTCTCGCCGCCTGGTCTTCGATCGAAATCGCCGCTTTGGTCGCCGCGTTGCAGCTGGCGCTTTCGGGAACTTCTCCGGCGAACATCGCCGTTCCAGCAATGGGGGGAATCCACGCGCTCATCGGATTGGGTGAAGGATTAATCACCCTCGGCGCGCTGAGCTTTCTGATGGCCGTCCGCCCCGGATTATTGAGCGGAACCGGTCCGGAGAAATCGGAATCGACCTTGGTGTGGATCGGCGGCCTGGCGATTGCCCTTCTCCTAACTGTTCTATCGCCGCTGGCATCCGCCCATCCGGATGGTTTGGAATGGGTGGCGGAGCAAACCGGTTTTCTCGACGCCGCACAGGTATCGACTTATAAAATCATTCCGGATTATGCCGTCCCCGGAATTTCCAACGGAACCTTGGCGACGATATTGGCCGGCGTATTGGGAGTCGCCATCGTCCTGATCGCCGCGCTGCTGATTTCCCGGTTCCGAAAGAGCTTATCCCCGGGTGATGGCGGATTACGGGTCCGAAGGTAAAATTATCTTTCCATGCACGCGCATCTCTTCGACCCGTATCTTCCCGTCTCCAGTCCAGTCCATGCGCTTGATTCACGCATAAAGATGGCGCTTGTAGTCCTGTTTATCCTTGGCGTCGCCCTCGCGCCCGCCGGCGCCTGGGCGGCATTCGTTTTATTTTTCTCCACCATCATTGCAGCCGTCATCCTTTCCGGAATTCCACCCTTGAAGATCCTGCGCCGGAGCGTCATCGCCATGCCCTTTGCCTTGGCCGCTTTCCCGCTCCTCTTCACCACGGCGGGAGTTGCCCTGGCTTCGTTCCATATCGGTCCGTGGCTTTTTTCCACAACGGCCGAGGGGTTGGCCCGTTTTCTTTCCATTGCCTTGAAATCCTGGATCTCCGTGCAGGCGGCGTTGCTGCTATCGGCAACCACTCCCTTCACGGACCTACTCCTGGCGCTGCGCGCCTTCCACATGCCGCAGCTTCTTGTTTCGGTGATCGGGCTGATGTGGCGCTACCTGTTCGTCCTCGCGGATGAAGCGATCCGTCTCATCCGGGCGCGGGAGGCGCGCAGCGGCGCCGATCCCGGGCGCCGTTCGGGCGGCGGGATCCTCTGGCGGGCGCGCGTCACGGGCGGAATGGCCGGTTCGCTGTTCGTCCGGGGGTTCGACCGCGCCGACAAGGTATACGCCGCGATGCTGGCCCGCGGCTACGACGGGGAAACCCGCGCCCTTCCCGCCCCGCCGGTCGCCCCCGCGCAGTATGCGGTGCTTGCGGCGGGCGTCTTTTGGATGTGGATGATCGTTTTGCTGGCGATCCTGGTCCGTTAGGGGATACCGATATGCATCACACGATCGACGTCGAACACTTGCATTTCCGATATCCGAACGGGCCGGCCGTTCTGGATGATATTACTTTTCACATCGAAGCCGGGGAACGGATTGGCCTGGTGGGACCCAACGGCGCCGGTAAATCCACGCTTATGCTGCATCTCAACGGCATCCTGCGCGCGGAATCCGGGGAGATCCGGTTGTGCGGGATGAAACTTGAGGATGCCACGCTGCGGGCCGTCCGGCGCGCGGTCGGGCTGGTGTTCCAGAATCCGGACGACCAGCTTTTTTCACCGACCGTTTTTGACGACGTCGCCTTCGGCCCGATCTACCAGGGCTGCTCGACCGAAGAAACCCGGGACCGCGTCCGGAAGGCGCTGGCGGCCGTCCATATGGAGGCTTACACCCACCGGGTCTCTCACCATTTATCCGTCGGGGAGAAGAAACGGATCGCCATCGCCACCGTGCTCTCGATGGACCCCGAGATCCTGATCCTCGACGAGCCCACCGCCGGTCTGGATCCGCAGGCGCGCCGCCACTTCATCCATCTGCTGGCCGAATTAAAACAGACGATGCTGGTGGCGACGCACGATCTCGCGCTGGTGCGCGAGATCTGCACGCGAACCCTGATCCTGGATACGGGACGCGTCGCAGCCGACGGCCCGACAACGGAAATCCTCAGCGACGGCGCACTTCTCGCTCAACATGGATTGCTGGCGGATTGAGGGGCTCCCCTGCGGTATAATTTCCCCCCGACGTTTGTCTCTCCTAAAAACGATCCCCAATCCCGTTGGAGGTAAAGATGTCCGTAAGTCCGCAACAGATTGTGCAGAAATATTATGGGGACTCCGCTTCGATCGGCAAGAACGGAACGCTTGCCGTGCGCAACCCCGCGAAGGTCAAGGCGCAGGCGGAGCTCCTTGCCCGCGCGTCCGCCTACGGGCCGGAAGCCGACCGCAGCCCGGCGCGCTGGCTGATCTGGGAAACCGCGCTGGCGCTCGGGATTTTCCCCGCCTCGATCAACGATTTGTACCTCGCCCGCGGCAGGGGCGCGATCGAGAAGCCCTTCACCGTGCCGGCGATGAACCTGCGGGTGATGTCGTTCGATTGCGCGCGGGCGGCCTTCCGCGCGGCTCTGAGCCGGCAGGTCGGTCCGCTCATCTTCGAAATCGCCCGTTCGGAAATGACCTACACCGACCAGCGGCCCTCCGAATACACCGCCTCGATCCTCGCCGCGGCGATTGCCGAGGGCTGGAACGGACCGGTGTTCATCCAGGGCGATCATTTCCAGGTGTCGGCCAAGAAATACGCCGCCAATCCGCAGCCCGAAGTCAAAGCCATTGAAGACCTCATCCGGGAAGCGGTCCAAGCGGGCTTCTACAACATCGACATCGACACTTCGACCACGGTCGACCTGAGCAAGACCACGATCCGCGAGCAGCAGGCGGTCAACAGCAAACTGTGCGCGGATTTCACCGCGTTCATCCGCGCGCATCAGCCGGCCGGCGTGCAAATCTCCGTCGGCGGCGAGATCGGCGAAGTCGGCGGCCACAACAGCACGGAAGAGGAACTGCGCGCCTATCTGGACCTGTACGGAGAGGAATTGAAGCGGATGGACCCGAAAGCAGCCGGCCTGAGCAAGGTCAGCCTTCAGACCGGAACGTCGCACGGCGGAGTCGTCCTGCCCGACGGGACCATCGCCCAGGTGGCGGTCGATTTCGACACGCTCAAGAAGCTCTCGCTCATCTCGCGCAAGGATTACGGACTGGGCGGCGCGGTCCAGCACGGCGCCTCCACCCTTCCGGAAAACGCCTTCCAAAAGTTTCCGGAGAACGAAACCTGCGAGGTGCATCTGGCGACGAATTTCCAGAACATCGCCTTCGATAATCTGCCCCCCGCCCTGCACGCGGAAGTCAACAAATGGGTCACGAAGGATTGCGCTGATGAACGCAAGGAGAAGGACACCGAAGAGCAGTTCCTTTATAAATCCCGCAAGAAGGCCGTCGGACCCTTCAAGAAAGCTTTCTGGGAAATGCCGGCGCAGAACCGCAAGGCGCTCAACGAAGCTTGGGAGAAGAAATTCGGTTTCCTGTTCGACCAACTGCAGGTGAACGGCACCCGCAGCTTGATGGAAAAAATCATCAAGCCGGTCGCCATTCACAAGACGCTGGCCGATTTCGGCGCCGTGGGCGCGGAGGATGCCAGCGCCGTCAAGGATCTTGCGGATTAGTCCTCACTCCGGAAAACCGTCTTATCATAAAGGGCCGTTCCTTCGAACGGCTCTTTATTTTTTTTCATTCTATTGTGGTATTTAATTAGCCTGATTTCTCTTTCTTGTACCCCGAAACACCGAAAAGAGCCGAAAACACAGATTATTTATTTTAGAATCCGTGTAATCGGCTCTTCTCGGTGCCCGCCCCGTGAGCGGTATGTGCGAACGGGGTAATCCGCGTACGCTTTTCCCGGCCTGAGCAGATACCTATTGTGAATATCAGACTATTGGGAATGGAATAAATATTTTTTGGACATAGGATCGAATCGTTGCGCGCCGTGCATCTTGCACGACTTTATGCCTGCCGCCAGAATAAATTGGTTAAATAAAAATACTCGACGTTGGTCATGATCCCCGGGGCATATGGAGTCACGCCTTCGCTATTATCCAGAGCGGCCTGGAAGACACTCATCGAATACTGGTTTTCGGAATTCATTTCCGTAAGGAAAAGAAGGACTTTATTTTCCCGCGGCGCCCACACCAAACGCGGATTCAGCGACCCCCCGGTACCGGTTATCTCACCCAAGTCCGACAAGTTCCTCGAGGAGAGGTCGTAGGCGTACGTTTGGAGGCGCAGCGATCGCTCGTAGTAATCGCTGTAAACATCGAACAGGATGAACAGCCTGTCGTTTCCCGGCGAAAAGGCATAATCCCGTACATCGGGATTTACCATAAACCCCTTCTCTCCCGGGAAATAAATACCTTTTCGGCTTTTGGCGCCCTGCTCGACTTCTTCCACCAGCAGAAAAGGATTATGGAAATAATTATCCTTCGTGGCCGCGGAGGGATCCAGGAAAGCGGCCTTTTGCCCGTCGGCGGAAAAAACTATTTGAGAGTAGGAATCCAGACGCGTCAGGTTTTGGTTTGAATCGAGCCGGTACACTCCGCCGGATTGGCAATTCGCCTTCCCCGCGCACGAACCGCTTTCGAAGTAAATTTCCCCATCGCGCGTGGAGGGGAAGAGATTGAACGCTTCACCCGTTTCGGTCCGGATGGGATGGTTCCGGTCGAGGTAGACGATCCGGCTGTCATCCGCATTCCAATAGGCGTCCTGTTTCCCGGACGCAAAAAAAGAATTGCTAATTAAACGGGCCGACGAATCCCCGAGATTTATCTCATAAAGGTTGTTCGCGTTATTCACCAACATCCGCCGGCCGTCCTCACTTACATCCTGCAGGTCAAAACCTTCCCCCAGCATCTGTGTCAACTGCCTGGTCAAGTAGTTGAAGGCCAGCACTCCGTGGGCCGTGACGACGCCATCCCGCGAGACGGCGGTTCCCGTATAAATGCAGCCGCCGGTGCAATCAGGAATATTGATCTGCAAACCGTTTTGTGAAGTGGGAATATCGGACAGAGTCGGGGTTGCGGTCGGAGTCCCCGCTTCCTCCGTGGCGCCCTGATTTCCGTTCCATTTTTCAACCTGGGTCCAGAGCTTATACAGAGTCCGAAGGGCCAGAATGTTCTTGAGTTTAAATCCTTCCGGACTCAGATGAAATCCCTCGCGGCTCGGATCAATCCCGCCATTCTCAAGGTTCTGGGCGGATCGCCAGAAATTGATCAGCGGGACGTCGTACGCTTGGGCCACCCGGACGATGGCGGGATTAATGACCGGAACACCGTTTCCCATCTCCGCCATATCGGCCTTGGTCATGAGAATGGGAACAGAACCCTTCGCGATCACATAATCCAGGATTTGGCGGAGGTATGTCTCATAGCGGTCGATGGTGCCGGGATCAAGCCAAGTTTCCAGCATGATAAAAACGATGGATGGATTGTGAAGGCGGTATTCGCAGGTAAGCGGCGTTTCACCGGACAGGCAATAATGCGGATCGGCTTGAAGCGGGCTCAGGATGGAAGCGGCATTGAACCCGCCCCGCACGGCCATCCCTGTCCGCGAAAAGGAACCTGTAAACTGGCGTATGGCATCCCAGAGATAGCTTTCCGAACTGTCCGGCTGCAGCTCGCCGCGTTCGAAAGGGCCCATGAAAACCAGGGGGATCGCCTGGCAATCGCCTATGACCGAAAAATTATGCGGATTGCGGCCTTGCGATTGGCCGTTCCGGTAAATTTCAAACGCGCGTTGACCGATCTCGGGCATAACCGGGACGTAACGCCAATCCCATTCGGCCGTCGGCGAGGAACCATCCGCGGAATTTGTTGGGATGGCCGCCGGAGGCGTGCCGGACCCGGCATGCGTCGGTGTTGTAAAGCCCATGGATGATTCTGTGCTGGATTGCCCTCCGGGCTGGATTAATGTGCCCGGCGAACCGGATGCCGACGCAGGAACGCCGGCGGCGGATTCCGGCGAAAGAGTATTCCGGCATCCGAAAGACAACAGCGCGATCAGCAGGACCGCTAGGAGAGGTTGGATATGATTCCGCATATGGAACGGCATGAGAGGTCTTTGGTTCAGGGTATTTTACCAATTATCCCGGAGCGGTTGATATCAATCGCCGGGTTTTTCAAAAAACCATAGCAGTGTGCTTCCGTATTGCCGCCGGTCGAACTCCTGTAAACGGCTTAATGGGATATCCCGGGTTTCCTTGGGATCGATCTGAACTACGGCGATGCCGTCCGGGGCCAGCCAGTCCGCGCGGCAGTCGATCATCTGCAGGGCCCGGCTCCACATCTCTTTGTATTGCGGAGGCGCAATGTAAATCATATCGAAGGATTCATGCTCCGCCCGGTCCAGGTAGTGAAAGGAATCCGACCGGATCACGGAAGACCGGCCGTTCAGGCGCGTGGTATCCAAATTTTCCCGGATCGTTTGGATGGATTTGGGATCGATATCCACAAAAACCGCGTGCCGGGCGCCTCGGGAAAGCGCCTCAATTCCCACACCGCCGGTCCCCGCGAACAGGTCCAGAAACAGGCATTCCCTCATATCCGGAGCGAGGATGTCGAACAGCGCCACCTTCACCCGGTCGGTGATCGGCCGGGTGGAGATACCGGGGACGGATTTCAGTCTTCTGCCTTTGGCTGAACCGGAAATCACACGCATGGCGCACTTGCCCGGAGGCGATTTTCAGGTTTGCGAGGCAATCGGTCTCCAGGCGGGATCGGTTTCTGTCGAAAGGTCGGAGGTGATCCGGCGGGGCTCCCGGGCGCCGACAATCGGCAGCAGGTAAATATCGCGGTTGTTCTTGATGTTCATATCGAACATTACCCATTGCCCGTCCGGAGAGAATCGGGCGACCGTCGTGCCTTGATACGGGGGAGTTAATTCACTCTTCGGACAGGTGAACCGCGAATCGAGCGGACAGATGACGACCTGCCCGCGCGAGCCAAGGACGTAGATGATGTAGTTGTTGACCGACCAATCCGGACTCATGGTCGTGTAGGTGACGGCGGAGAATTCCTGACGCCACAGGCTCTTGGGTTCGATCCCGCCGGTGAAAATAATCGGCGTGCTGCCGGCCATCGTAACGAAGATGATCCGCTCGCCATCGGGCGCCCAGCGCGCCTGGTAATCGATCGCGCCGGCCGTGCTCGAAAGGAGGGTTCGTTTATCCCCGTTGCCATCCATGACATAGATGTGTTGCCGTCCGTCCTGGAGCGACGTCACCAGGATGCGTTTCCCGTCCGGCGACCAGGCCGGATCGTAATCGCCGCCGGGGACCTTGGTCAGCGAAGTCCGTCCGGAACCGTCGGCATTCATCCGGAAGATGGACGTCTTGATAAAGGTGTCCTCAACCGTTTTGCAGGGCGAGGTGAAGATCAATTGTCCCCCATCCGGCGACCAGTCCGGCTGGCAGGCTCCTTCCGGCTCGTCGGTGAGCTGCTTGAGGTTCTGGCCGTCGAGGTCCATGACGTAGATTTGCGGGATCCCCGTGCGATCGGATACGAACGCGATCGAACGGGCGCGCCCGTCGGGAGTGGTGATGGAGGTGGCGGTGGCCGTCGGCTCGGGGGTGTTGGTGCTGAGGAATGGCGTGGACGACGCGGCTTCGGTTGCCGTCACGGTATAGGTGGGAACCAGCGCCGTCTCGGTCTGGGAAAGGGAAATGACCGGCGGGGTTCCCTGTGAAACCGATCGGATCAGCGCCAGGATCTCCGGCCCACGGAAGGCGAGCAGGATTCCTCCGGTGATGAGGAGGATCAGCACGAACAATCCGCTCAGCGCGCAGCCCCAGGGAAAGTTCTTTTGCGAAGGAGACGCCGCGGGTGCCGCCGCTTTTTTGGGCTTGGGAGGCGCCGCCTTCGGAGGCGATCCAACGACGGCCGGTATCTGTACTTTCGGCGGAGCGGACACAGTCGAAACCTGCGGAGCCGCCGGTGCAGCCAACGACAGCGCTTTTTGAAAATCCCCGATGAGCTGGAACCGGTTCTCGGGCAGGACTTCCAGCGCCTTTTCGATCGCGGCCGCTACGCCGGCGGATATTTTTGGGTTCCGGGTGCGGATCGGCGTCAGGGTGCGTTGCCCGAGCGCGCGCTCCAGCCCGTCTTCCGGCATCGCACCGGTTAAGAGCGTGTACAGCGTGGCGGCAAGCGCGTAAATATCGGTTCGTGAATCGGTCCGGCTGGCGCCGTATTGTTCGGGCGGTGAATATCCCGGCGTCATGGCTTTGGCGCCGGTGGTTGTGGTCGGGCCTTCCATCAGGCGCGCCAGGCCGAAATCCACCAGCACGGCGCGGCCTTCGGATGTGACCCGGATGTTGCCCGGTTTGATATCCCGGTGGACAACCGGCGGTTGGCGGTTATGCAGGTAGTTCAACGCTTCGCAGATTTGCCGCGCCCAATCCAACGCCAATCGCTCGGAGGGGAGATTTCCCTTGTCGATCCGCGAACGCAGATCGTCGCCGTCGATGTAATCCATGACCAGGTACTGGCCCTGCCCGGCGATGACAAAGTGGTCGGTGACGCGGGGAAGGTTGGAATGGCGCAAGCCGGCCAGAATCGTGGCTTCGCGCCGGAACTGGCGGGCGTATTCTTCCGTGGTGAAGAGGTTTTCCTTTACGGCCACCGGGATGCCGAGGTTTTCGTCGAGGGATTTATAAACCGACCCCATCCCGCCGCGGCCCAGGATCGAATCGATCCGATACCTTCCGTAAAGCAAATACCCTTTTTCCAGAGTCATGATCTCCTCAAAACACTCGGACGGATAATCCGCCGAAATAATGACCGTGCGATCGAATGAAAATTATATCAAACCCTGCGCTCCGATTCATGCCCGCCGGCGGAGGACATCCCGGGAATTGGCTTTTGACAATTTCGACCACCTTGTGCCATACTTAACCCTGTATTGCAGGATGACAAAGCCGCCATGAGCGAATCCCATCCGCCTCCCGCCGACGCACTTACCGCAGCCACGCAGATGGTGAAAAACGGCCGTCTGGACCAAGCGCGGGAGACGCTTATGCTGTACCTCATGAAGAATCCCTCTTCGGAGCAGGCCTGGCTGTTGATGAGCTATGTCCTCGCCGACCCCGTCAAGCAGAAAGACTGTCTGGAGCGGGTGCTGAAGATCAATCCCAACAACACGGTCGCCCAATCCAAGCTGGCGCGTCTGCTGGGCCGAAGGACGGAGGAGCTTTTTAAAAGACCTCCGCATCCTCCCGCTCCCGTATCTGAACCCGCGTTGGAACCCGAACCCGGATCCGAACCAAAGCCGGAACCCGAACCCGTCACACCGCCGGAAACCAAAGCGGCCGCCGTACCGCCGCCCGAGCCGATCCGGCCTGTGGAAAAACCGGTTTTTGAGCGAACACCCGCGCCCCGTCCGGAACCGATCATCCCCGCCCCGGTCGTTCCGGCTGTCGCGCCGGACCGCATGCCTCCTCCCGGAAAGAAATCCCCTTTCTCCGGAAAGTGGTTCAGGATCATAACGATCGCTCTCGTGGCGCTTATTGTGTTCCTCGCCGCCGTGATTTTATATTTCGGCGTTCTCGGACCCGCGCTCGATACAATCCTCGCCACCCAGACGCCAACAGTCGCTCCGGTCAGCACCGTCGATCTTCCACTTCCCCCTCAATGGACTCAGACCCTCACCCCGACCCAACCCCCTATTCCCCCGGTGACCGAGACACCCACTTTAACACCGGATTTCACACCTTCCGAGACTACCATCTCGTAGGTAAAACGGCAGTAAAATCCGCAAGAATAAATTGAGTCCGGCAGGCCGCAGTGCAGACGGAGGTATCGGACTACTATTGTTTTTTCTTGTTTCGGATCGGCGCGAAAGAGCCTTTTTCACGAAGCGGGGTTGTCAGTTCAGAAGCAGGATTAAAGCAGTACTAAGGTACCATAGAATACTCAAAAAAACGACAAGCCATTCCGATATGGGTATCATCCAAATCCGCGGGCGGTTTTTCAGAGGATCGAGGCGGAGGAAATCGCCCGCCACGCGATCCGACGACGGCCTGGGATTCAACGTCAGGAATACGATATAGATCATGATACAGACTACCCCGATCCATGGCATGACCCGGGGAAGGATTCCCATCCCTGCCGGCTGCATCCATAGCCCGACGGTGAAAAACAGGATGGTGGCCAGGCCGCCGTCAAAGAAGGAAAGCGCGGCGATGATGTGCAGCTTCAGAGAGTTCATCGGAAAAACACCGATCAGGAGCAGCCAGACCGCCGTCCAGATCCCGGCGATCATCCCGAATTTGGCCCAAAAGTTTTGAATGGAAAATCCCAGGCCGAGCGTGAAGGGAATAAACAGCGCGCCGGCTGCGATCAAGCCTCCGTTGAAAACCTTCGCGCCCCGGGACACGCCGACCTCGCCGAGCTCAGAAACAAAATGATTTAATACGGAATACTTCTCCCCCGCCCGGCCGGTGTACATCCGAATGGGAATCGAAAGGGCGGCCAGGATGATCAGGCACGCCAGAATTCCGAATAGTTCGAAGTGCTCGAAAAGAAAGGAAAAGACCGGGATTACGTCCATAGCATCGGTGTATTTCCTCCCTGGACCATTGAGGTACAGGTTATTCCTTCGAGAAGAACCGGGAATTACTAAACGGTGGAGAAGAAGACATGCAGGTTGATTATATCCATCGTCGTGAGAAGCCTCGCGAGCCCCGCAAAAAGCACCGGGACGGATCTGGTTTTTTACGGGAGTTTTTGATATAGTCGCCCTGCGGGAACAACCCAAATATTTTTCAACGAACACGGAGGAGGCGGTCACTTAGTTGAGGCCGCCTTCTTTCTTGTCCCGTATAGAAAGGAATCCCCGTTCATGATCATCAAATCCTGCATGAAACGCAACGTGATCTCGATCCCGGTGGAAGGGACGGTCGCGGAGGCCGCCCGGGTTTTCGTCAAACACCATGTGGGCGTGCTCCCGGTGGTGAATGCCGAGGGGAAACCGGTCGGGATACTCCGCGTGCGGGATTTGCTGACCCTGGAGCTTCCCGATTTCGTCAACCTGGTGGAAGACGTGGATTTTGTGCACGATTTCGGCGCGGTGGAGACGACCCGCCCGGCCTCCGAACTGCTGGCCCGTCCGGTCACCAGCCTGATGCAACCGGTCCTCACTGTGGGAGAGGACTGCGGATTGCTGCGCGCCTATTCGATGATGCTGAAGGATGACTTGCAGGATATTCCCGTGACCGATGCGAGGGGAGTTCTTGTGGGGATCGCCTCACGCGTGGACGTGGCCACCGCGGTGCTTTCCAGCTGGCAGGAGCGGAAGGGGAAGGCGACATGATCGAGGAAATAATCGCGGCGGCAATATTCGTCCTCTGTCTGGCGGTCATCTTCGCCGAGAAAATCCACCGGACGACCATCGCCATCCTCGGGGCGATCCTCATGGTCGCCGCCGGAAAGATTCTGGGATTTTTCTCCGAACAGGCCGCGATCGCGTCAGTCGATTTCAACACCCTCGGGCTGTTGCTGGGGATGATGATCCTGGTGGCGATGCTCGAGCCGACCGGATTCTTTCAATTCCTTGCGGTTTGGGCGGGCCGCATCTCGAAAGGGCACCCCGTCCGCCTTCTCGTGCTTCTGGGATTGGTGACGACCGTCCTTTCCATGTTCCTCGCCAACGTCACTACGGTTGTGTTGATTGCGCCGGTGACGATATTGATCAGCGAGATCCTCGGGATACCTCCCTTGCCGTTCCTCGTGACCGAGGCGGTCCTCGCCAACATCGGCGGTGTCGCCACGCTGATCGGAGATCCTCCCAACATCCTGATCGCTTCCGCCGCGGGCTTTACCTTCGGCGATTTTCTCGTCCTTTCTCTTCCATTGATTGTGTTCGTCTGGGCTGCGGCGCTCGGGTTGCTAAGGCTTCTTTTCCGGAAGGAATTGGCGGTCCATCCCGTCAATCCCGATGCCGTCCGCGGGCTGAATCCAACCGAAGCGATACATGACTCCAAGGCGGCGAAGCGGATCCTGGCGGTGCTGGGGACCGCCATCGTGCTTTTCTTTTTCCAGGATCGCCTGGGGGTAAGCCCGGCCTTTATTGCGCTGAGCGCGGCCGCCTTCGGGATGGCGTGGGTTCAACCCGCGATGGATAAAATGCTTGAACGAATCGAATGGGGCGTTCTGCTTTTCTTCACTGCGCTTTTTGTACTTGTGGGCGGTTTGGAATCCGCCGGGGTTTTACACTGGCTGGCGGATCGGATCGCCTCATTACAAGGCGTTCCGCCGGTTGTATTCGGGCTCCTGGTCATCTGGGTGATCGCGCTGCTGTCGGCGCTGGTGGACAACATCCCGATCACCATCGCCCTGATTCCCGTCATCCAGCAACTCGGCCATAACGGCATGGATATCGCCCCGCTCTGGTGGGCGCTCGCCTTCGGCGCCGGCCTGGGAGGCAACGGGACGATTGTCGGCTCGACGGCCAACCTTATTGTGGCGACGCTTTCGGAACGCACTCGCACGCCGATCACAGCCAAACTGTGGAATAAACACGGCCTGCCGGTGATGCTGGCGACGTGTACGGTGATCTCGATTCTATACGTACTTTGGTTCCCGTTGTTTTCCCGATAAGCCTCACTGGACTGCCGGTCCAGCCCGTCGTCTCGCCGCGAGATAAAACTCTGATCGGGCCTGCGGTTCACATCCTTTGTATGCGTTCGAATAAACCTCCGGCGTCCGGCGATTTGGATTCACGAGTCCGTATAGTAAGGCTTTTTTACGGCCCCTGATTCCCAAGGATGGATTTTCGGCCGGATCGCCGATATGTTTATTGCGCCCATATTCCAAAAGACCTTAACCACGAAGCAACCTTTTAATCCTCTCATAAGGTTCCACTTACTCAATCTTCACAC
>JBAVFZ010000281.1:0-14483 GCA_049684495.1 Anaerolineales bacterium | reverse complement strand
GGGATCCGTCGCCGGATCCCAGACGGCGGTGTCGATCCCGTTGAGGATCCCCGTCAACCGGTCCTTCTGCGTCCGCAGGTAATCCTCCAGGCCGGCGCCGAACTCCGGAGTGAGGATTTCCTCCGCATACGAGGGGCTGACGGTGATGTTCATGTCCGCCGCCGCGATCCCCAGCGGCAGCAGCGTGGAGAACGCCCAATACGGAAGCGCGCCGAACCGGTCGCCCTCCGCCGGGTCGGAATCCCCTGTTGCGGCGGGATGTTCCGGGACGCCCAGGCCGAATTGGGCCAGCGCCCAGCCGGCGTTGTTGCCGAAATACGGGAGGTTGTGGATCGAGAGGACCGAGCGCGTATCTTTAAAGAAGCGATCCTGCCTCCCGCGCCCGGCCAGCCAGAGGTTGGCGGCCGCCGTATGCCAGTCGTTGGCGTGGACGAGGTCGGGTTTCCAGCCCAGGGTGCGGGCGAGTTCGAGCGCCGCCAGTGAGAAGAACATATATTTGGGCGCATCCCGTCCGGCATCCGAGTGGTAGATCGAATCCGTCGCGCGCAGGGGCGGGCCGTCGATCAGGTAGGCGGGCACGCCGCCCAGGTCGATTTTGTAGGCTTCCGCCTGCATCATCGACCCGCGCGCGGAGACCGCCGGGTGGGCATCCGGTTGTATTTCGGAGACCGTGCTGCGTAGCGTTGGGTGCAACGGGAGGACGATCCGCACATCGTGGCCTTTGCGCCGCATCTCGGCCGGCAGCGCCCCGGCGACGTCGGCCAGGCCGCCGACCTTGATCAGCGGCGCCGCCTCCGCGGCAAGAAAAAGCACCTTCAGCGGTTTTGGGTTTCCTTCAGCCACGGTTCCACTCCTGGGGCCATCCCCTTCTTATTATAGCCGGAGCGCCCCTTCCAGCATTCTCCCCCGTTTCTACACACACGAAAACCGGGAGAGGATCCATAGAAAACCTATACAAAAGCTCCATATCGCTCCCGCCGGCTTTTATTCCGACGCGTTTTCGCTACAATGGAGGCAGACAGTTTTTCAGGCGTTCGGCGCCGGAGGCAATCCCATGAAAAATCGAATGGTGCTTCTTCCCGCGGCGGCATTGGTGCTGGCGGCCCTCGCGTGCAATTTCGAGCAACAGGCCGTCCCCACGCTCAGCGAGCAGCAAATCCAAACACTCTCAGCCCAGACGCTAATGGCGATCCAGTGGCAGACCCTTTCCGCCGGAGGAAACACCCCCGGAGGCGGCCCGGGCGCCACCGTGGAAATCCCGGCCGACACGGCCACCAACACCCTGATGCCGACCGTCACGCCGACCGGGACAACGGCGCCCACCTCCACCTTCACCCCCACGATGACGAACACGCCCGTCCCGTGCAACTGGGCCCAGTTTATTTCCGACGTCACGGTCCCGGACAACTGGGAAACCGGGCCGCTCGATCACTTCACGAAAACCTGGCGCCTCCGGAACATCGGCTCCTGCACCTGGACTTCCGGCTACTCCCTTGTGTTTGATCACGGCGATCAAATGAGCGCGCCGGCTTCGCAGCAGCTGACCCCCGGCACGGTGGCGCCGGGCGCCTCGATCGACGTGTCGGTCAACCTGCTCACACCCGCCACCGTCGGCACGTATCAGGGTTTCTTCAAATTGCGCGCCTCCGACAGTTCCATCTTCGGGATCGGGGCCGACGCGAACACCGCCTTCTGGGTCAAGGTCAAGGTGGTCACCCCAGCGGTGATGACGAGCCAGGTCGAAGCCCAGGTCACCGTCGCGCCCGGCACTTCCGGGAATGCGACCGCGGACTGCCCGGCCGGCAGCATCGTGGTCGGCGGCGGATTCGACGGAGACGACGGCTTGACTCCGAACAACTACGGCAAGATCGGCAACGGATGGAGAGCCTACGCAAAAAATTACACCGCATTGAATAAAGTGCTGAGGGCGTATGCGTTCTGCCTGACCGGGGTCTCCGGCTCCAGTGCCCAGGTATCCCATGATGAAAACCAGGCCGCCGGGGCGTACAGCGGTTCGGCGGCCTCCTGCCCGGGAGGCAGCGTCATCAGCGGCCTGGGGTACGCGACGGATTCGGCCGCGCAATGGGTGTACCGGAGCGATATGGCCGGCGGCAATGCTCGGACGTACGCCAAAAACTTCTCGGGCGTGGTCAAGATCCTGCGCACGTATGTCATCTGTCTTACGGCCGCAGGCGCCACCACCGTTCAAGCCACCAACTCGACCATCGTCGCGGCGCATTCCACCGCGACAGTCGAGGCCGCCTGCCCGGCCGGAACGGTCGTCACCGGCGCGGGATTTGCGCTCGGAGAGACGCTCAACCTGGTCGCGCTGTACAAGAAATCCGGCGCTGAAGCGGTCGCGGCCAAAGCGCTCAACCTGGGCGGAACGGCGCTTGAGTTAAACGCCTACGCGGTATGCCTGGCGATTTCGTGATATTTTGCCGATACGAAAAGGACGGGCGGGCTTGTTGCCCGCCCGTCCTTTTTAATTCACGGAGGGCACGGACTTTTTTTCTACTCCCCGTGCCCCTCCGTGATCTCCGTGGATTTTCCCGATGGAAAAAACCTACATGGTATGTCCAAAAAACCTCCAAACAGGCCGATCCGCTCATCGTCTTCCGGGTTTTCAGCTACAATAAAAAAACCGGTTTTTTGGAAGGAACCCCGATGAAAAATAGAACCGTCCTGCTGCCGATGGTCTTGCTCCTGACCGTCTTGACCTCGTGCGATCTATCCGCCGAAGCCATCACCTTGCTCGCCCCGGCCGATTCCGGCACCGGCGCCACGCAAACGCTGATGGCTATCCAAATGCAAACACTCGCCGCATGGCAATCGGCTCAAACCGCGCTCTCCGCCTCCACCGGGATATCCTCCACCCCAACCTTGGATACCGCCTCCCTGACCGCGCTGCCCTCCATGACTTCCACTTGGACTCTTTCGCCCGCCATTACCGGGACCCGGACCCCATCCTCCAGCCCGGCCCTGACCGAAACGCCGACATCCAGCGACACACCGACGGATACGCTCACACCGACCGCCACCACGACGGTTCCATTTACACCCACCGTCACATTGACCGCAACGCCGTCCCCCACCCCCACATCGACGCTCACGCCGTCGTCGACGGCCACCCCGACCCCGACCGCGACGGTCACAAACACTCCCACCCGGACACCAGCCTCCACCGTCACTCCCAGCCGGACCAATACGCCCACCCGGACTCTGACACCGACGCTGACGCTGGCGCCCCCGCCCTGCAACTGGGCGCAGTTCATCGCGGATGTAACCTACCCGGACGATTCGGAAATGGGCATCTTGGACCATTTCACAAAAACCTGGCGGCTGAAAAACATCGGCTCCTGCGCCTGGACTTCCGGCTACTCGCTGGTGTTTGTCTCCGGCGATCAAATGGGAGCGCCCGCGTCCCAGCCATTGACATCAGGGACGGTTGCGCCGGGAGCAACGATCGACATTTCCGTCGAACTGGTTACGCCGGCCGAACCCGGGACGTACCAGGCCTTCTTCAAACTGCGCGCCTCCGACAGCGCCATCTTCGGAATCGGGCCCGACGCGGACGGAGCATTTTGGGTGCGCGTACTGGTTCCTCCGCCCGCCGCCGTTCCCATCACGCAGAGCGTCTATGAACAAGTGACCATAGGAGCGGGCGGGCTTGGCAGCATAGCCGCCCTCTGCCCGGCCGGGACGGTTGTAACCGGCGGCGGATTCTCCGTTTCGAGCGACGTGCGCGTTTATACGCAGGTGAAAACCGGGAACGGATGGAGCGCTTTTGCCCAGAATACCAGCGCCTCCAACCGGACACTCACCGTCTATGCCATTTGTCTGACATTTCCTTCCGTCACCACGACCCAGGTTGCGGAAAACTTTACCGTCGCCGGCGGCGGCAGCCTGGCCAATAAAACCGTCGATTGCCCCGCCGGAACCGTGGCGGTCGGTGGAGGATATACCGGCTCGGCCGATGAAAGCCTGTGGACGTTCTTCAACACCCTGAGCGGAAACGGCTGGGAGGTTTCGGTCAGGAACTTCGGAAGCGGCAGCAAGTCATTCCAGGTGATGGCCGTCTGCCTATCCGGCGCGACGCTGACCGCATCCACCGTCACCGGATACAAAGACCTCGCGCCCGGCGCGAGCGGGTATGCGGAGATCGCCTGCCCGGCCGGGCAGGCGGTCACCGGCGGCGGCTTCCACATCGAGAACGATCTGACGGTGTATTATGCATCGTGGTACGGCGGCAAATGGCGCGTCTACGCCAAAAATACCGGCTCGCACACGCGGGCGATGCAGGCGCGGGGAGTGTGTCTCGGAACTCCGTAGCAGCATCCATCGGCGCCCCGCGCTCCGGGATTTCGCAACCGCCTCTCGGGACTTGGATCATGGGCGTGTGGCGGTCGGCTCGGAGGAATTAATTACGGAGATGACGACGTGAAAAAACGAATCGCAAAATGCCTCTGCCTCTCCCTCGTGATTGTGATTGCGGTTGCATGCGGTTCATTCACTCCGGCCGGTTCTGATATCTCCCGGACGGTGATCGAAACCGATACAGCAGCGCAGGAAACGGTGGAAATCCCCGCCGCAACCGAAACGGCCGCTGCGTCGCCGACGGCCAGGCTCCGGCCGACCGAGACTCCGACGTCCGAGCCGGCCATCCCGCCCACCGTCTCCCGTTCCGCCGACTGCCTTAAGGCGCAATTCATCGGCGACGTCACCATCCCCGACGGCTGGGAAATAGCGCCGAACACCCCCTTCACGAAAACCTGGCGGCTGAAAAACACCGGCAGCTGCTCCTGGACCCCGGAATTCTCGTTGGTGTTCATCAGCGGCGACCGCATGGAAGCACCCGGGTCGCAGCCATTGACCGCGCAACCGGTCCTGCCCGGCGGAACCATCGACATCTCGGTGGATCTGGTCTCTCCGGATGAAGCCGGATTCCATCAAGCGTCCTTCATGATCCGCACGCCGGATGGAGTGACCTTCGGAATTGGGAAAAACGCCGACGTCGCGTTCTGGGTGAAGATCACTGTCAAGACGCAAAAGGCTCCGACCGCCGCCGCGCCGGTCACAAAAAGCGTCTCGGCGAAAGTCACCGTCGCGGCCGGCCATTGGAATTCGGCTTCGGCGGCCTGCCCAACCGGATGGGTGGTCACCGGCGGCGGTTTTACCGCCGATAGCGGGAATGTAAACGTTTATTCGCAACTCCCCGAGGGCAACGGCTGGAGCGCGTTCGGAAAAAATTACGACAGCGTGGATCACAACCTGACGGCATACGCCATTTGTCTGGCGTCCCCGACCGCCGTCTCGACATCGATTTCGAAAACCGTGCCGCTTGCCGCGGGCGGCAAACGCACCGATTCGGCAGTTTGCCCCGGAGGCACCGTGCCCACCGGCGGAGGATTCTCCGGATCCGCCGAACCCCGTCTGGAGATTTTCACCAGCACCCGCGACTCCAATGGCTGGGTTGTGGCCGCGAAGAATACCGGCTCCGAGAGCGCCGAATACACGGTGACCGGGCTTTGCCTGTCCGCCGCCGGAGTGGCCAGCCGGGACTACATTTTTTATCTGGATCTTGAACCGGACCAAACCGCTTATGGGACCAGCAACTGTCCGGATGGCAAGCATCTCGCCGGAGGCGGGTGGCTGGGCGCGGAAGGGGTCACGGTATTTTCCGCGGAGTGGTTTGGAGGATGGTGGCGGGTGCGCGCCCATAACGACAAATCGTCTTCCGAACGAAAGCAGTTGGAGGTGCAAGCGGTTTGTCTGGGAGGTCTTTAATAATCGGCTAGGAAATTCTTTTTCTCGTGTGCGATACGGGATTTTCTTGGTTCCAATCACAGCGGATTCGTCCGGCCGTATCCGCGAGGTTAATTCTATTGTCCTCGGGGAAGGAAAATAAAGATGCGATGCTCCAATTTCCTATTGGCCGTTATTGTTGCTTTCGCTCTTGCGGCCTGTGGTTCTTCCACAGAGACAACCGCACCGGTCGATACCGTCCTCGCCGGAATAGACACTGCGGAGATTCCTGCGGTAGCCGAGACGGCCACCGCCTCGATCCCGCCCACGGCCTGGCCGACGAAAACGTTGCGTCCGAGCCTGACCTTCACCCCCTCGCAGGATTATTCCTCCGAACCATGCAACCACGCGAAATTCCTGGCCGATGCCTCTATCCCCGACGATTGGGAAATCAGCCCGGGCTCCACCTTCACCAAAATTTGGCGGATGCAAAATATCGGTTCCTGCGCCTGGAATTCCGGCTATACGCTTGTATTTGATCATGGCGATCGGATGGAGGCGCCTGATTCGCAGCCATTGGTTCCAAATGTCATCTCCCCGGGCAGGACGGCCAGAATCTCGGTCGTTTTGGCAGCCCCGAACGAAGAAGGTACCTATCAGGGATTCTTTAAAATCCGCGCGCCCGACGGTACCGTTTTCGGCGTCGGATCGAATGGGGAGGTTGCCTTTTGGGTGAAGATCGTGGTGAAGGACGGACCGGAATCCTCCCTCAACCCTCCGAAAACAAAATATGTGTTCGGGGAAGGATCCATCAAAGGGGGGGCAGCGGATTCCGTCGAAGCGGTCTGCCCGGACGGTTGGGTGGTGACCGGAGGCGGATTCTCCGCCCCCAAAGACCTTCCAGTGAATTCGGAATACAAAGGGGAAAACGGATGGATCGTCTGGACATCAAATCCCAACGCCTCCAGCCGTACCCTGACCGCCATCGCCATTTGTCTGAACCTTTCCTCAGCCCGGACGACCGGATACCAAATAGGGGGGGCGGTTCAAGGCGGTAATCAGGTAACCTATGCCGGCTACTGTCTACGAGGGAGCGTGATGACCGGTGGAGGATATATCCTGAAAGGCACCGCGCTCCAACTCTTGCAGAGCGCGCCGTACGACAAAGGTTGGAAATGGACCGTAAAAAATGAGGGCGATCAAAACGCGACGTACTCGGTAGAAACGGTCTGCCTGACAGGCGTGACGGCATTCACAACATACGTCATCGAGACTGTGAAGATCGAACCGGGCGCCAGCGGATACGGACAGGCCGCCTGCCCAGCCGGAAAAATGGTCAGCAGCGGAGGATGGGCTTTTGAAAGCGATTTGCAGATCCAGTACTCCGCTTGGTACAGCGGGAAGTGGCGCGTCGTCGCCCAAAATACCGGAACTAAAACCCGGTCCTTGGAGGTTTACGCGACTTGCCTCAGCCTTTCATAAACCGGAACAACGCTCTCAAACAACGGAGCCTTACCGGCTCCGCTGTTCGTTTAATATCCCTCGAATCTTCGGGACAAAGTGAGAACGCATTATCCCGATCGTCCCGGACGCCGCCCGGAAATTCCCTTTTTTTTAAAAGAAGGTATTTACTCAGCCTGATTTCTCTTTCTTGGACACCGAAACACCGAAAAGAGCCGAAAACACCGACTTAATTTTTTAAGAACCTGTGTAATCGGCTCTTCTCCGTGAAATCCGTGTACGCTTTTCCCGGCCTGAACAGATACAAAAGAAGAACATATAGAAAATCTCCAGAGAATCTCGTTTGTGCCGGGTTTCTATCGCTCCGGATGGGATTCTCCACTACAATAGGTCGGTAATGAATTCCAACCCGCGCCTGTTCCAGGAGAAAACCATGAAACGCCGCCTGCCGTTCCTCCCGCTCATTGCGTTGATCCTCGCCACGCTATCCTGCATTCTTCAAATGGATTCGCCGACCGCGTTAAGCCCGCAGCAGGTCGACACCCTGGCCGCGCAGACGATGGCCTACATCCAGTGGCAGACGTATTCCGCGCAAGGCACGCAGGCCCAGCTTCCGGCGGCGGATACGCTCGCCCCGCCGCCTGCCGGTGCGGCTACGGCCACCAACACCATGATGCCCTCGGTCACCAACACAAGTTTCGCGCCTTCCGTGACGCCGACCGCCCTGCCCTGCAACTGGGCGCAATTCGTCGCCGACGTCAACTACCCCGATGATTCGGAACTCGGCATCAGCGACCACTTTACGAAAACCTGGCGCTTGAAGAACATCGGCTCCTGCACCTGGACCTCCGGGTACGCGCTGGTCTTCGACCACGGCGATCCAATGGGCGCGCCGGCGACGCAGCAGCTGACAACCGGGACCGTTGCGCCCGGCGGCACGATTGACATTTCCGTGGATCTGGTCACCCCGGCCAGCCCCGGCACCTACCAGGGTTTCTTCAAACTGCGCGCGTCGGATAGCACAATCTTCGGGATCGGCGCGGATGCGAACACCGCCTTCTGGGTGAAAGTCCAGGCGGTTGCCGGAGGGATGAATGTCCAAAAGTTGGAAGCCCAGATCAGCATCGACCTGGGCGCGACCGGGCACGTTTCGGCAAACTGCCCCGCCGGATCGGTGGTTGTCGGCGGCGGTTTCGACGGAGGAAACAACATCGGAGCATTCCGGAGTGAACGCAGCGGCAACGGCTGGGTCGTGTACGCGCACCGCTATTCCGGCGCCAACGCCGTGATCAAAATATATGCCTATTGCCTCTCGGGGGTGTCGGCGTCCAGCACCAGCGGCTACACGGAGAAAACGATCACGCCGGGCGGTTACGGCGAAGCCATCTACAATTGCACCGGCGGCAGCGTAATCAGCGGCGGCGGGTATTCCGTTACCGACGGGGTCCTCTGGGCCTACCGGCTGCATATGGCAGGGAACGGATTGCAGATGAACGCGAAGAATACCGGCGCGTCGAACGGCATCATGCGCTCCCATCCGGTATGCCTCACGGCGGCGGGCGCAGCCACTTCCGCCCATGCCATTCTGGGCAGCATAGGGGCGTCCTCGTCCGGGACCGTGGAAGCGGACTGCCCGGATGGGACGGTCGTCACCGGCGGCGGATTCACCCTTTCCACAAATATGATACTGACCGGGATGTATAGAAATCCCACGGAGAATAGGTGGGTGGTGAAAGCCCTCAACCAGACCGGATCGAATTTGAATGTATTTTCGGAAGCGATCTGCCTGGCCATATCCTGATCCTATCGTGCACTGGGAGTCTGGCGGAATCCTCTGCGCGGTTTACAGACCAGGCTGATTTTCCCGGACGGCGGAGACGAACACAGCTCCGCCGTCCGCGGATGGCCTCCCTACTCTACCCGGAAAGGCACGCATACCTTTCCCGATCGGGCTGGGCCGGCGGGAAATCCCTTCTTTTGGGGAGGAGAATATCTCGAAAATCTCCAGAGAATCTCGCTTGTGCCGGGTTTCTATCGCCCCGGATGGGATTCTCCACTACAATAGGTCCGGAAATGAATTTCAATCTGCGCACGTTCCAGGAGAAAACCATGAAACGCCGCCTGCCGTTCCTCCCGCTCATTGCGTTGATCCTCGCCACGCTATCCTGCATTCTTCAAATGGATTCGCCGACCGCGTTAAACCCGCAGCAGGTCGACACCCTGGCCGCGCAGACGATGGCCTACATCCAATGGCAGACGTATTCCGCGCAAGGCACGCAGGCCCAGCCCCCGGCCGCGGATACCATTGCGCCCGCGGCGGCCGACACCGGCACCAATACCCTGCTGCCCTCGGTCACGCCGTCGGTGACGCTGACCGCCGTCCCCTGCAACTGGGCGCAGTTCGTCGCCGACGTCAACTACCCGGATGATACGGAATTGGGCCTGAGTGACAGCTTCACCAAAACCTGGCGCCTGAAGAACATCGGCTCCTGCACCTGGACCTCCGGTTACGCGCTGGTCTTCGACCACGGCGATCCAATGGGCGCGCCGGCCGCGCAGCAGCTGACCGCCGGAACCGTCGCGCCGGGCGGAACGATCGATGTTTCCGTGAACCTCATCACCCCGAATGTCGCCGGCACCTACCAGGGATTCTTCAAACTGCGCGCGTCGGATAACGCCATCTTCGGGATCGGCGCCGACGCGAACACCGCCTTTTGGGTGAAAGTCGTCACCAAGGCCATTCTGGCGCCGCCCGTCGCCGCCCCGGTAACGCAGCAAAAGAGCCAAACCGTTTCCGCTCCGGCCGGGGGCACCATGTCCACCACCGCCGTCTGCGATGATGGCACGGTCGTAACCGGCGGCGGATTCCAAGTCAACATTGGCATGCACGTTTACACACAGGCCAAGAACGGGAACGGCTGGGCGGTCGTCGTCAAGAACAACACCGGCACAGCGCAAAACCTTAAAGTGTATGCCATCTGCCTGACCCTGCCTTCCATCAGCTCAACCCAGGTCAGCGCCACGGCCACCGCGTCCGGCGCCGGCGGCATCGGTACGGCCGCGGCCAACTGCCCCGCCGGAAGCACGGTGACCGGCGGTGGCTTCACCGGAAAGGCCGATGGCTCGCTGTGGACCTTCTTCTCCAGCCAGGAAGGCAACGGATGGAAAGTATCCGCCCTTAATTCCGCGGCCGGCAACCAGACCTTCGACGTGTATGCCGTCTGCCTTTCCGGCGCGCCGGTGACCGTCACGATGCAGACCGGCGATAAAGATCTCGCCCCGGGTGCGACCGCCCTTGTCGAAACTTCCTGCCCGGCCGGGCAAGTCATCACCGGCGGCGGATGGGTCGTCTCGAACGATCTGACTGTGTTTGCCGCGCTGATGTCCGGCAGTTATTGGCGCGTGTACGTCAAGAACAACGGAACCCACACCCGGGCCTTCCAGGCGCGCGCCATGTGCCTCGGCGTGGCTTAAAAAAAAAGAAAAGTGGTTAATACAAAACAGCGGAGACGATCGTCTCCGCTGTATTTTTATCCATGGAAGCTATTCCATCGCGGCCACCAGTAGGGTGGGTTGACGACATGGTGCGGATTACGCCCCATACGCTAAACCAAGTCGTCAACCCACCCTACGTTTTCTTGGAGTAGTTATTCCATCCCGGCCGGGGGCGGTAATTCTGCTTCGGGCTTCCCGGCGGGAAATAGGTTCAACCGCGCCACGACCACTTCCGTGCGGCCGGGTTCGACCATGAATGCGATGGTTTGCGAAAGCTCCCACGCGAGGATCCCCGGCGCGGATCCAGAAGGCTCGATCTCCGGCCGGGAGATCTGGCTGACCAGCACATTCCCCGTCCGGACGTTCTTCACGCCGGGTGAGCGCCGCGGCCCGACCGTGACCGGTTCGAAAACCGGGCCGGGGGATTCGAGCACCGTCCGATAATCCGGGCAGACCTCCGAAACCAGCCGCATGCGCACGCGCACCGCGCGCATGTCGACGTTGCGGAAGCGGTAGGTCACATGCACGCCGCGCGGCGAAAGGCTCACGCGCTTGACCATCCGCAGGCGGTACCCGAAGAAGCGCAGGAAGATCACCGCCCCGTCGGCCAGCCGGAAATCCAGGCGCGGGTCGGAAATCTCCTCCGGGCCGTCGTCGAAAGAGAAGAAATCATTCAGCGCGCGGCGCCTGGCCGGCAGGGAGGGCTTCAGTTCCGCCGACCGCAACCGGGGCCAAACCGGGAGCCGACCCGCCGGAAGATTTTCCGCGGAGAGCCGGACCAGCCGCCGCTCGCCGCCTTCCGGCTGCATTTCCGGAAGCGGATCGTTTTCTTCCGGCAGCCAGTCATCCGGCAGGGGCGCAAAATCCGGCGGCTTGGCTTCAATCCAGAGCGACCCGGTGGGAACGGCCAGCGGGTTGCCGACATGCAATTCCCCGCGCCGGAGATCGATCCAGTGCAGCAACCGGCCGCCGTACGGGGAGAGGATCGCCGTCTGATCGCCGCTGCGCAGGAGGATTTCATCCTCCCCGTCACCGGTCAAATCGTCGATATGCGCTTCGGCGCCGGAACGCGGCGCGGCGACGGCCAGCTCGGCGGCCTTGGCCACCGCGATCGCGGCGCCGATTCCTTCCCAGGCCGGGTCGCCGCGCCCGCCCACGCCCACCGATCCGAACCGGTCCTGATGCGCCGAGTACACGCGTTCGGCCAGCGCGAATAATTCGGCGCCGGGTTTAACCCCGGGATCCGATGCGTTGGTATCCCGGATGCGGGAGATGGCATATTCGGCGGCCGCCATCCGCATCCGCGCGGCGGTGTGCATCCGGCGAAAATGCTGCAGCCGCGGGGCGCGCGCCAGAAAATCATTCCAGCCGTTATAGCCTTCCTCATGCAGCGGCGATTCCGGATCCGCGAGCTCCCGGTCCAGCGCCCGGCCCCATACCGCTGATGCGAGGGTAAGCTCCGCCTCCGGTTCCGGAGCCTCTTCCAGGAAGGAACACGCCAGGCCTTCCTCGCGCTCGATCCAATCCAGCAGTTCGTCCAATCCGGCCGCATCCGCGCGCGGGTCCAGGCCGGTGTCGTAGCCCCATAGCCCGAAGGCTCCGGCATCCTCGGCGATCACCGGGAAAAGCCGGTCCGCATCCGGATGTTGCCGCCATTCCTGGACGGCGGATTCGAAGACGTCCCGGCGCCGGAACCATGCGGCGAAATCCAGGCGGTCGCGCAACCGGGAATCCTCCCATGCCACGGTCAACCCGCCCGAATCGTTCAATTGGTGCACAAACGGCGCGGCGGCCCCCGCCGCCCGCAGCGCGTCGCTCTCCAGCGCGAGTTGGCGGTAACCCGATCCGAGCAGGAGCGGGGCGAATTTGGGCGCCCAGGTGCGCTCGGGACTCCAGAAGGAGGCCGGCTCAACGTCGAAATATTTTTTCAAGGTGGCGCGGTGGACCGCGATCTGGCGCGCGTTATCGGAGTCTTCGCCCGCCAGCAGAAGGGTCTGGGCGTAGGTGCTGCCCAGCAGCCGGAAACGGTCTTCCCGCAATCCGGACCGCACCGTCTCGAAGAATGCCGGATCGAACCAACACAGCGCATCGAGCAGCGTGCCGGAAAGCATCAGGTTGAATTTCAATCGGGGATGGTTGCGGAGCACATTCAGCACGCCGCGATAGCAGATGCGGCTGGCCCGCTCCGCATGCTCGCCCAGAGGTTGGTGAAAGAGGAAACACAGCGCCAGGCGAAGGGTCATTGATCGTGGTGGCGGGATTATACCCGACCTAACCTCCTCTCCCCTTCCCTCTCCCCCTTCCCTTAAGGGAAGGGGGAGAGGGTGACCTGAACCTCGGTGGTCTTCCGAGGTGAAGGCCGGGTGATGGGGTTAGGATAGTGGAAGCGGATGGGGAGAGGTATGCCAAGACTAGCGTCATTCCTGCGCCTGCCCTCGCGCCCGCCCTCCGAACGATGAGCATCGGGGGTTATCCGATGCGAAGCATTCGCGAGCGGGGGAAGTATCCCGGCTCGCTTTTGTTACATAAGCCGGGATGACTACGAAGCGGGGGTGCTCTTGGCGGGAATCCAGGAGGTGCTTATAAAAAAACTCTGGGTGCCCGCTTTGATCACCCTCGCTTCGCGTTCATCCCGGCTCATGAACCAAACGCCAGCCGGGATGCTTTGCGAGGGCAGGCGCGGGCATGACGGGCATTTTCCTGCCTCGGAGGGATCGTTATAATGACGCGATATGGACTCTCCTCTCTGGCGCCTGATACTCGATCCACCCTCCGACGGCGCGCGCAATATGGCCGTCGATGAAGCGCTCCTGGAAGAGACGGCGGCCGGGAGCAGCCTGCCCACGCTGCGGCTCTACGCCTGGGAGCCGCCCACCCTTTCGCTCGGATTTGCCCAGCCTTTGGCGGACTGCAACCGTGAGGCGCTGCAGCGGCTGGGCTGGGGCCTGGTGCGCCGTCCGACCGGCGGCCGCGCGATCCTGCACACCGACGAGCTGACATATTCCGTCACCGCGCCGGAAAGCCATCCGCTAATGCAGGGCGGCGTGCTGGAAAGTTACCGGCGGTTGAGCCTCGGATTGCTCGCCGGGTTGCGGCTGCTCGGGGTGGAAGGGCAGTCCGAAACAGGGCAGCGCACCCGTAACGCAGGGAATCCCGTTTGCTTCGAAATCCCTTCCCAATACGAAATCTCCGCCGGCGGAAGAAAGCTGATCGGCAGCGCGCAGGCGCGGCGTCCGGGGGGCGTGCTGCAGCACGGCGCCTTCCCGCTGCGCGGGGATCTCGCGCGAATCCTGCAGGCGCTGGCCGGACCGCAAATTCCGCCGGAGCGGATCCGCCGCCGGGCCGCGACGCTCGACGACCTGCTCGGGCGCAAGGTTTCCTGGCAGGAGGCGGCCGATGCCGTCACCCGCGGCTTTGCCGAAACGTTCGAAATCGATTTCCGGCAGGAGGAGTTGACCGAAAAAGAAAAAACGCGCGCCGGTGATCTGGCGCGTGGGAAATACGGAACCGATGAGTGGACCAGCCGGGTTTAGCGCGGATGTTGTTTTTCCAGCGGTCACCTTAACAGGGAAAATTAATGGTGCTTTTGCCACAAAGCGCACAAAAAGCACAAAGATTTTGATTGAGAATTCTTCTGTGCCCTTTGTGCTTTTTGTGGCAATTTGGTTTCTCTATGTTTCAACGGAACTGTGAAGACGCCACAAAAAAGTGACACCCGGCCAATAAAACGCGCACCAATGAACTGGCGCGCGGGACATACATAAACATAACCTGGACAAGCC
>JBAVFZ010000280.1:0-2137 GCA_049684495.1 Anaerolineales bacterium | reverse complement strand
TGGTAAACGTATCTCTTCCTGAAATCCCTTCCCGGCTTTTCCAAAACGTTGTATCCTGTTCCTCCGGAGCGCCGTTATGAAAAAATCCCAAATCAGCATCACCGCCCAGGGAATTGCGCTGATGCGGGCGATGGAATTCGAAAAACCGGAAGCCGATAGAATCTGCAACGATCCCCTCGCCGGTAAATTCATCGATCCGCTCTTTTATTGGTTCGGAAAACGCCTCGCCGGATTGGCCGAGCGAAGAGGTCCCGGAGTCATGGGATTCATGACGGCACGCTGCCGGTATATGGACGATGTCCTCAGGGATTGTCTCACCGGTGGGATCAAACAGCTGGTCATTCTGGGCGCCGGTCTGGATTCGCGGGCCTCTCGCTTCGCCGAGTTGGCCGGCCGGGTGCGCGTGTTTGAAGTGGATCATCCCGCGACACAGAATGCCAAAATCGAAAGGGTGAAGAAGGTTTTTGGGAGGCTGCCGGCGGATGTGACCTATGTCCCGATCGATTTCAACACGGATGACCTGCGGAAACTTCATTCCGCCGGTTACGCCCCTGCGAAGAAGACGCTCTTTATTTGGGAAGGGGTGACGCCCTACCTGAAGGCGGAGGCCGTGGACGGCACACTGGCCTTCGTCGCGCGGCACTCGACCCCCGGCAGTTCAATCGTTTTCGATTACATCTATGCCTCGGCGCTCTCGGAAAAAGAAAAGCGCGGGGAGATCAAGCGCATGGAGCAGGTCGGGCGGTTCACCGGTGAAGGGTTGACCTTCGGCATCGAGGAGGGAACGATCGTGGAATTCCTAAGGGCGCGCGGGTTCGACCGCATCGTCAACATAACGGCGGGAGACCTGCACCGGAAATATTTCACCGGCGCGAACAGTGTTCGAACGGTGGCGCCAATTTATGCCATCGCGCAAGCGACGGTTGCGGGGAATTGAGTATGGGCTGGGATTGGAGCGTCATCCCCGCGTGGTTTTAGCGGGGATCCATGAGGAACACAAACGCATATTCATATGCGGGGAATGGATGCCGGCCAAAGACACGCCGGCATGACGATCAATAATCATCCCGGCGCGCTTCTTCATGTTCGTCATCCCCGCGTGTACTTGGCGGGGATCCATGAGGAACACAAACGCATATTCATATGCGGGGAATGAATGCCGGCCAAAGACGCGCCGGCATGACGATCCCCTTTCATCCCCGCGCGATATTGTGTTTGTCACCCCTGCGCCCTCGTAGCAGGGATCCACAAGAGGTGCTGACCCATATTGAAATGCAACCGGTGAATGACCGACGAGGACAGTCAACACGACGACCTTCCCCGGATGCCTCCTCATCGGTCCGCTTTTCCCGGCAGGGCGGATCTCCGATGCGCGCTGTTTTTACGCGGAAAGTGGTGATTTTGCTATTTATTAAGACCGAGGCGGTCTTAAGACCGCCTCGGTCTTAATAAAACCGCAAGTCGAATGGCCGCATGTATGCGAAGCGGGGGCCGGGATCCATAAGAAACAGATTCGACCATCCAATTGAAATGTATGGATGCCCGATACGAACACCCGGGCATGATCCCTCGCTTCGCTCGGGACAGGCTCTCTTCTCGGCCTTATCCCCCCAGACCGCTTAATATCTCCGCCAGCCGCAGCGCGGCCTTCTTGACCGGGCCCGCGCCGACCGCGACCGGGCCGACGCATGCCGGGCAGCCGGTCGCGCACGGGCAATCGCGGATCAGCGCCGCGGTGGAAGCCAGCAGCGCGGCCATGGAACCGTACAACTCCTCGGAAAGTCCCAGCCCCTCCGCCAGGTTGTCGTAAAAAGTGATCGTCGGCGAGCCGGTTTCCTTCCCGCGCAATTCGATCGACCAGCCCAGGTCGCGCGCGTCGCACATCAGGAGCAGCGGGGCGAGGTTGTGCAATGCGTGACCCAATCCGCCCAGGGCGGTGTGCGTCCCCTGCTGCGCCTCGAGCCGCTGGTGGCAGGCCGCGCACAGCGTGACCAGGTTTTCCATCGCGTTGGCCTGCAGGTGATTTTCATTCTTCCCGGGAATGTAGCCAAAGGAGCGGAACGGGACGCGGTGGTGCACGTCGTGTTCGCGCAACACGCGCTCGGGCGCGCCGCAGCGCGCACACTTCCATTCGTCC
>JBAVFZ010000279.1:0-53961 GCA_049684495.1 Anaerolineales bacterium | reverse complement strand
GCGGCCGGCGCTACCCGGAATTCTTCCGGATTAATTTTTCGCGCTGTATTTTTTGCGGTTTCTGCGAGGAAGCCTGCCCGACCCAGGCCATCCAGCTCACGCCGGATTTCGAGATGGGCGAGTACGTCCGCCAGAACCTGGTGTACGAGAAGGAGCATTTGCTCATCAGCGGGCCGGGAAAATACCCCGATTACGATTTTTACCGCGTGGCGGGCGCGGCGATCGGCGGCAAGGACAAGGGCGGGGCGGAAAACGAACAGCCGCCGGTCGATCCGCTGAGCCTGATGCCGTGACGGAAAAGCCGGTCGAGTAGCCCGCGTTCTTTGCGGGCGGATCGAGACCGCGAGAAACCGGTGGTCTCGATACGCAAAAAGCGCTACTCGACCACCTTCAACAGAGGAGAATTCATGAACTTTGTATTCTACATTTCCGGCGCAATGGCGATGGTCACGACCGCAGTGGCGATCACCCGGCGCAACGCGGTCCATGCTCTTCTCTATCTGGTCGTTTCGCTGCTGTCGGTGGCGCTGGTCTTCTTCAGCTTGGGCGCTCCGTTTGCGGCGGCGCTGGAAGCGATCATCTACGCCGGCGCCATCATGGTGCTGTTTGTGTTTGTGATCATGATGCTGAACCCGGGAAGTGGTTCCGGGAAGGGAGAGCCGATTTTGGGAAATTGGCGGATATGGATCGGCCCCTCGATTCTGACCCTCATCCTGGCGGCTGAATTGGTCTATCTCGTTACCCGGAACGGCGCCGGATCGGCCGGAGGAAGCGAGGTCATTCCGGTGCAGGTGGGGAGCGCATTGCTCGGGCCGTATGTGCTCGGCGTCGAGCTGGCATCCATGCTGCTTCTGGCGGCGTTGGTGGCCGCCAACCATCTCGGCCGGCGCGGATTGCCGGAGGAGCAGGGCGGCGCAAAAGAAGGATGCATCTGATGGCGGAGGTTCCCGTCGAACACGGATTGATCCTGGCCGCGATCTTGTTCGCGCTTGGGCTGACCGGCGTGCTGGTCCGCCGCAATCTGCTTTTCATCCTGCTTTCGCTGGAAGTGATGCTCAATGCCGCCGGGGTGGCGTTCATCACGGCCGGTTCGCGGTGGGCCCAGCCGGACGGGCAAATCCTGTTCCTGTTCATCCTGGCCGCCGCCGCCGCGGAGGTGTCGATCGGGCTGGCGCTGGTTTTGCTCTTCCACCGAAGCCGGAAATCGCTCAGCGTCGACGACGCAACCGGAATGCGTGGGTAGCATGTATCCGCTTTTATGGCTGGTTCCCGCAATCCCGCTGGCTGGCTTCACCGCTTTGGCGCTGCTGGGGAATCTTCGATTGCCGCGCCGGCTCACCTCGATCATCGGGGTCGGATCGGTCGGGCTCTCGGCGCTCCTGACCGCGTTGATCGGCGTGCAGTATCTGGCATCGGCCCCCACCGGATCGGCCTACACGCAGACGGTCTGGAACTGGATGAGCACGGGTGGGCTGACCCTGGCCGTCTCCTTCCGGCTGGATGCGCTTTCTCTGACGATGATCTTCGTGGTGACGTTTGTGGGATTCCTGATTCATCTCTATTCCGCGGAGCACATGGGCCGCGACGAAGGCTACAACCGGTTCTTCGCCTGCATGAATCTGTTTGTCGCCGCGATGCTCGTCCTGGTGCTGGCAGACAACCTGGTGCTGCTGTACCTGGGTTGGGAGGGGGTGGGATTGTGCAGTTACCTCCTGATCGGGTTCTGGTACCGCGAGGAAGCCAACGGGCGCGCCGCGCGCAAGGCGTTCCTGGTGACGCGCGTCGGCGACGCGGCGCTCGCCGTCGGGATGTTCCTGATCTTTGTCCAGCTCGGCACCTGGAACATCCAGGATCTGATGCAGCGCGCGGCGGCGCAGTGGACGGCGGGCTCCGCCGCCGCGCTCCTGGCCGCGGTCCTGCTCCTGGCGGGCGCGCTCGGGAAATCCGCGAAGCTCCCCTTGCAGGTGTGGCTACCGGACGCGATGGCCGGCCCGACCCCGGTCAGCGCGCTGATCCACGCCGCCACGATGGTGACGGCCGGCGTTTACCTTATCGCGCGGACGAACGTGCTCTTCTCGCTCGCGCCGGCCGTCATGCTGGCGACGGCTGTGATCGGCGCGGCGACGCTGCTCCTGGCCGGGTTGAGCGCATTGGTCCAGCGCGATATCAAGCGGGTGCTGGCCTATTCCACCATGAGCCAGGTCGGATACATGTTCCTGGCGCTCGGCGCGGGCGCCTGGTCGGCCGCGATCTTCCACTTCTGGACGCATGCCTTCTTCAAAGCGCTGCTGTTTCTCGGCGCCGGCGTCGTGATCGCCAGCCTCGACGAAGAGCACGACATCTTCCGCATGGGCGGGTTGAGGAAAACCCAGCCGCTGACGTTCTGGACCTTCCTGATCGGCGCGTGCTCGCTCTCGGCCCTGCCGCTCCTGACGGCCGGGTTCTACAGCAAGGACAAAATTCTGTGGGACGTCTGGTCCTCTCCCCGGGGCGGGGCGGTGTTATGGGCGGCCGGCCTGGCCGGGGCGTTCCTGACCTCGATCTACATTTTCCGGGTGGTCTTCAAAGTTTTCTTCGGCGCCCCGTCTGCCAAAGTCCAAGAGTCTTCCACGCAAAATCAACCCGGCCTTCGCGTGCGGATCCCGCTCCTCGTACTGGCTGTTTTTTCGATCGGCGCGGGTTTCGTGGAACTGCCGGAAGCGCTCGGCAATATCCCGGCCTTTTCGAATTTCCTTTCCGGCACACTGCCGGCCCTGGCTCTCCGCGGCGCCGCGCCGGGCAGCGAAATATTTCTGGAGATCGACGCCGCGGCGGCGGCGCTGTTCGGTTTGCTGCTCGCCTACGTATTCTTCCTGCGCCGTCCGGATTGGTCTGCGAAGCTGGCCCGTTCTCCCGCGGGACGCGTTCTCGGCCGGTTTTGGTTTTCAGGCTGGGGTTTCGATTGGCTCTATGAAACCGTGATTGTCCATCCCTATGTCCGGCTGGCGGCGATCAATAAAGACGACGTCTTCGATTGGCTGATCGACCGGCTTATCACGCGGCCCTATGCCGCTCTGGCGCGGATCAGCCGGGGTGATTTCTTCGACCGGATCTTCTCCGGAATTGCCGGACTGAATGCCGGGATCGCACGCGCGCTCAGCGCCCTGCAAAACGGGTACGTGCGCTGGTACGCGGCGGGGATCGTGGCCGGGGCAATCATTCTGATCGCGATGGCGGTGCTGCAATGATACTTTTCTTTCTCGTCCTGTGGCTGATGGCGGGCGCTTTGCTGGCGTGGCTGGCCGGCCGGTGGAATCCCGCGCTTTCGCGTTGGATCTCGATCTTCTTCCCGGCGGTCCAGGCGATTGTCCTGGTTGCGCTCTGGCTGCAAAATTCCGCCCCTTTTGGAGCCGTTCCCGCGGGCCGGTGGTGGGTGGAAGCGAACCAGCCCTGGATTCCCCAGCTCGGCGCCGGGTTTCATTTCGGTCTGGACGGACTCAGCCTCGTCCTGTGCCTGCTGACCGCGGTTCTGGGAATATTTTCCGTCGCCGCTTCGTGGAAAGGCATTTCGGAGCGGATCGGCTTCTTCCACTTTAATGTGCTCTGGGTGCTGGCCGCGCTGACCGGGATCTTCCTTTCGCTGGATCTGCTGCTCTTCTATTTCTTCTGGGAAATGATCCTGATCCCGCTCTACCTGCTGATCGCCGTCTGGGGGCACGAAAACCGCCATTACGCCGCGTTGAAATTCTTCATCTTCACCCAGGCCGGCGGCCTCTTCCTGCTGCTGGCCACGGTCGGCTTGTATTGGATCCACGGCCAGACAACCGGCACCTATACGTTCGATTACATTCAGCTCATCGGCACGGCGATCCCGGCCCAGACCGCGTTCTGGCTGATGCTGGGGTTCGGGCTGGCCTACGCCGTGAAACTGCCGGTCGTGCCGATCCACACCTGGCTGCCGGATGCGCACGCGGAAGCGCCGACCGCCGGCAGTGTGATCCTGGCCGGCCTGGTGCTCAAAGCCGGCGCGTACGGGTTCCTGCGTTTCCTTATCCCGCTTTTTCCGGATGCGGCGCGCGTCCTTGCTCCGTGGGCGATGGCGCTCGGCGTGGCGGGAATCCTCTACGGCGCGCTGCTGGCCTTCGCCCAGACCGATCTCAAGCGGATGATCGCCTACACCAGCGTCAGCCACATGGGGTTCGTGCTGCTGGGCGCCTTCGCCGGCAACGCCTTCGCGCTGCAGGGGGCGGTGGTGATCATCCTTTCACACGGGCTCTCGACCGGCGCGCTGTTTATCCTAGCCGGCGCGCTGCAGGACCGCCTGCACACCCGCGATCTTTCGAAAATGGGCGGGTTGTGGAGCGTCATGCCGCGCATGGGCGGCTTCGGCCTGTTCTTCGCGCTGGCGTCGCTCGGCCTTCCGGGGCTTGGCAACTTCATCGGCGAGCTGCTCGTCCTGCTGGGAACCTTCCAGGTCAGCGTGCCGGCCGCGGTTTTTGCGACGCTCGGTTTCATCGCCGCCACGGTCTACTCGCTGTGGTTCGTCCAGCGCGTCTTTTCCGGAGCGTACACGGGCGACGGGAAGATCGCCGATCTCGACGCGCGGGAATTTGTGGTGCTGGGCGCGCAGGCGCTCGGGCTGCTTTGGCTGGGTTTGTATCCGCAGCCGGTGCTCGATGCGGTCCGTCCCGCTCTGGTGAATACGGAAATCCGCGTCTCGGATTCCTTTCCGCAGGAGGAATTGCTTTTTGCCGCGTCGGCGGCGCCCATTCATCCGGGGGATGACGATCCGCGGACGGTCTTCCCGGCGCCGGGGATTCGGCCATGACATCCGCTGATTTTGCGGCGCTTCTGCCGTTCCTGATTCTGACGGCCGCGACCGTGGTCATCCTGCTGACGGCCGCGTTCGTCCGCAGACACAAGCTCATCGCGGGCATGACGATGGCCGCTCTGGCGCTGGCGCTCGCAAGCCTGCCGATCGCGGCCGCCGAAAGCCCGCGCGCGGTCACCGCGCTTGTGGAGGTGGATGGATTCTCATTGTTCTTCGCCGGCCTGTTGATGGCCGCGGCGTTTGCGGTGGCGGGGCTTTCCTACGGGTACCTTGAGCGCCGGTGCATCCGCCGCGAGGAATTCTACCTGCTGCTCCTGACCGCGACGCTCGGCGGGTGCATCCTGCCGGCGAGCACCCACTTCGCATCGCTGTTCCTTTCGCTGGAACTCCTGACCGTCTCGCTCTACGGCCTGATCGCATATTTGCGCACCGAGCCGCTCGGGATCGAGGCCGCGGTGAAATACCTCATCCTGGCGGCGGCTTCCTCGGCATTCCTGTTGTTCGGGGCGGCGCTGGTCTACGCCGAACGGGGGACGCTCGAGCTCGGCTGGATTCTTCTTCCCGCCGCATCCACCGCCGGAGGATTGCATCCGGTCCTGATGCCGGCCGGCCTGGCGATGGTGCTGGTCGGGATCGGTTTCAAACTCGCCGTCGTCCCGTTCCACATGTGGATCCCGGATATCTATCAGGGCGCGCCGGCGCCGGTGGCGGGGTTCATCGCCACGGTTTCCAAGGGCGCGGTGTTCGCGGCGCTGTTCCGGATCTTCTCGCTCTACGCGTTTCCATCGGCCGGCGGCGTGTACCCGGCGCTGATCGCGATCGCCGTTCTTTCGATGTTCGCCGGGAACTGGCTGGCCCTGCTGCAAACCGACGTCAAGCGGATGCTCGCGTATTCCTCCATTGCGCATTTCGGCTATCTGCTCGTGGCGCTTCTGGCCGCCGGCGGAAATTCGGTGACGGCGGCGGCCATCTACCTGGCCGCCTACTTTGCCGCGATCCTCACCGCCTTCGGCGTGATCGGTTCGGCGGCGGACAGCGGCGAGGCGGACTCGCTCGGGGATTTCCGCGGTTTATTCTGGCGCCGGCCGTGGGCGGCCGCTTTTTTTACCGCGGCTTTGCTTTCGCTGATCGGCATCCCGCTGACGGCGGGATTCATCGGCAAGGCGTACGTGCTGCTGGCCGGAGTCGGGTCGGCGGTCTGGCTGCTCGCGGTGGCATTGATCGTCACCAGCGCAATCGGCCTCTACTATTACCTGCGGGTTATTCTGATGATGACCCGTCCGCCGGATACGGAAGCGGGGCCCGGAACGCGGGCGGTCTCCGGTTCCCGCCTGGAACAGCTTGTGCTCGCAGTGCTGTCGGTCCTGATCATCGGGTTGGGCGTTTACCCGGCTCCTCTGCTGGAATTAATCCAAAAAACGGCGGCCGGCGTGCTGCCGTTCTGATCGAGGGTTCTTCCGCCGGCGCACGGCCGGCCGTAAAAAAAGTAAAACCCAAAGCCGCTGCCCGCCGCGGGAAAAAACCGGCCGCAAAAAAGCCGCCGCGGAAAACGAATCGTTGATGGGAAGCCGCTGATGGAACGAAAGCAGCCCATTCAAGAATTGTTTCTCGATCTCGGAGGGGTGCTCCTGGCCAACCACTGGGACCGGGAGGCGCGCCGGCCGTTCCGGACGGCCGCGATAAAGGAGACGGCAGCATGGCTGATCCGCAATACGAAATGGGAATAATCGGCCTGGGCGTGATGGGGCGGAACTTCGCCTTGAACATCCGCGATCACGGCTTTGGGGTGGCCGGATACGACCGGGAGGCGGAGAAGGTCGCCGCGCTGCGGTCGGAATCCGGCGGGGAAAACATCCGGGGCGCGGAAACGCCGGCGGCGATGGTATCCCTTTTGCGCAAACCCCGCGCGATGATGCTGCTCGTCCCGGCCGGCCCGCCGGTGGACGCGGTGATCCAGACGCTCCTGCCGCTGCTTGAGCCCGGCGACCTGATCGTCGACGGCGGGAACTCGCATTACAAAGACACGGACCTGCGCCAGAAGACACTCGCGGAAATGGGATTTTCCTTTCTGGGCGTCGGAGTCTCCGGCGGAGCCGAAGGCGCGCGGCACGGACCGAGCCTGATGCCCGGCGGGCCGCCGGCGGGTTACGAGCGGATCCGGAAAATCCTCGAAGCCACCGCCGCGCAGGCGGCCGGCGAGCCGTGCGTGGCCTACCTCGGGCCGGGCTCCGCGGGCCATTACGTCAAGATGGTGCACAACGGAATCGAGTACGGTTTTATGCAGCTGATCGCGGAAACCTATGATCTGATGAAACGCGGAATGGGAATGAATAACGACGCGCTGCACGATGTCTACCGAAATTGGATGGCGACCGAACTTGAATCCTTCCTGGTGGAGATCACGGCCAACATTTTGCGCGAGGTGGACAGGGAGACCGGCCGGCCGCTGATCGATAAGATCCTCGACGAAGCCAGGCAGAAGGGGACCGGGAAGTGGGCGTCGGAAGACGCCATGGAACTGCAGGTTCCGATGCCGACCATCGATTCGGCCATGGCGGCGCGCAACCTCTCGATCCACAAAGGGACGCGCCTCGCGATCCACCGCGGGATGAACATCCCGCAGCCGAAATTTTCGGGGGATCGGCGCCGGTTTCTCGACCGGCTGCGCAGCGCGTTCTACGCCGCGCTGATCCTCACCTATGCCCAGGGGATGGACCAGCTCCGGGCGGCTTCCAAGACCTACGGCTACGGCTTCGGGCTGGAAACAGTCGCGCGGATCTGGCGCGGCGGATGCATCATCCGCGCGGCTTTCCTGGAAATGATCCGCCGCGCATACGCGCGCCAGCCATCGCTGGAGAACCTGCTGATCGATCCGGAAATCGGAGCGGAGGTGTTGAAGCGCCATGACGATCTGCGCGGCGTCGTGTGCGAAGCGGCCGGGCTGGGGATTCCCGCGCCGGCCCTGATGGCATCGCTCGGTTACCTCGACAGTATCCGCAGCGAGTGGCTGCCGGCCAGCCTGATCCAGGCCCAGCGGGATTATTTCGGGGCGCATTCCTACGAACGAATCGACGAGAAGGGGGTGTTCCACACCGAATGGGTCGGCAGCGAGGGAAGCGCATGACAGATTCGATCCGATTCCGGCCCGTCCCGCACCAACCGTTTCCTTCTTCGGCGATCGGGGATTGGGCTTATGGAGCCTTTGGAATTGCCTGAGCCTGGGAAAAGCGCCGGAACGGCGGAGGAAACGATGAAGGTCAGCCCTCTTGCGGGAAAACCCGCCGATCCGGCTTCGCTTGTCGATGTGCCCGGTCTCGTCACAGCCTATTATGCGGACGCGCCGGATGCCTCGATTCCGGAGCAGCGGGTTGCGTTCGGCACGTCCGGGCACCGCGGTTCGGCCTTCGAGAGATCCTTCAACGAATGGCACATCCTCGCCATCAGCCAGGCCATTTGCCTGTACCGGGCGGCCCATACTATCGACGGCCCGCTGTTCCTCGGCATGGATACGCACGCCCTCTCGGTGCCGGCATTGGCCAGCGCGTTGGAAGTGCTGGCCGCGAACGGAGTCGAAGTGATGATTTCCGAAGGGGACGAATATACCCCGACCCCGGCCGTTTCCCATGCGATCCTCGTCTACAACCGCGGGCGCAAGACCGGACTCGCCGATGGAATCGTCATCACCCCCTCCCACAATCCGCCGCACGACGGGGGCTTCAAATACAACCCGCCGCACGGCGGCCCGGCGGAAGGCACCATCACCGGCTGGATCGAAACGAAAGCAAACGAGTTCCTCGAGAATAAACTTTCAGGCGTAAAAAGAATTTCCCGGGAGAAGGCGCTGCGCGCCGGCACAACACACCGCTACGATTATCTAAACGCCTACGTCGGCGACCTTGCCAATGTTCTGGATCTGGACGTGATCCGCGCGTCCAAGATCAGCCTGGGGGTCGATCCGCTCGGCGGCGCGGGAGTCCACTACTGGGGGCCGATCGCCGAACGCTACGGGTTGAACCTGGCGGTCGTCAACCCGGCCGTCGATCCCACCTTCCGGTTCATGACGGTGGATTGGGACGGCCGGATCCGCATGGACCCCTCGTCGCCGTACGCCATGCAGAGCCTGATCGGCATGAAGGATCGATACGCGGTCGCCTTCGGGTGCGATACGGACCACGACCGGCACGGGATCGTCACGCGCACGGCGGGGCTGCTTCCGCCAAACTCCTATCTGGCGGTGGCCGTCCATTACCTCTTCCAGCACCGGCCGAAGTGGACCCGGACGGCCGCGGTCGGCAAGACGCTGGTAAGCAGCCGGATGATCGACCGCGTCGCCGCAAAGCTCGGCCGCCCGCTGTACGAGGTGCCGGTCGGCTTCAAGTGGTTCGTGGACGGGCTGCTCGACGGCTCGTTGGGCTTCGGCGGTGAAGAAAGCGCCGGAGCGTCCTTCGCCCGCCTGGATGGCAATGTGTGGACGACGGACAAGGATGGGATCATCCTGGCGTTGCTCGCCGCCGAGATCACCGCCCGGATGGGGCGCGACCCGGGCGAGATCTACCGCGAACTCACGCGCGAGTTTGGCGAGCCGGTTTACGAGCGGATCGATGCGCCGGCCACACCCGAACAGAAGGCGGCCCTGGCGAAGCTCGCGCCGGAGCAGGTCAAAATCAAAGATCTTGGCGGCGAAAAAATCCAGGCCATCCTGACCGCCGCGCCGGGCAACAACGCCCCGATTGGAGGACTCAAAATGGCGGCCGAAAACGGATGGTTCGCGGCGCGCCCATCCGGAACGGAGAATATTTACAAGATTTATGCGGAAAGCTTTCTCGGAATAGATCACCTGCACAGGATCCAGGAGGAAGCGCAGGCTATCGTTAATACGGCGATAGCGTCGGTCCCGTAACGGCCGGGAGGTCTGTCCGAGATGGAACGCGGAAGTGTGCGCCCGATCCCGGCTTGATCGCCCGGGACTCGGCGCTTGCGGTGATCCACCCGGGCGGAGCCATTCTGGAACCCGTGCGCTGCCCGGGAAGTTCATAAAAATCTTGCGGAAAAAAGGAGCTTGAAATGACAATCTCAACGTTCATGATGCTGGCTTTGGGAATCGTATTGCTGCTCTTCGGCAGGCGCGCCTTCTGGATTTTCGTGGCCGTGGCCGGTTTTGTCGCCGGGCTCACCTTCGCCACGCAATATATGGCCGGCCAGCCGGAACTGGTCATCCTGCTGATCGCCGTCGTCGCCGGGGTCATCGGGGCCGTCCTGGCCCTCATGCTGGAATGGTTGGCCATCCTGATCGCCGGTTTCCTGGCTGGCGGATATGTGGCGACCACGCTCGCCGTTTCCCTGGGGCTGACCCTCGCATCCGGGAGTTGGGTGATCTACCTCGTCGGCGGCATTATCGGGTTGATCCTGGTGGCCGCATTTTTCGATTGGGCCATCATCATCCTGTCCGTGCTGCTGGGAGCGAACATCATCGTGACGTCCTTGTCCATCCCAGCCTCGGCCCTGTACTGGGTGATCTTCCTGGGATTGATCGTCGTCGGGATCGTCGTGCAGGCCGGTTATTGGCATCGCCGCTATCCCGTCCAGCGCACCTGGGGCCGGCGCCAACCGTCCCAACCTTGATCCAAAAGAAGAAGCAATACCGGAAATTCGTAGCCGCCATTAGAAATGGAGTCAACCTATGGGCACGCTGAAGACGAAAGACGGAACGCAGATCTATTACAAAGACTGGGGAACAGGACAGCCCGTGGTGTTCAGCCACGGCTGGCCGCTGAATGCCGACAGCTGGGAGGCTCAGATGATCTTTCTGGCCTCGAACGGTTTTCGCTGCATTGCCCATGACCGCCGCGGCCATGGACGGTCGAGCCAGCCCTGGAGCGGCAACGAAATGGATACCTATGCCGACGACCTCGCGGAGCTGATCGAAACGCTCGACCTGACGGGCGCCGTTCTGATCGGCTTCTCCGCGGGCGGCGGCGAAGTGGCCCGTTATATCGGGCGCCACGGCACGAAACGGGTGGCCAAGGCCGCCTTGATCTCCGCCGTCCCGCCCCTGATGCTGAAAACGGAGGGCAATCCCGGCGGTCTGCCGTTGGAGGCGTTCGATAAAATCCGCGACGGTTGCCGCGCCGACCGATCACAGTTCTATAAGGATCTCGCCGGGGGCCCCTTCTTCGGAGCCAACCGGCCCGGCGCCAAGGTCTCACAGGGCATGATCGACTCGTTCTGGCTCCAGGGGATGCAGGCCGGCCATAAAAACACTTTCGACTGCATCAAAGCGTTCTCCGAAACGGATTTCACCGCAGACCTCAAGCAGTTCGACGTGCCGACGCTGATCGTTCACGGGGATGACGATCAGATTGTGCCGATCGGCGCCGCGGCGCTCCGTTCCGCGAAGCTGGTCCGGAATGCGGCCCTGAAGATCTATTCCGGCGCGCCGCACGGCCTCGCGTACACGCACCAAGATCAGCTCAATGTCGATTTGCTGGAATTCGTAAAGACTTGAAAACCGATTTGCCGGCGCCGCACAGGCGAGAACCGGCAATGGGGACCGGACCGTCCGGCCTTCCCACAAGCCCTTGCTGCGGATGAGCCGCGGAAGGAAAACGTTCGGCACGTCCATTACGCCATAGGAGGCAAAATGATGAAGAACGATAAGGCCGCAACATCCTCTCCGCTTGTCCTGCCACCCCTGCCATACGCGGACAACGCGCTGGAACCCGTCATCTCCGCGAATACGATCGGCTTCCACTACGGAAAGCATCACAAGGCGTATGTGGATAACCTGAATAAGCTGATCGCCGGGACGGAGTTTGCGGACTTGCCGCTCGAGAAAATCATCACCGCCACGGCCGGCAAACCCGACAAGACCGCGATCTTCAATAATGCGGCCCAAACCTGGAACCATACTTTTTACTGGCGCAGCCTGAAGCCGAAGGGCGGCGGGGAACCGCCCGCCGGGGTGAAGCAAAAGATCGAGGCGTCCTTCGGCACCCTGGATGCCCTCAAGAAGGAACTGGCGGCCGCGGCGATGGGCCAGTTCGGCAGCGGCTGGGCGTGGCTCGTTCTGGAGGGCGGCAAGCTCAAGGTGGTTAAAACCGGCAATGCCGATTCGCCGCTGACGTCCGGCCTGAAACCGGTATTGACCATTGACGTTTGGGAACACGCCTATTACCTGGATTACCAGAACCGGCGCGCGGATTATGTCAGCGCCGTGCTCGAGAAAGCGATGAATTGGGATTTCGCGGCGGAGAACATCGGCTGAAGCCGTCGCCCCGCGCATCCCAAACCCTGTCCCGCGAAGCGCTCCGCCCGGCACGAACCGCGAAACGGGCCATCCCGGGGGGCGCTGTCGGGAGACGCACGCACGAAAATAAAGTAAAAAGGAGAATACCATGCCAGGCTTCGGATCACCGTTTTCAGGATTGGCCAACGACCGGAAACTCAAGAATGAGGAGCTCATAAGCGCCATGCGTTTCATGGTGGCCGCGGAGTACGAAGCAACTCAAATGTACATGCAGCTTGCCGATTCGATCGATAACAAACTGGCCAAAGAAGTGCTCAAGGACGTGGCCGACGAAGAACGGGTGCACGCCGGCGAGTTTCTGAGAGTGCTCTACGAGCTTGCTCCCGATGAGAAAAAGTTCTATGCCGAAGGGGCGGAAGAAGTGGAACAGGAAATTAAAAAACTTAAGTAAGGGATTCCCGGAAAATCACCGCCTTCCGCGAATACGGCCCAACCCGATCGATGGACTTTCCAACGTCCCTGGGATAAAAAGCCTCACCGGGGAAGGGGGTTATCCGGCAATCGGCCTTCGACACCTCCGGCGCCAACTCGGCATCGGAGGTGACTCCGGCCGCCGGCAGCAGACAAGGCGGCCAACGCCGCTGCGATGGAAAGGGAATAAGATGACAGCCAGGATCCCCGGCTTCCCCTCCGGTCATTCCAACGGCCGCATCCGCCGCGAGACGCTCAGATTCCACGCGCCATGGACGGAGGAACCGGACCTGAAGTCCCGCCCGGAGGCCGTGATCCCGGACGGGAAGATCACCATCGGCGAAGCGGCTTCGCCCGGCATTGCCGCCGCGGAAGCCCGCAACGGAGCCATGCGATGAAACCCTTCAGCCTTTTTTCCAAAAAACCCCAAGCGCCGTCATCGAAGGCCCTCACGCCTCTGGACGCCTATTGGACTCTCACCGCCGAACAACTCCTTCCGATGCTGCACACCACCCAAAATGGCCTTCCGCAAACGGACGCCGAGAACCGCATCAAAAAGTACGGGCCCAACGCGCTAAAAGCGCAACGGCAAACCCCGGCTATCGGGCTGCTGGCAAGCCAGTTTAAAAGCCCGCTCGTGCTGATCCTGATTTTCGCCGCCGTTGTCTCCGCCTTTGTCGGCGAATGGACGGATGCCATCATCGTGCTGGCGGTGGTCCTCGGCAGCACGATGCTCGGCTTCGTGCAGGAATTCCGGGCCGGCAACGCCGTTGAGAAATTGCGTTCGCAGGTAACCATCAAATCCAATGTGATCCGCGGCGGCAAACCGCAGATGGTGCCCTCCGAACAATTGGTCCCCGGTGACGTGGTATTGCTCTCCGCGGGGAGTTTGATTCCGGCCGACGGGATTGTGCTGGAAGCCAATGATTTCTTTGTGAACCAGGCGGTGCTGACGGGCGAGACTTTCCCGGTGGAGAAGTTCGCCGGAATACTCCCGGCCAAAGCCGGCCTCGCGGAACGCACCAATTGCGTCTTTATGGGCACCAGCGTGCGCAGCGGGACGGCGCACGTGCTGATCGTGCAGACCGGCAAATCCACCGTGTTCGGCCAGATTGCCCAGCGGCTCAGCCTGCGCCCGGCCCAAACGGAGTTTGAAAGGGGCGTCCAAAATTTCGGGTATCTGCTCACCCAGGTCATGCTGGTGATGGTGGTGCTGGTCCTGGCGATCAACATCTTCCTCGCCAAGCCGCCGATCGACTCGCTGCTCTTTGCGCTTGCCCTCGCCGTCGGCCTGACCCCCGAGCTCCTGCCCGCCATCATCAGCATCACCCTTTCCCACGGCGCGCAGCAGATGGCTAAAAAAGGCGTCATCGTGCGCCGGTTGAACTCGATTGAGAATTTCGGCAGCATGGACGTGCTTTGCACCGACAAAACCGGCACGCTCACCGAAGGCGTCGTCCGGCTGGACGGCGCGGTCGACCTCGAGGGTCAGCCCTCCGCCGCCGTTCTGAACACCACCTACCTCAACTCCCAGTACCAAACCGGGCTGACCAATCCGCTGGACGATGCCATCATCGCTTCCGCCCAAGCCGCCGGATTAAAAGCGGGCGTGGAAAAGAAGATCGATGAAATCCCGTACGACTTTGTGCGCAAATACCTGAGCGTCGTCACGGCCGATCCGCAGGGGAAGCGCACCCTCATCACCAAAGGGGCGCTGGAAAACATTTTAAAAATCTGCACCCAGGCCCAAACGGGTGGTGATAGCCGGCCGCTGGACGCCAAAGCGCAGGCCGGGATCGAGCAGCACTACAGCGAATGGAGCGAAAAAGGCTTTCGCGTGCTGGGTGTGGCCGTCCGGAGCCTGGAAGGGCAGGCCGCCGGCTATTCGCGAACCGATGAAAAGGAAATGACCTTGATCGGGTTCCTGACGTTCTTCGATCCGCCGAAAGCCGATGTGCAGAAAGCCATCGAGGATCTGGCGAGCCGCGGCGTGCAGCTCAAGATCATCACGGGCGATAACGAGAAAGTGGCCCGGCACGTGGCCGAGGCCGTGCACCTGCCGGTCGCGGGCATTCTGACCGGCGGCGCGCTGAACGGCATGTCCGACGAAGCGCTCTGGCACGCCGCCGAAGGGACGACCCTTTTCGCCGCCGTGGACCCCAACCAGAAAGAGCGCATCATCCTGGCCCTGCGCAAGACCAAACATGTGGTCGGGTATATGGGCGACGGCATCAACGATGCCCCCGCGTTGCACGCCGCCGATGTGGGCATCTCGGTGGACACGGCGGTGGATGTGGCCAAAGACGCCGCCGACTTTGTGCTGCTCAAGCAGGATTTGGATATTCTGCGGGAGGGGATCGACGTCGGCCGGACGACGTTCGTCAACACGCTCAAGTATATTCTGACGACCATCAGCGCCAATTTCGGCAACATGTTCAGCATGGCCGGGGCCTCGCTGCTGCTGCCGTTCCTGCCCTTGCTCGCGCCGCAAATCCTGCTCAACAACTTCCTTTCGGACATTCCCGGCACCACCATCGCCAGCGACAATGTGGATCCGGAATGGGTGGCCAAGCCGCGCCGCTGGAACACCGTCTTTATCCGCGATTACATGGTGCTCTTCGGCCTGGTCAGTTCGATCTTCGACTTCCTGACCTTCGGGGCGCTGCTGTTTCTTTACCGCGCTTCGCCGGAGGAGTTCCGCACCGGCTGGTTCATCGAGTCCCTGCTGACCGAATTGGTGATCGCCCTGGTGGTGAGGACGCGCCGCGTATTCTTCCGCAGCCGGCCGGGCACGCTTTTGCTGGTGAGCACGTTGCTCTTTATCGGCGTCACCCTCGTGCTGCCGTACGTCCCGTTCAACTATTTGTTCGGTTTCATTCCGTTGCCCGCGCCCCTGATGCTGATGGTGATCGGGTTGACGGCGCTGTACGTCGTCGTCGCCGAAATCGCCAAAAAGTTTTTCTACGAGCGGATGACGAACGATGGGCCGGGCGCGCGATGATCCGCCGCCCCGTGCTTCTGCGCGGGGGCCGGTTGAACGCCCGATAGGAGACCCTTAGGGTCGGTATCCACGAGGAGGACCCTTAGGGTTGGGGTACCCTAAGGGTCCCATAAAAAGTGTCAAAAAAGAAGGGAGATGTTGCCATGAGTATCAACGTTTCCATGTGGGGCAAGGGAATCACCAACTTGGTTATGGTTAAGATGGAGAGCAAAACCGAGTGGGAGCGGCTGGACGTGGTTGCCAAATGGCTGATCGCCACGCGTTCGGCGGTCACCGTGGCAACAATCTTCTCCGGGATCATCGGCGGGTTGCTGGCGGCACGCGACGGGCATTTCAGCCTGCTGCCCTGGCTGATCGTGACGCTCGGCCTGTTCTTCGCCCACGGCGCGAACAACCTGCTCAACGATTACACCGATTTCCGCCGGGGCGTGGACCTGCCGCCGTATTTCCGGACCCAATACAGCGTCCATCCGCTGGCGCAGCATTTTTGGACGCAGCGCCAACAGTTGCTTTGGTTTGCCGTCAGCGGAGCGGTGGCCGTCCTGGCGGGAGTGTACTCACTTTTTTACACGAATTTTTCCCCGGCCGTGATCGGGTTGTTCGCTTTCGGCGCGGCGGTGCTGTTGCTCTATACCTGGCCGCTGAAATCCATGGCAATCGGCGAACTGCTGATCTTCCTGATCTGGGGGCCGGTCATGGTGGCGGGCGTGTATATCGTCCTGGCCAGGGGGGAAACGGCGGGCGCCGGACTTGCGGCGCTGGCGGGCGTTCCCTTCGGATTGTGCGTGGCGAGCATCAACATCGGCAAGCACATCGATAAAATGTCCGACGACCGGGGAAAGGGAATTCACACACTGCCGGTCGTGATCGGCGAAGCGGCCGCGCGCTGGCTCAACATCCTCGTCATGGTCCTGATGTACGGGATCATCATGTATCTGATCCTGGTCCCGCGCTACTTCACCCCGGTCATGCTGATCCCCTTCCTGGCGGGCAGGCGCGCGCTGCTGGCCGCCGCGGTGATGACCAAGCCGCGCCCGGAGGCGCCGCCCGAAAAGTGGACGTTCTGGCCGACATGGTTCTCGGCTTTCACCTTTTCCCACTTCCGCTTGTTTGCCAATCTGTTCGTCCTGTCGCTCCTGGGCGATATCCTGCTGCGCCTCCTGGTTCCCGGTTTCTGGCCGGCGGTATAAAATTAGCAGGCAGGCCGGAATAATCCCCGGCCTGGCAGGAGACCCGAATGGATGTGACGCTGCTCTCCCGGCTGCAGTTCGCCGTCACAACGATCTTCCATTTCTTCTTCGTCCCGCTGACGGTCGGGCTGGTTTGGTATGTGTTCATCCTGGAAGCGGTTTACGCCCTCGGAGGCGGGGAGGTTTACAAACGGCTGGCAAAATTCTGGGGGAAATTGCTGGTCATCAATTTCGCCGTGGGGGTTGTCACGGGCATCGTGCTCGAGTTCCAATTCGGCATGAATTGGTCGCAATTCGCGCGGTTCGCGGGGGATGTCTTCGGCGCCCCGCTGGCCATCGAAGCCCTGGCGACCTTCTTTTTGGAATCCACGTTTCTGGGGATCTGGATTTTCGGATGGGATCGGCTCTCGAAGGGGGCTCATGCCGCGGCGATCGGAATGGTGGGGGTCGGGAGCGCGCTCTCGGTGTTCTGGATCCTGGCCGCCAACGCATTCATGCAGCATCCGGTCGGCTACAGCCTCGAGGGCGGCCGCGTGGTGATGACGGACATCCTCGCGATCATCGCCAATCCGCGGGCGCTGCTTTTTTTCTGGCACACCATGGCCGCCGGTTTCGCCACCGCATCGTTCTTAGTGCTCGGCATCAGCGCCTGGCACCTCGCCCGCGGAAAGGACGGGGAGGAATTCCGCTATTCGTTCCGCCTGTCCGCCGGGGTGGGGCTGATCGCCGCCGTGATGGTCGCCGCGGCGGGCGATGTGCAAAGCCGGTATGTGCGCGAGGTGCAGCCGATGGCGGCCGCCGCTTCCGAAGGCGTGATGGACACGGCCGATCCGGCGCCGTTTTCCGTGGTGGCCGGCTTCGATTCCTCCGGCAAGAACGTGGTGTGGAGTCTGGACGTCCCGGCCGGGTTGAGTCTGTTGTATTTCTGGCAGCCGTCCGGGACGGTGGAGGGGATCCATCAACTGCAGGCGCAATACGAAGCCGCGTACGGGCCGGGGGACTATTCCCCGCTGGTGGCGCTGGATTATTGGACGTTCCGCATCATGGTCGGCCTCGGATTCCTGATGATCGCGCTGACCGCATTCGCCCTCTACCTGGGGTACCGCAGGGCGCCCGGCCGGTGGCCGGCGTGGATGCGCTGGGCTCCCGGAGCGATCGTCCTGCCCTACCTCGCCAACACGACCGGCTGGATCCTGACGGAGACAGGCCGCCAGCCGTGGATCGTTCACGGCCTGATGCGGACCGCGGACGGAATTTCCCCCAACCTCACTCCGGGATTGGTGCTGATGAGCCTGTCGGTTTTCGCATCCGCCTACACGTTCCTGCTCGTGATCGATGTCTTCCTTTTAATGCGGGCCGCGAAGGCGGGGATACCGGCGGGGGAAACCGGCTCCGTCCCGGCCCGGTGATTTGTCCGCCGGCAGTGTGATGGAGGTGGATGATGGATCTTAACCAGCTCTGGTTCGTTTTAGTCGCCGTCCTCTACGCGGGCTTCTTCTTCCTGGAAGGGTTCGACTTCGGGGTGGGGATGCTGCTGCCTTTATTGGGAAGGAACGACCTGGAGCGACGGACTATCCTCAATGCCATCGGCCCCCACTGGGACGCCAACGAAGTCTGGCTGATCACCGCCGGCGGCGCGACCTTCGCCGCCTTCCCGCAATGGTATGCAACCATGTTCAGCGCCTTTTATCCGGTCCTTTTCCTGCTCCTGCTGGCGTTGATTGCGCGCGGGGTCGCCTTCGAATTCCGCGGCCGGGGCTCCGGCGCGGCGTGGCGCGGCGCGTGGGACGCCGCGATTTGGATCGGCAGCCTGCTCCCGGCGCTGATCCTCGGCGCGCTGTTCGCCAATCTCCTGCGCGGGGTGCCGATCGACGGGCACATGATCTACGCCGGGGATCTGCTGGCGCCGGTCAACCCCTACAGCCTGGTTTGCGGATTGGCGGTCGTTTCCATTTTTCTGCTGCACGGCGCCAACTTCCTCGGACTTAAACTGGAAGGGGAGCTCGGGGAGCGCGCCCGCGCGGCCGGACGGCGGCTGTGGCCCGCCGCGCTGTTTCTGACCTTTGTATTCCTGGCGTTCACCTTCTCATCCACCGATATCTTCAACCGTCTCGGGTACGGATCGATCCTCCTGCCGGTCGGGACGATCGCCGGGATGGTGTTGATCCGCTACTTTCTCGGGCGGAAACGCGACGGATGGGCCTTCGCTTTCGGCGGGTTGACGATTCTGTTGCTGGCGGCGATATTTTTCACCGCGCTGTTCCCGAGGGTGATGGTGTCAAGCCTCCGGCCGGATTTCAACCTTACGATCTACACCGCCGCCGCCTCGGACTATTCGCTACGCGTATCTACAATCGTGGCACTGATCTTTATTCCCGTCGTGGTAATTTACCAGGCCTGGTCCTATTGGATATTTCGCAAGCGGATTAAAGCCGATCCGGAACGGCTTGAATATTAACCGCCGGCGGGCGAGGACGGGCGTGCGCATCGGGATGACCGGTCGACCCGAGGATCCCGTGAAGATTGAGTATGAGGTTATTGGCGATGGATAAAACTTGCGAGGCGGTCACGCTGGTTATCTTCGGGGCGACCGGGGATTTAACCTGGCGCAAATTGGTCCCGGCGCTCTACGGCAATTTTAAAAAAGGACGCCTGCCGGAATGCGCCCGGATCGTCGGATTCGCCCGCCGTCCCTGGACCGACGGGGAATTCCGGGAGCGGCTGCGGACCGGGACGAAGGAAGCGCTGGCGGATGGCTTCGATCCCGCCGTGTGGGATTCGTTTACGGAGCGGGTGCATTATTTCCAGGGCCACCTGGATTCCCTGGATGATTTCCAAAAATTAAACACCTATCTGCGCGGGCTGGAACAGGGCCCGGCGAACCGGCTGTATTATCTGGCCAGCGCGCCCGAATATTTTTCCGGCGTCGCCGAGTTTCTTGGAAAGGCGGGCATGGCGGAGCGCGGCGGCTCCTGGCGCCGGATCGTCGTGGAAAAACCCTTCGGCCGCGACCGGACTTCGGCCAAGGCGCTTAACCGGGAGATCCACTCGGTCTTCCGGGAGGATCAGGTGTACCGGATGGACCACTACCTCGGCAAAGAGACCGCCCAGAACATCCTCTTCTTCCGTTTTGCGAATGCGATCTTCGAGCCGGTGTGGAACCGGCGTTACGTGGATCACGTGCAGATCACGGTTGCGGAAACCGTGGATGTGGAAAGGCGCGCGGCTTATTATGACAAAGCGGGGGTCGTCCGCGACATGTTCCAGAACCATCTGTTCCAGCTACTGGCGCTGGTGGCGATGGAGCCGCCATCGTCGTTCGACGCGGATGCGATCCGGGATGAGAGGGTCCGTTTATACCGCTCCGTGCGGCCGATCCGGCTTGCGGATACCGTGCGCGGGCAGTACGAGGGTTTTTGCGGAACGGAGGGGGTGGCGCCCGGCTCGCAGACCCCCACCTTCGCGGCCATCAAGCTGTATATCGACAACCCGCGCTGGAGGGGTGTGCCGTTCTATCTGCGCTCGGGGAAAGCCCTGGCGGAAAAACAGTCCGAGATCATCGTCGAATTCCGGCAGGCGCCGTTCCACGTATTCGACCTGGAGGGCTGCAAGGAATGCCTGCCCAACCTCCTTTCGATATGCATTCAGCCCGACGAGGGCATCCACCTCGGACTCGACGCCAAGCTGCCGGATTCGAGCCGTGAAATCCGGACGGTGGATATGAACTTCCACTACCGCACCTCCTTCGGGGGCGATTTGCCGGATGCCTACGAGCGGCTGCTGCTGGACGCCCTGAAAGGCGATGCGTCCCTCTTTACGCGCAGCGACAGCATCGAGGTTTGCTGGCGGCTGGTTGACCCGGTCATCCGGGGATGGGAACGCGGGAATACGCCGCCGCTGCTTTCCTATCCGCGCGCGAGTTGGGGGCCGCAGGCTGCGGATGACCTCGTTGCGCGCGACGGGCGCGCGTGGCGGCTGGTGTGCCTGGAGCATTCGGAAAAAGGATGACGGGGATAGAAAGCCCGCCCAATGAGGCATGGATCGGCGCCCCATGCGCCGGTATCCGTATTTATTCCGAACAGAAAAAGCCCTCCGGGATCCATTGAACCCGGAGGGCTTTATTATTAATCCGAACCACGGAACGCAATTCCAGGCCGGTGCTAAGGCGGGCCCGGGATCAACGTCCGGGTGGGGGTGGGCCCTTTCGTCGTCGGACCGGGCGTGGGTTGTGACTCGCAAAGCCCCGGTAAACTGCCGTTGGGTTTAAATCCATACGGAGCGCGGCAAGTATTGTCCACAGCTAAAATGGCTTTGGGGGGATACTCCGGATCCCATTTATACGGCGATCCGGCTTCCGGCTTGGTAAAGATGTCGTTGTAATCGAATTGCTTCGGATCCTTGATCCCGTCGTCGGCCCATGCACCCCATAAGAACTTGGCCGGTTTCTGGACGATTTCCGGCGAGAAGGCAATCTCCAGGATTTTAGGGTCCTTGGGGGAAACGCGCACCCAAGCCGCATTCACGTCCGGCGAGGTTTTTACGTCGAAGAGGATTTTATTGTAGGTCTCCCCTTTCCAGGGGGCGTCCGAAAGGAGCGGGCGGGTGCCGCCGACCATGTTGGTCGACGTGCCATAAACGGTCAGCGTATCGCGCGACCAGGCGGTGGTGAAGGGCGGTTGTGCCCAGATGACGAAATCTCCCCGCCCGTCGAGGTTCACGTCCAGCTCCACGCCGTAATTGGCATCGAGGGTTTCCTTTCCGATGTTGGTTCCATTCAGCTGGATGGTTATGTACAGCCACTGGGTGTCCAGGGTCAAGGTTGCCCCTTGAATGTCGATATCCGGCCGGTAGGCCAGAGCCGGATCCAGCGGGCGCTCGAACAGGTTGTGCGCAAAATCGTCGCCGGCGATGGCGTAGCCGTCCTTGGCCTTGGCGGGCGTCATCGGATCCGTCAACCAGGATCCGATGGAAGCGGGCGGTTCGCCGGGCGGCGATCCCGTGAAGACCGCTGTAACCGCCGAAACCGTGTCGGTTGCCGGGACCGGGATGGATCCGGCCGTGGACGTGATGGTCGCCGTCGGCGAGGATACCGTAGCCTTGGCGCCGAAAGCTAAATTGCATGCCCCGAGGAGCCCCGCAAACGTGAGGATGAGAGAAATCCGGATGCACTTCCGCATGGGTAAATCTCCCTTCTGGTTTTGTTCCGCTATCGGGTTAACCGATTGGTTAAAATATACATCACATTTCCTTGTAGTCTATTGACTACTATTGGGAGGTATTTGCATCAGGGAAATGGTGGTAACCCTCATTCCGGGATGGTCCGGGTGGGATAAGGCCGCCCCGGTTCTCATTCGCATTTAAACAAAACCAGGTTTCAGTCCACAATACCGGCTTCCGACTATTTGCCTGCAGCCCGATCAAGGAATCCATCTTTATTTCGATCCCACGGTCCCGGACAGTAACCGCGACATCCGCGTTGTGGATATGATTTTTCATCCCCTCACGTCGTGCGGGGGGACGCCGCCGGATGCCTATCAGCGGCTGCTGCTCGGGGCCCTGAAGGGGGACGCATTCCTGGTAGCCCGCGGCGACAGCATCGATTCCTGCTGGCGGCGGATCGACCCGGTCATTGACGGCTGGAGCGCGGCGGGGAGTCGCCGCGGCTGGCCTATCCGTGGAGTGGGTGGGGGCCGGACACGGCGGAGAAATTACTCGCGCGTGCCGGGCGCGCCTGGCGCTGGGTGTGCCGGGAACACGCGGAGGGTGTTTATTGCGTGTATTTTGAGTTTTTTATGGCCGATATTTATCACAAAGAACACGTAAGGAAAAACCAAGTTTCCATAATCCCCTTGACAAATAAGTAAACACCGTTTACTATTTGTCCGATGGCCGGAAAAAAGCACATCCCGCAGCGCCGGGACCTCTCGCGCCAGAAGATCCTCGATAAAGCCAGGAAGCTCTTCGTCGAAAAGGGGCTGGCCGGGCTTTCGATGCGCAAGCTGGCGAAGGAACTGCATTACACGCCGGGCGCGATCTACAAGCACTTCGATAACAAGGAAGAGATCCTGCAGGCGATCCGCGAGGAAAGCTGGGCGATCTCGAATGCGATGGATGCGGATATGCCGCCCGGATTGGGCGCGCGGGATAGGCTGGTGGAAAGCGGCCGGCAGTACCTGCGTTTTGCGGCGGCTTATCCGGAGCATTACCAGCTGATGTTCAACACGCCGGACCTTCCGTACGGTGCGCCGGAGGACATCCGCAAGGATCCGCATTTCGCACCGGTGATCGCAATGGTGGAGCAGGGGGTTCGCAACGGCGAAATCGAGTTGCCGGAAGGGATCGATTCGGCGATGCTGGCTTTTCAGATGTGGATCACCGTGCACGGCGCGGCGATGCTCCGGCTGACGATCATGAAGGCCTACGGAAAAGAGTTCGACCGTTTCTTCGACGACCTGCTGGTAGCGATGATCGATAATGTGGTCCGAAAAAAGTAATTTCTCTTTTTTTGAACCTAAGTAAACACTGTTCAAATAAGAGGAGAAGCCGATGGGAAAAATCTGCAGGCGCCAATTCCTCGGATGCTCCGCCGCAGCGCTGGGGGCGGCCTGCCCGGCCTGCCGGCGGCGCGACGTATATGGCGGCCATGACGCCGCCGGTTGAACTGCTCGCAACCACGATTTCAGGAGAAAAGAAAATGGGCGGAAAAGTGTTGGTGGGGTATGTCTCGAAGTGCGGGTCGACCGGCGAGATCGCGAAAGCTCTCGCCGAGGAAATCGCCGCCCGCGGCTCAGCGGTGGACGTGGCGCCTGTGGAAAAGGTGACGGACCTAACCGGTTACTCGGCCGTGGTCCTCGGCAGCGCGGTCCGCTTCGGGCAATGGCTCGCGCCGGCGGTCGATTTCGCCGCGCGTTTCAGAGAGACTCTTGGAACCATGCCGGTGGCGATCTTCACGGCGCATATCATGGCGCTGGGTGAGAGCGAAGAAGACCGCGCCGGCCGGCAGGCTTACATCCAGCCGGTATTAAAGGTGGTTACGCCGGTATCCACGGCCTTCTTCGCCGGTTGAGTTGATCCGGAAAAACTGTCCTTCGTGGAAAAAACCATCGGCCGGATCGTGGGCTCGCCGGAAGGCGACAAGCGGGATTGGAAGAAAATCCGGGACTGGGCGGCACAGCTGCCGCTCCAAGCGGCAGGCTAAAAACGGATGGTCATTGCGAGCGACCGAAGGGAGCGAAGCAATCTCCTTCTCTAGTCGAAAACTGGAGATTGCTTCGTCGCTTCGCTCCTCGCAATGACCTCTTACAAGGTCGATCACTCACTAATGGAAAGGAATTTCTACCATGTCACAACGAAGAATCTTGACCATCCTCACCATCGCGATCATCCTGCTTTCCATCCTCGCCGCGGGAGCCGGGTTGTTCTGGCCGTCCACGGGCGAGCCGTTCGAATTCACATCGGTGATGGGGGAGCGGGTGGAAATCACCGGATCCGGGCTGTACCGCTACGACCCGACCTCCGGCTCGGTCCAGGCGCAGGCCCAGGACGCGGTCACGCTGTTCATCGGAGTGCCGGTGCTGGCCGCCGCACTGATCCTGGCCAACCGCGGTTCGCTGCGCGGCCGTCTGCTGTTGACGGGCGTGCTCGGGTATTTCTTCTATACCTACACCTCGATGGCATTCGGCACCTGGTTCAACCCGCTGTTTCCGATATACATCGCGCTGTTCGGGCTCTCGATCTACGCGGTGGCGCTGGCGGCGGCGCAAATCGACCTGCCCGCGCTTCCGGCGCACTGCGCCGAAGGGTATCCGCGCAGGGGCCTCATCGCCCTGTGCTTCGGCACCGCCGCTTTTCTCTTGATCGCCTGGTCGGGGCGGTTCGTACCGGAACTGTTCTCGGGGAAGGCGCCGTACGGGCTGGAAAGCTATACCACGTTGTTCATCCAGGTGATGGATCTGGGCATTGTCGTGCCGCTGGCCGTGGTCAGCGGAATCCTGCTTTGGAAACGCCGGCCGCTCGGCTACCTGCTCTCCTCGATCCTGGTGGTCAAGGGCGCCAGCATGGGGATCGCGCTGGTGGCGATGATCGTCAACATGGGAAGATCCGGCGTGGAGAGCAGCCCGGTGGAGGCGGGCGTGTTCATTTTTCTGGCGGCCGTGATGCTGCTGCTGGGTTGGAAAACTCTTGGCTCGGTAACGGAAAAAAATTCCCGGTGACCGTGGGAGGAGGAATAGCATGGGGGGAAGTGACCGGTCCGGAGCGCAGCGAACACCGGACCGTTTGCCATTAATTAAATGTGCTCCTCCAGCCAGCGTTTCATGTCTTCCAGCACGCGGGCGCGCTCCGGCTCGTTGAACGTCTCGTGGTACAGCCCTTCGTACACCTTGATCGTCTTGTCTTGGGAGCCCGCATTTTCATACAGCCGCCGCGCGCCGTCGGGATTGACGATTTGCTCTCCACCGCCCAGAAAGGTCAGGAAGGGCAGGGTGATTTTATTCAGTTCCCCGCCGACGCGCCGCATCGCCTTGACGAGTTCCATGGATAATCGCGCGGGAGTCCGGCCGTGGTATACCAGCGGGTCGTTGCGGTAAGCGCTGACCACGGCCGGATCGCGCGATAACCGGGCGGGATCCAATCGGAGCAATCCCGACTTCGGCGCGATCACCGATAAGAACCGGCCGACCAGGATCTTCGCCGGTGAAATGCCCTCCGGAATCGCTATCGCCGGCGCGGAAAGGATGGCGCCTTTGAAATCCGCCTGATGGTCGAGCAGGCAGGCAGTCGCGATCAGCCCGCCCATGCTGTGGCCGAACAGGAAGACGGGCTTTCCCGTCTGCCAGCTCCGGATCATTCCGGTAAACATTGTGATGGGATGGGTGAGATCTTCGAAGCGGTTGATCATGCATCGCGCGCCGCCGGATTTACCATGGCCGATATGATCCTGCCCATAGACGGCGTAACCGAGCCGGACGAGAGGATCCACCACGCTCCCATACCGCCCGCTGTGCGAGCCGAGCCCGTGGACGATCTGCAGCGCGGCTCTGGCTTCGCCTTCCGGCAGCCACGCCTGATAGTAAATATCCGCGTTCCGCAGGCCGCGGAAAGTGCCCTCGATGTGATTCAAGAGATCTCCTTCACGGCGCCGAAGGCATTATCCCGTTTACGCGGGAGAAGATGAGCCGCCGGCGCAACATCCAGGGGAGGATATTTTCTACTTCCCCGGCAGGGCATCGCTGGTTTCCCGACGTGGACCGTCGAAGGACCGGAGGATCACGGCACAAAACACCGGCCCTCCTCCGCCTACGCTTGTGGAACCGGGCGCAGCGGCGGCCGCGGGTGTGGAGCGAGCCCGCCTACTCTGGAGTCGCGCTCGGCCAGCCGCCGGGGCGGATGTAAACCCTTACGTAATCGACCTTCATCGTCTGGGGAAACACGGTCGTATCGTCCGGATCTCCGGGCCAGGTGCCGCCCACGGCGACGTTCAGGAGCAGATAGAAGGGGTGGTCGTAGACCCATTCCGCGCCCTCCGGCAGGTCAGCCGGTGTGCTGGTCTTGTAGAGCAGGTTATCGACGTACCAGCGGATGACATTGGGTTCCCATTCAACCGCAAAGAGATGGAAGTCGTCGGCAAACCGTTGCCCTTCGGGCAGGGCAAACGGGCCGCCGATGCCGTTCGTTCCCGAGTAGCCGGGGCCGTGCATGGTGGCATGGACGATGTTGGGTTCCCTGCCGATATTCTCCATGATGTCGATCTCGCCGCCCTGAGGCCACGCGCCGGTGCTGCCCCTCATCCAAAAGGCCGGCCACAGACCTTGCCCGAAAGGAATTTGGATACGGCCTTCGAAGCGCCCGTACAATTGGTCGAACTTGCCCATGGTGGTCAGCAGGCCCGAGGTATACTCCCGTGTTTCGTACTTTCCCTTGAGGGCTTTGATCACCAGCACTCCGTTGCTTCCCGTCGGATTTTCGATGTATACGTTCTCGATCCGGGAGGTGTAATACTCCAACTCCAAGTTTGCCGAGGCCGGGGTGTCGCCAACCCTCCACTTTTTGGTGTCGACACCCGCGCCGTCGGGAGCGTCGAACTCGTCGCTCCATTTCAAATCCCAATCCACCAGGGGAGGAGTCTGGGTGGGAGGCGTCTGGGTCGGGGCGGCGGCCGCCTGGCCGCATCCCACCGAGGCCAGTACGATGGCGAATGCACCAAGCAGCAGCCCGGGATGGAATGCGGCGAACGCCTTCCGGCGTCGGCGGAAGTTCGAAGCGCTGTTCATCAGGAAACGCATGGGGTTCTTCCTTTCCGGAAAGGGAATTCGCGATGGGGAGGCGAAGGATCGGCCCGTCGGACAAGTTTAAAGAGATTGCCCGCGCATGGCAAGCATGGCATGATCATAATTTTAGGGGATGACTGCTCTCCATCAACCCGATTTCAATCCCAAGCGTGTCCCCAAAGAATCCATATCCGCGAGCCGGATCCGCTGGAGATACCGGCAAGGTTTTTTTATTTTTCAACATTCATGCTCCGCATTCATCATCCGAGCTGAACGACAAGGTGCGTTTGCTCCGGCCAGGCGGAAACCTCTTTGCGGGGAATGATTACCTCGCTGGCATCCGGGAGGGTCTCCCGGCGTGTGCCGTTGACCTCGACCGCCGCCACCCGGCACTCCGCGCCGGACCGGCGTCCGGGATTTCGATACTCGATCTCAAGCGCCTTCCCGGCGAACACGAACTGCACCTTCGGCCCTCCTCCGGCGGAGAACTGATCCGCAGCAAAACGGGGCGCCAGGACCAGGTCGCCGAACCGGCCCTTTACCCCATAGACTTCCGTCAGCAGGGTGAGCAGGTACCAGGCCGCCGAACCGGTCAGAAAGGGATACATGCCCCGCCCGCGAGGGCTGACATATTCCGGCAGGCCGGGGTACATCCGGCTGCGGGGGAAATCCTGGCTGTGGCGGTAAATCCCCTCCAACACACGCCAACCCTCGGCGGCCATGCCGCGTTTGTAGAGGGCGTTGGCGAACATGACCGCCATGTGCGTGAACATGGCTCCGTTTTCCTTATGCCCAAAAGCGAACCCGAAGGCCCGCCCCAGATTGTTCGCGCACTCGCCAAAGTCGGTGTTCAAACGGTAGCCTCCCACGCCTTCGTCGAACAGGTAATGGTCGGCGGAACGGATAATCTCCCGGGCTTGCGCGTCGGAGGCAACCTCCCCCATCAGAGGGAAAACCTGGCCCGTGAGGGTCATCCGCGTTCCCAGCGGGAAATCCCCTTCCACCCGCCGGCCGTCGTTGTCGTAATACCCGTTGAACCAGCTGAATCCGTTCCGATCCGTCAGGAATTCCTGCCCGCGCAGATGGCCGGTCAGCCAATCGGCTTTTCTCCGCAGGTTGCCTGCCAGATCAGCGGAGCGGATATCCTTCTTCCGGCCGCTGACCGCATGGGCCACCCGGTTGAAATAATCCTGCAATTGCCTCTGCTTGGATTCCACGGAATCATATTCTTCAGGGTCCAGCAGGCCGGTTAACTCCTCGGCCAGGGAAACGCTCGTGACGCCTTTCCCGGCCAGTGCCAGGCAGAAGCCGCTCAAGACGCGCAGGTTGGCCGCATAAAGCGCCGTGAAGGCCACGCTCTCGCCTTTTTCGGCCGCCATATCCAGCGCGTCGTTCCAATCCGCTCCTTCGAGGCGGAGGATGTTGTGCCCGCCGACGTTGTGGAAAGCCGCTAGGTGCTGGACGAGCAGATGCTCCAGCAGCGTGCCCCGCGCCGGTTCCCCGCCCGCTGTTGTCAGGCGGGTGCCTTGAGCCGGGGTCCAATCGGGGTCGCTTCTGGTGCAACGATGGGAAAGGTGGTCCTTGAAGTAGGTTTGCCCGCGCAGCAGAAAATCCAGGTCGCCGGTCAGGTCCAGGTACAGCTGGACGGTCAGCAGCGGCCATGCGCCGTGATCCATCCAGACCCGCGGAATGTTGTTGCGGTCCGCTTTGAACTCGCCGGGCCGGCTGCCGATGATGGTGGCATTGCTGCCATCCATGCGCACCCCGGCAAAATTTTCCGCCAGCATCTCGGCGATGTTCCCGCCCTCGGTCAGCTGCAGCGCCAGGGCGTCCTGCCACAGGTCCCGCCAACCGCGTCCGCCGCGGCCATAATCGTGGTACGGCAGGAAAGAATTGCCCATCCAGCGCCGCAGAATGGGCTGAAGCGCCACCCATTGCAGCCAGCCGTCGAAACGTGCGTCGCCGGTCTCGAACCGCAGGGCGGCCAGCTTATTCGTCCAGAAGGAGCGCGTCTCCGAAAGCCAATGCTCGCTGCGTTCCGCGGAGGCATACCGGGAGAGCAGCACCTCCAGATCCTGTTCCTCGGAGAGGATCGCCAGAACGATCACATACGTGGCCGATTGTCCCGGTCGCAGGGTCTGATCGGCGAAGCGCAGCGCGCCGATGGATTCGTACCCGGCCGGGGCGGGACCTTCGGCTTGGGTCGGCGGAAGATTGCCGACGACCGCCTTCGGCCAATCCAGCGTGCCGCCCTCGCCGATGAAATCCTCCACCAGCGGGAAGAAGCCCTCCGGCGGGATTCCATCGCCCACGGCTCCCAGAACCGCGTACCGCAGCCGGTTGACGGTATGCCCGCGTTCATCGAAGGATAGAGTCGGGCGGACGATCACCCCATGACGGTGACAGGCCACGCGATGCAGCAGGGAGGTCACGTGACGGTGGTCGCGCAGGTTGTCGGCGGAACGGCCGAAGATCGGGATGGCCGCGGTGGGGGTCAGGGTAAGACTCCGCTTCCCGCAGTTGGTCAGTACCACGCGCATAATTTCGACCCTGTCCTCCCCCGCCGGGACGAATGAAGTCACTTCGGCCCGCAGCCGGCCGGAGGGATGCGTGCGACCAACCGACTGCCACAGGAAGCCCGCCCGCAGGCGGACGGATTCACCGCCGCGGGCATTCTGTTCGGCGCTGTTGCCGGTGACGGACCAGGGACATCCGTTCACCGTCACCCAGAAATTACGCGCCGCCCGGCTGTTGTGCAAATCCTCCACCGATGTCGGCAGAAGCAGGAAGGCATTCTGGTCGGCTTTCGCGTCGCCGTTGAAGGCGGGCGTGACGCAGGAGAACATCCCGCCTTGATTGACCAGGGGGAGAAACAGATAACCGGTATCCTGCGGATCCTTAAGTTCGAATGTGCCGTGCTTGTCGATAAAACGCCAACCGGATTGTGATGACGGTTTCATGGCATCACTCCTATCGCCAGATATTATTGGTATTAACAGGGTGTTGAAATAGGTAGAGGAGTCATTGCGAGGAGCGAAGCGACGAAGCAATCTCCTTCTTTTTATAAAGGGGGAGATTGCTTCGCTCCCGGAGCCTGCCCTGAGCGGAGCGAAGGGGTCGCTCGCAACGACGGCCGGTTATTCCTTTTTCATCGCCCTGTTAAAAGAAAATGTCGATCTTCCCGATCTCCCCGTCCCGCAACATGGCCGCATACGGCGGCAGGACAACATCCCCTTCCAGAATTACCGGTTCGCCACCACGCGGATGCAATACGAACCGCCGGGCCGATATCCCGTCGGCAAAGGTGTCTTTCCTGGCCGGATTGTGATAGGTGATCTCGCACAGGCCGAGGAAGCGAAACGAAAAAGTGCCGTCTTCCCTGAACAGCCAGCCGGGCAAAGCCGGACGCAGGTCCAGGAAAAGCGCGTCGCCGCTGAGGCGGAACGGCTGCGGCCCGGCGGTCATCCGCACCCAAAGGCTCAGAAATTCGGCGGTCGAACCGCTCAACCGGGCGACGAATCCGTTCCCATGCATGGCCGGGTCGGGATGGGCGCTCGAGGCGATGAAGGAGGAGTTTTCCAGCGGACTGCGGCCGTAGATCTCCGGGTCCAGGAAGGCGGGCAGGCTGTTTTTCAGATCGGCGTAAAACTCCTTATAAAGGCCGGCGCGCAACAGTTCCAGCAGGTACTTGAATTCCATGTGCATCCAAACCGACTCGTTTTCCAGCCAACCGGGCGTGAAGGCGCGCGCCCGGCCGATCTCATGCGGCAGGGCTTCCAAGCTGGCATTCAACCGGTACATGCGGAGCTTGTTGTCGAACAGGCTGCTGTCCCGCACCCGGGCGTGAAGACTCCGGACATCCTCCGGACCGAGAGTCCTCATCCGGCGCACAGCCCCCTCCAGAAAAGGGGGGAGCGCGGCGGGTTCGAACGCCGTAACTCGGATGAGCGGGCGTCCTTGCGCGTCGTTGCGACCGGTTCGTTCGTAGGATTTCACGGTATGCATGAAATACGTGGGCGGGAAATCTTCCGCCAGGGACTCGGCCCGGGCGATCCCATCCTGCAGCCGCCTGTGCATGTCCCGCAGGAGATCGACCAGAACCGGGCGTTCCGTGGCGCCATCGAATCCGAGCCGGGTGGCCTCGCGATAACCTTCCAGCGCGCTCGAAAGGCGTTCCCAGCCATCGAAGGCGGGGAGATCATTTGTCAAGACGTAACGTATGGCCCGCAACAGGTCCGATGCTTCGACCGGCAGTTCCGTTTCCCGGGGCGTCTCCGCCAGCGCCTCCACCAGGAATTCGACCAGGCGGAGCAATTCATACGTTTCCGCCATCGACGAGCCGAACAGGGCCGGCAGGCCATTAAGGGCGTCGCACCAGCCGGGGCGGCCGGCTTCCATCTGGACTCCCAAGCCGGAGGCATCGAGAGCGGCGAATTTCAGGGCGGCCAGCAGGACCAGTTTCGAGAACAACGGCAGGCGGAAAATCTCTCCCCGCCCGTGATCCGTCCTGGCCCAGCAGGCAAATTCCTCCCGCCCGTCGATCAAAGCCGCCTTTTCCGGGTCGGGAGCCAGCGCATTGGTCTGTCGCGGCCGGCCCTCGTCGAGAACAAAGCGCTCGTCGCGCGGGCGGATGTTCACGGCGCTGTCGAAGAAGGCCAGCGGATCCGAATCGAAAAGAATCTGCCGGCGCTTCTCCGGGTGGACCGTCAGAAAAGACTCGATCAGATCAAGGTTGTAAGTCCAATGATCCGTCCAATACCCCTCGCCATGGGCGGCCCGGATGTTCTGCCGGGCCCGGCCAAGCACCTGTTCGAGAAAATCCTGGGCGGATGTGCGCAATCCCGCTTGTTGGGCGGCGGCGAGCAGTTGCCCGGGGGTGAACGGGCCGGCGAGCACTTCCTTTAGAACCGCCGGTTCTCCGGCCGAGTCCAAGAGAGCCGGGATGGCTTCGGGCGGCAGGGTGAACGTGACTCCTTTGACCACGAGGGGGTTGAACCCGTCGGCCTGGATCAGGCTCATGAACAGGCGAAGATTGAACTCGCCGGCCTGAGGAACGAAGAAGACATCGTTGCGCCGATTTTGGTTGATATCCCGGTAATTGCCTTCGCCCTGCGAATAAAATTCCGGGTCGAGCACGAACGGATTGTAGTCGCGCTCAAGATCGCCGTGACGGCGCGAGTAGATGTGATAAATATGTTTTCCGCCCAGCACCAGCGGATACCCGCCGCGCATCAGGTTGTCGAGGAAGGTCTGGCGGCAGTAGCCGTCGAAGAGAGGGGAGGCGGAGGCGGTGCGAATGGCATCGGTCAGGTCAAGCGTCAGGCGGCGCGCCTGGTCCAGTTTGGCGGAGATGGCGCCCGGGACGAGGAGCGGCGCCACGCCCGCCGAGAGGGTCTCCACCTGGGAGAATTGGCCGTACAGGCTGGTAATAACCCGCTTGGCGCCGGGAGGGATTTCCAATTGGGCGCCAAACAGGGCGCAGGGCGTGCGGCCCTGGGTGGTTTGAGCCGCCTCCATCACGGCCGGCAAGCCGGCGTCGAGGAAAATACGGGGAAAGGCCAGGGTGGTGTCCATTCCGAAAATAACCTGCGGGTCGACGGCCACCGGCAGGAGTTCCCCCTCCAGGAACGCCAGGGCATAATTACCCGCGTTGATCGCTCGCACATGGAGGGAATCACCCGGGCTGGCCTTAAGACGGTAAAAGGGGAGTCTTTCCCGGTGATGGACGACCTCCATCCAGGCTTCGAGGGTGCGGCCCATACGCTTGAGCGAGCCGTTGTCGGCTCCAAAAGGTATTAAAGCCGGCAGGCCGTCGAGCAGTTCAAGGGCCAGCGGGGATGAGCCCATGTTCTCCAGGCTCACCCGGCGCACCAGCCCGGCGAACGGCTCACCCGGGAGGACGAAATACAGCACATTGACCTGCAGGCCGAGGCCCGCATGGCGTTCCTCGATCTCGAACTCGTTCAGGCCGATGTACATGGTCCGTTCGGCATCTCCGTCTTGCCAGGGTGAAAACGGCTCATGAGTCCATGCCAGACCATTCCGCCGGCCGCGCAGGAAGGTGCGGAATCCAAGCAACGCGGTGGACTGGTAGGCCCGTTGGGCGGGCTGGAATTCCATCAAGGAGGAGTCCTTGCTTTCCACGCCGAAGCCGGCAATCCCCTGCCCGCGGTTGACGTAGAAGACCCACATGGGAATCCCCAGCGGGCCGGCGATCCCCGGCAGGAAGCTGGAGAACGGCCGCTTGGCGGGAAACGCGGGGAGGATGAAGCGGTTCAGGGCGTCAAATTCCGCTGGCATGGCATTCGGTCCGAAGAGGCTCGGTGATGGATTATGAACCCAGTTTGAGGTTGATGCGTTTTACGAGTTGGTGCATATGCGTTTCGAGCGTGGCGCGGAAATCCGCCTCCGGTTCGGAAAGGACTTTATCCCACAAAAGCTGCACGGCTTCGTACAGGCGGTTCTCGAGCATTCCCCACATCCAAACGGTCCGGAAGGACCGGCCGGCCCGCATGGCCGAACTCATCACCCGGTAGAAAGGGTGGGCGGCGAACCTGCTGCGGGCCAGGATATCCACCCGGGCTGGCAGGGAAAACGAGGGGAAGAGTTCTTCCGGGAGCTCCTTCCCGGCGAGGAATTCGATCAGTTTCAGGGCGGCGCCCTCCTGGCGGGTATGTTTCCAGATCACCAGGTGAAATCCGCCCACGAACGGCACACCCGGGGGAACGGCGACGGCATACTGCTCTTTCAGCGTCGCGTCCTCGTCAAGGTTATGGAACAGCCACGGGCCGCTGATCGCCAACGCGGCCCGGCCCTGCCGGAACAGCGCGTCCGACTGCGCATCGTCCAGCCGGCGCGCGGAAGGATGGAGGAAACGGCTCAGGCGGAAGAATTTTTCCATTCCGTCCAGCGCCTCCGGTGAATCGAAGACCGCCTGCTGGCCGTCTTCGGAAAGAAAATCCGCCCCGGAAGCCCATACCCAGCCGGCCAGGAGATGCAGATTGATGCGCGAATGGTGCGTCGGCAGGACCAGGGGAACCTCCACCCCGTGGCCGCGGAGAGCCTCCAGACAGCCCTCCAACTCGGCGTGATCGGAAAACGCCTCGCGTAAATCCTGGCCGGCCCGGACGAGCACGTCTTTGCGGTAGTAAATAAGGCGCGTGTCCGCCACCCAGGGTATCGCCCAGGCATATCCATCGCTGTTCAACGAGTCGTGGATCGCCCGGGCGCTTTGCCAGCTGGCCGGCAGGTAACTTTCCTCCCCGCCCAGTTGCGCCACTTCTTTTTCGCTCAGCGGCCTCAGGGCGTTCATCATCACCATATCGCTGACCCAGCTGCTGCCGATCTCGGACACGGCGGGACCGTCGCCGTAAAGGGCGATCTGGACCATGCGCGCCCAGGCGCCCTGGTGGGGGATCACTTCGAGGTTGACATGAATGCGGTGCCCGTGTTCGAACCGGGCGAGTGCGGAACGCATCACCTTCACCGCTTCCGCACCGTGGTCCAAAATCGAGAATTCGATCGTTTCCATAATCCTCTTCCGCGCCGGAGGATGCATGCCGGGCAACCGGCGGGATTCTACCCCTCACCCGTCATCCCTCATAGGCATGCGGATCCCGCCGGCGGGAATTTCCCGACCTCCCGCCCGCACCCAAACGGGAAGAGCGATCCCCCGCATCCGGCCGCGCCGCCGGAGCCGGCCAGGGTTTATAGGAGTTGCTTGAAATGCGCATTTGGAATCCATAAGGCGGGAAAGCGGTCCGTGGTTGTGCTTCTTTCCTCAGTCCGTTATGGACGGCGTCTGCCATCTCAATAGGGAATTAATGCTTGACCGTGCCGCAATTACGGGCGTTGGCGGTTTTATCGTAGGTATACCGGTCGTGATTCACGCCGGTGACGCAGAACGTCTCTTCGCCGGATCCGATGATGGGGGCGGAAACCAGCCGGACCGTCCCGGAGGAATCGGTCTGAGCCTTGGTCTCGCCGCGGATGACAGCCCCGACCCAGCCGCCGTCGACATACGCCCCTTCCACCGGATTGCCGTTCTCGTCCACAACAGTGATATCCGCGATCGCCTGCCACGTGCCGTCCTCGTTCTCCCGGGCCGTGAGCGCGATCTCTCCCAAATGCATGACACCGGGCGAGGTCTGGTTCTCTCCGGCTTCTCCGGGTCGCTGATAGGCCCGGACGTAATCCACCCGCAGAAATTGCGGGAAGATGGTGGTCTCGTCCGGATAGCCGGGCCAGGTACCGCCGACCGCCAGGTTGATGATGATGAAGAAGGGATGTTGGAAAACCCATTCCCCGGACACCTGTCCCGGATTGATGCTGAAGTATTGGTCGTTATCCACATACCAGCGGATCTCTTCGGGCTCCCATTCAATGGCATAAACATGGAAAGCATTCGACAGCGTTCCTTCCGGGAGGTCGAAATGGGTTCCCACTCCGCCTCCCGCAGAGTACCCCGGCCCGTGCGCGGTTGCATAAATTCGGGCGGGTTCGCGGCCGATATGCTCCATGATATCGATTTCACCGCAGCCCGGCCAGCTTTCCTGGTCGATGTCCGTCCCCAGCATCCAGAATGCCGGCCAGATCCCTTTCCCAAATGGGAGCTGCATGCGGGCTTCGATTCGGCCATAGGTGAACGCACGCAACCCCTGGGTCTTCAGGCGGGCCGAGGTGTAATCGCGATGGGAGAATTTCTCCGCGCGCGCTTCTATGATCAGCATTCCGCCCTCGACGCGCGCATTCTCAGGGCGGTCGGTGTAGTACTCCCGTTCACTATTACCCCAGCCGCCGCCGCCGATGTCGAAGGTCCAATTGGCGGGATCGATCGCCCCTCCTGCGAATTCATCCTGCCAGATCAAATTCCAGCCGGAACGCATCCCTTCGGGTGTCGGGGTGGCGGACGGCGCCGCAGTGGGCGTGGAGGTTTTTTCAACGGCGGGTTTGCAGGAAGACGGGAGGAGGAGAAGGACTCCCCATGCGCAGAAGAGTATCCAACGGCGACGGCGCAGATCCGGCATGGAGAGTCCTTCTCTGAGGAGAAAGGTGTTACTTTTCAACGCCGGTGATCACCACACCTTGCATAAAGGCGCGCTGGGCGAAGAAGAATACCAGCACCGGAATTACCGCCGAGACCAGGGAAGAGGCCTGGATCAGATTGAAGGACTGCGAATACAGGCTGTTGAAGGCGGTCAAGCCGACGGTGATGGGGAATTTATCGGGATGCCCGGCCAGATAGATCATGGGGCCGAAGAAGTCGTTCCAGGCATAAAAGAAGTGGAACAACGCCACGGCGGTAAGGGCCGAGGTCGATTGCGGGAGGATGATCGAAAGGAAGACGCGGATCGGGTTGGCGCCGTCTATCATGGCCGCCTCGTCCAGTTCGCGCGGAATGGTCATGAAGAACTGCCGCAGCAGGAAGACATTCGTGCCCCAGGAGAAGAAGGCCGGGATGATCAGCGGCAGCCATGTTCCCACCAATCCCAATCGCAGCCAAACGAAGTAAGAGGGAATCAGGGTGACCGCGCTGGGCAGGATGACCGTGGAAAGCATGAGGATGAAGAGGATGTCTTTTCTTGGAATGCGAAACCGGGCAAACCCATACGCCACCAGGGACGCCGAGAGGACGGTGCCGAAGGTGGTGATGATGGCGTAAACCAACGTGTTGAACAACAGGGTTGGAAATTTGATCTTTGTCCAGGCGTCGGAAAAATTGCTCCATTGCGGATCCGATTCCCAGACCCGTTCCAGCTGCCGCCATTGGCCTTCCCAATTTATCAATCCGGCGGAGGGATTGGCGGGATCGACAAGAACGCTGGAAGTGCGCCCTTTTTCCACCAGGGCCATGGGCCGAGTCTCGCCGTTGATCGGGACGAGGTAGATTTCGTAATCCGTGCCCTGATAGTTGAACTTGGCTTCCGTGGCAGGCCACCAGGGAGCGCCGGTCTTCGAAAACTGACTGTCGGTTTTCAATGAGGTGACAATGCCGTAGACCATCGGGATGAGGAAGAGAAACAGGACCACCAAGGCCAGGCCCGTCAATAAAATCGAAGCGATGATGGTCCGGGCTTTGCGGGACAGCAATCTTTTACGGGCGGCGGGGGGCGTTCCGGTGAGCGCAGTCATTGTTTATCCTCCGCGGCATAATACACCCAGTATTTCGCCGTCCCGAAAAGGATGATGGTCAGGATGGTGGCAACGATGAACATAATCCATGCCAGCGTGGCGCCGTAGCCCATGTTGAAAAACGTAAACGATTGCTTGTAAAAATACACCATGTAGAAGCGGGTCATGCCTTCGGGGAAACCGGTGCCGCGGTTGAGGACAAAGGGGGCGAGGAAGTATTGCAGCGAGCCGATCACCCCCAGGACAAGCTGGAAAAAAATAACCGGCGTGATCATCGGGAGGGTGATGCTGAACAAACGCTGGAACCAGGAAGCGCCGTCGACCTCGGCGGCTTCGTAGAGTTCGGTTGGCACACTCTGCAGGCCGGCCAGGAAGATGATCAGCGCCGGCCCGACCCCCCAGAGGCCGAACATGGTATAGGCATAATAGACCAGGTTGGGATCCGCCAGCCAGCGCAAACCCTGGGTGCCGGTCGCATGGATGCCGGTCAGCCGTTCGATGATGACATTGATCCAGCCGGTTTGCTCGTTCAGCACGCCGTTCCAAATCAGCACCGTGGCAACCAGCGGGATCATGGAGGGCATGTAGAACAGCGTGCGGTAGAGCTTCTTCCCGACGATGTTCTTCGAATTCAACAGGATGGCCAGGAACAGGGCAAAGGCCAGCCCGACGGGAAGCGAAATCGCGGAAAAGCGGAGGGTCCGGATGAAAGACAAGCCGACTTCCGGATCGTTGAATAAGGCGCGAGTCCAGTTTCCCAGGCCGAGGAACTTCGCCTGATCGGGGACCGCCGGGTTGAAATCGAATAGAGAGAACACGAAGGAGGCCAGCATCGGGAACAAGTACAGGAATAGGAAGCCGATCATCCATGGCGAGAGGAACAACAAACCCCAGAGGGCTTCCTTCTTCTGGAGACGGGTCATCTTCCCGCCGAATTTTTTCCGGATCGGGGGCAGCTCTTGGAGTCCGCCTAGGATAGTCAATTCCGTCATTCCTTTTTGGGTTCAGCCTGGCCCGGGCGGGCCAGGCTGAACCCAAGAGTGGAGAAGTTAAACTATTACTTGGCGAGGGCAGCGTCGAAAATTGCCTGGAGTGCGTCCTTCAACTTGACGAATTCGGCGGGCATATCCAGGCCTGGAGTATTCGTCCAGGTGTTCACGAATTCGGTGTATTTATCGGTGGTTTCCTGGAAGGCGGGCATCCAGCTTTCATGGTTGGGAATATCCGCAAAGGCGATGCTGGCCACCGCGACATCCCAGTTGATAACCTTGCCGGGGAAGTTTTTCTCGGTGAATTTGGTGAAGTAATCGCCCTGCAGAGAAAGACGGGCCGGCATGCCGCCGTAGATCGAGGACAGATCGCCGGAAACTTCCGCGCTGAGGAAGTACGACAACACCGCGAAGGCGGCGTCCGGATTCTTACTCCCCTTCGGGATGCAGAAGGTGTCGGCGTGCATCTTGGAGGTCACCTTGCCATTATAGGAAGGCGTGGCGGCAAGGTTCCAGTTGAATTTGACGGCTCCAAGCGCCCAGGGAGCCACGTACCAGGTGTGGATGTGGATCATGGCCAGGTTGCCGGACGAGAACGAACCGCCGGGGCCCTGCAGGAAGTCGGCAGCGCCGTAGGGGCCGTTGGGGATGAACCAGTCTTTCCACATGCCGTTATAGGTCCACTTCCACGCGGCTTCCCACGTGTCCGGGATCTGGGCCGTTTTGCCGTCATCGGCCACGATGGAACCGGCGCCAAAGAAAGTGCCAATTCCGCGGAAATCGGTCCACAGGTTCTGCCAACCGAACTGGGTGATCTTTTGGTTGTCGAATTTCGCGCTGGTGGCGTCGTTGCCGTTGCTGTCGGTCGTCAGTTTCATCGACACTTCGCGCAGAGTGTCCATGTTCCATTCGGATTCCCTGCCATCCGGCCAAACATACGGATCGCCGTATTTGGCGGGCGGGTAATTCAGTCCGGCTTCATCGAACAAGTCCGCGTTGTAGAGCACGAACGACGGGTAGATCCCGAACGGAAGGCCAAGCTGCCCTTCCTCTTTGACTTGATAAAATTTCACCATCGCGGGATCGAAATCGCTCAGGTCGTAATTGTTCTTGTCGATCAAGGGCTGCAGATCGAGCCAGGCGCCTTTGAAACTGTCGCGGCCGCGGATACCGACCGGGCCGACGATGTCGGGGGCGTTGCCGGCTGCGATCTGGGTGGCCAGGGTATCGAAGGCGACGTCGTTGTCGACGATTTCGAGGACTACTTCAATTTTGTCCTGCGAAGCGTTGAACGCGTCCACGACGGCTTGCTGAGGGGCGAGTGTACCCTCATCGGTGCCGGCGCCCAGGCCTACGAACCAGCGCACCTGAACCTTGCCGACGGGCTGGGGTTCTTCCGTGGGGGCCTCCAGGGTGGGGGCTTCCTCGGTGACGCCCGCAGCGGCGGTCGGCGTAACGGGGGCCGGCCCGCAGGCGGCGATCAGGACGCCCAGGACCAGCAAAGCAAACAGAGCGTAGATTTGTTTGTTACGCATGGATTTTCTTCTCCTTCATAAAATGGTTGGATCTGGACAGTGAGGCGTACCGTGTTTCGAAAAACAGGGGAGTGTCACATCCCTTCTTTCCGACTGTCACCTCCTTTGGGCCTGGCCGGATTCGGGGGTTCGGAAGGCGATCGGGGCGCAGGCAGGATGAATTAGGCGGGAACGCATAAGGGGAATCCTCGGTAAACCGTTTTTTTGCTTCCCGTGGCATTCAGCGGGAGTACGCCAATATCATTCTAGAGACTCGTATCTACCGGGACATGCAGAATTGTGCACAAAACTAGCACGTTTGTAATTAATCGAAAGGGGGATGGGACCGTGAATCCTTCCCCCGGCGCCTTCGCCTGCAGAGGAATTGCGGGCGAGGCGGGATGGATTACCCAACGAAGGGCCGGGTTCCGGGAGGGCGAATTCCTTACGCTTCGTGGAGGAGATACGTACTGATGGAGCGCGGCGGACTATCCGCCAAAGCGGCCAGCCCGTTGTATTTAAGCGAAAAACGATGGGAATTCTCGGAACGGTTCATCACCACTGCCGCAATCTGCCCGTCCGCGTTGAGAAAAGCGGTGGTTTCCAGCTCGTCGAGGGTTGAGGCGCTGACGATCCGCCGGGCGCCGGGGCGGACAAATCGTGAGAGATGACCAATATAATAGTAGGAACTATGGTATTGCAGCGTTCCTTTATCGGTATCCGCCATCAGGGGTGCGATGCAAAAATTAGACTTATGGTTCGGGCCGCCGCTCTGATCCAACAGCAGATTCCAGTCGATCCAGCCGGCCGCCCAGTGATTGAGGTCTTCCAGGATGGATCGCCCGTAGCGTTCGCCGATTTCCCATTCATCCGGCGGCTGTCTGCCCTCCACACAACCCTCGGAAAAAAGCAGCTGTTTTTCGGGATAGGCGTCGTGCGTGACTTGGACGTTGTGGAAATGATCGCCCATGTACCAATGGAAAGCGGCGCCCCAGACAAAGCGCGACGCCTCGGCATCGTCGTAGATCGCTTTGGCGCGTTCGAAAAGGAGGTCGCGGTTGTGGTCCCAGATCAACAGCTTGAGGTGGCCCAATAATCCGGCGTTTTCCAGCGCGGGGCCGAGATACCCGCGCACAAAATCGCGTTCTTCCTCGGCGGAATATATGCAGGATTCCCATGCCTGAACCGCCTGGGGTTCGTTCTGCACGGTGATTCCCCAAATGGAGAGGCCTTCCCGCGCATATTCCTCCAGGTAACGCACAAAATACCGCGACCATGCCTCGCGGTATTCCGGTTTGAGTTTCCCGCCGCGATTCATCTGGCCGTTGGTTTTCATCCATGCCGGGGGACTCCAAGGGCTGGCCAGAATCTTCAGCGGCTGCCCGGATGTGCGCACCGCCTCTTTGATCATCGGGATTAATACGCGCCGGTCGCGTTCAATGGAGAAATGCTTCAACTCCACATCGCCCGGCACTTCCGAATAGGCGTAATTCCCGAGCGAGAAATCGCAGCTGTTGATATGGGTGCGGCAGAGGGTGTACCGGTTGCCGGCCGATGGGTGGAAATAGGCTTTGAGTATCTCCGCGCGGGCGTCCGGAGGCAGCTTATAGAAGGTGTCGGCCGCCGATTCGGTGAAGGCGCCGCCGAACCCTTCGATGACCTGGAACCGGTGCTGTGAATCCAAAAGCACGGAGGGCGTGTCGAATTCTTGCTCTTGAAAAACCAGCGGCTCTTTTTCGGACAGCCGGTCTTTTGAATTCTTAACGGTGCGGATTACGGTGACCGCGGCGGGCATGAACAGTTTCCCTTCTTAAGCCAACAAGGATCGTATGAGATGAAAACACCGACAAGGGCTGTCACGCGGGCGCTTCCGGCCCGCGAGGCGGAGCCGGGGCGGGCTGCCCCCGCTCGCGAAATATTCGCATCGGCAGCCCGCCGCTCCCCCGTTGCGCCATCCTCCCCGGTTATGGAACAAGCCCAAACGGGGATGCTCCAGGAAGCAGGGGGGCCGGGCGCGCCGGGTGTCGGATCCGGCGGCCTCGGGCTGCAAAATGGAATAAATTCAATGAACAGTATAGAGGGGACGCGTCGAACCTTGCATGGAATTTTGTGTCCGGCATTAGCACGCCGGTGACGAAGCCCGCTTTCCTAGCGCTTGCGCCGGTAGGCCAGGGGGGACATCCCCACTTCTTTGCGGAACGCGCGGCTGAAGTAATTTCCATCGGAGAAGCCGACCTTCACGGCAATGTCGGTGATCGACAGGTCGCCGGAAACCAGCAGCTGCTTGGCCTGCTGAATCCGGTAGCGGGCGAGATATTGAATGAGCGAAAGTCCGGTCTCCTGCGTGAAACAGCGCGAAAGATATCCTTCGCTGACGCCGACGTAATGCGCCGCATCCTCGCGCCCGATGGATTCCGCGTAATGTTCGTGGATGTAGACCATCGCTTTGCGGGTGAGGCGCTGTCCCTCGCTGCTGAGCTTCTGGCGGTGCATCAGCGCGTCTTTTACATGCGAGAGGGTTTCGGCGGAGGAGAACATCCCTTTGCGCAAAACGGCCGCCACGCCGCGGTTGAGCCGCGACATCTCCTCCTCGGTCAGCGTCTTGGCGCTCAGGATGATCACCGGCACCCGGCGCGCCGCTTCCATTTTTTGCATCGCTTCCAGCACGCCGAAGCCGTCCAGGTCGGGCATCATCAGATCCAGCAGAACCAGATCCGGGCGGTCCGATTGCAGAATTCGGAGCGCTTCCCTGCCGCCGGAAGCCAGCAGGACCCGGTTCCGGGGGAACTGGGCGCGGACGATTTGGCCGTGCAGTTCCAGCACGCCGGGATCATCATCCACGATCAAGATGGCCCCGTTGCCGGAAGGAGCCTCATCGGAAGCGGCCCCGCTCCCGGCCCAACCCGCGCGCCGGATGGCTTTGGCGAGTTCCGGAGCGCCGACCGGCTTGTTCAGGTAATCCAATTCCAGTATGGCGCCGCTGTCGCGCTCCATTTCCAGTGAGTAAAACAGCACCGTAATTTCATTGGTGGCCGGATGCGCCTTCAGCGCGCGCATCGCCTCCAGGCCGCGCCGGCGGGTTTTGTGGACGTTTAATACCACCGCCGATGGGGGTGTTTGGATGGCGCGCTTCAACCACTGTCCATCCTCATCCCAAAACACGATCTCGGCATTAAAACCCTGTTCCGTCAAATATCCTTTGAGACGCTGCGCGTTTTCGGGTTGCGTGGTGAGGATCCAGACGGCGGAGAGGGATTCCGCCCCCAGGGACATCGCCTGCAGCGTCGGCAGCGAAAAGAAAAAGGTCGCCCCCTCTCCCTCCACGCCGGTGGAACGGACGCCGATCCGCCCGCCGTGCATTTCCACCAGCCGTTTGCAGATTGCCAGCCCCAGTCCCAGACCCCCGTACCCGCGCGACGTGGTTCTGTCTGCCTGGCGGAATTCTTCGAAAATGACCTCCTGCTCGGCCGGATGGATTCCCAGGCCGGTATCCGAGACGGAAACGGTGATGGAATCCTTGCCCGGCTCCACCCACAAGCGAACTCCGCCTTTCTCGGAAAATTTAACCGCGTTGTTCACCAAATTTAAAACCACTTGCCGCACCCGGGTGGGATCACCCCAGATCAGCGGCAGGTCGGCGGGCACGTGCGCCTGCCAATCCAGCCCGCGTTCGCGCGCCAATTGCTCTCCCACGACCGCGACCGGATTGAGCGCCTTGGCCAGGTCCAGCGGTTCGCATACCAGGCGAAGCTCACCCGTCTCGTCGCGCGCCAGGTCGAGGACATCGCGGATCAGGTTATCGAGATGCTGGGCGGTGACGTAGACCCGCTTCACCGTGTCATCCTGGAGCGGCTTCGATCCCTCCGCGTCCTTCATCATCGATTCGCTCAGCCCGGTGATGAGGTTGAGGGGCGCGCGCAGTTCGTGGCTGACCATGGAAAGGAAACGGCCCTTCAGCCGGCTGGCTTCCTCGGCCAGCCGCTGCCCTGCGGCGGCCTGGCGGTACAATTGCGTCGTATTGGTGAGCAGCCGGTCGCGTTCGTCGAACAGAAGCGCCCCCTTGATCGAACTGCCCAATTGGTTCCGCAACGCTTCGTACACCGCGCCGTCATGGGGGCCGACCTCGAATAATACGAATCCGATTTCTTCGCTCTGAAAACCGAGTTCCTCGCGCACGAGCGTGCGTTGTTTTTCCCCCCACGGGTCGGCGGGCAGCAGCTGGGTGGTGGGAAAGCGCCGCTTGCCCTCCACGGCCAGCCGTTCCCCGTTATCGCACACCAGGATCAGGCGCGCCCATTCCGCCGGCCGTTTTACGCCGTCGTACAGGGCGACGACACAGCTCTTGATCCCGAGTTGCTTCAAGTCCCGCGCCAGGACGTCCATCAGGTTATCCAGATGGAACGTAACCGCCATGGTCTGGCTGATGACGCGCAAGACCTCCATTTGCTCGTTGAGCCGCACCCGCATCTGGCTTTGCTGCTGCAAGACCAATTCATCCAGGAAAACGCGCGCCCGGTGCCAGATATTCTCCACTCCGCCCAACAGCGCCGGGTGATCCGCCAGGGCCCGGCAGCCCTCGCGCCGCAACGCCGATAGCACATCCTGCAATTTGGCGACCGGGATGCGCTGCTCCATCAGGCGCCGCGCCGTCAAGTCGATCGTGGTGATAAAAGCGACGCCGTTATCCTCCTTTTTAATGCTGGCGGCGAGCGCCTCCAGCCATTCCTCCGCCGTTTGCGAGAACGCGGGAACGTCGCGCAGAACCATGGCGCGGTGTACTTCCTCCAATAAAATTTCCCTTCGCTTTTCCAGGAGGGAGCAGGCCAGGGTCTTATCCTCCGGATCGGCGGTTTTTTCCGCCGGCGGGACGGCCGGAATCCCGCCGCCGACATGCAAAACGGTTTCGGACAAACAACCGCACGAATGGCGGAGGAGCAGCGTAGTCGGCAGGATCAGTTTTGGTGGAACGCTTTTTCCCTGATGATGCGCCAGGAGCGCCTCCAGCGCCAGGCGGCCCATTTTCTTCAGCGGCTGGCGCACGGTCGTCAGAGGAGGCGTGCTGGTGGGGGCTTCGACGGAATCGTCGAAGCCGCAAACAACCACGTCGTAGGGGACGCGCAGCCCGCGCGACTGCAATTCGGCCATCGCGGCCAGAGCGATATTGTCGTTGGCGGCAATCAAGGCATCGAACTGCATCCCGCGTTCATCCAGCAGGACCCGCACCCCCTCCTTTCCGCCGGGCGACGACCAATCGAGCGGTTGATAAAGCAGATCGGGGTTGACGGCCAGGCCGAACGATTGGAGAACGTCCGCGTAGGCCTGGTAGCGCTCTTCCGCATCCAGGTTGCCGGCCGGCCCCTTGATGAACGCCGGCCGCCGGCAGCCGTGTGTTTCGATCATATGCCGCACGGCCGCGCGCATGCCGTCGTAGTTGTCCACCAGGATCGACGTGACCACATCCTCCATCAGACAACCGATGTTGATCACCGGCAGCGAGCGGAACATATCATGGGGAAAGCGGGTATAGGAGGGGTTCACCAGCACCAATCCGTCCAGTGTGGACGGATTCAATTGCCGGTACAGCGAGCGGTTGGGCTGGAGATCATAGATGTCGAGGTCGCCAAAGCCGATCAGGTCGACATCCAGCGCTTCCGCCACTTCCACCGCCCCCCACCACATCGGACCGCTGTAGGGGTTGGGCAAACCCCAATTGAAGGTGAATCCAAAAGTGGGCCGCGGGCGCGGCGGATATCCGTTCGATTTGCTTTTCCTGACCATTTTTGCGGGCGCCGGCATTTGCCCTGCCTTTGGATCCGGGGTGGTAATTTCCGCATGCCGGATTATAAGCCGGGAGCCGGCTTTCCAGATGGATGTTGGTCAGACGTGCGCGGCGAGCCAGGTTTCCACGTCTTGGAATACCTGGCCGCGTTCCGGTTCGTTGAAGATCTCGTGGTAGAGCCCCTCGTAAATTTTGACCGTTTTATCTTTGGATCCGGCTCCGTCATAGAGGATCTGCGCTCCGTCCGGATCGACCAGGCGGTCGGCACCGCCCTGCATGGCAATGAACGGCAGGGTGATCTTGTGCGTCTCGGCCGAGACGCGGGTGAGCGCCCGGTGCATTTCCGACGCCAGCCGGGCGGTGGTTTTGCCGTGGAACACCAGCGGGTCGTTGATGTACGCGTTAACCACATCCGGGTCACGGGATATGGTGCCCGGATCCACCGGGAGGACGCCCGCCGAAGGGGCCAGCAACGAAAGGGTCCTGGCCATAAAGACGGTCATTTGGGAAATATGCGAAGCCACCTTCACCACCGGGGCCGAGAATATCGCGCCCTGGAATTCGGCTTGATGGTCGAGCAGGTAGTAGGCTGCGATCAGTCCGCCGATGCTGTGGCTGAGCAGGAAAATCGGCTTGCCCGGCTGCCATTGTTTTACCATGTTCATGTACTGGGCGAAGGTGTCGGAATAATCATCGAAGCGTTCGACGTACTCGCGCGGCCCGCCGGATTTTCCGTGGCCGATATGGTCCAATCCGTAGACGACGTACCCGAGCGGGACGAAGTGATTGACCACATTCCAATAGCGCCCGGAGTGCTCGCCCAGCCCGTGGACGATCGGCAGAACGGCCTTTACCTCGCCATCCGGGAGCCAGGCCTGGTAAAAAATTTGGGTTTGCCGCACGCCGATGAACTTGCCTTCGATGTGATTCATGATGTCTCCTTATCCGCCGACTCTCAAGAATTTTACAGCCAATACTCCCTTTTTGAATCCAAAATCTTCATAAAAGACGGTCATTCGGGCCTATTGGCGACGCAAAGTCCTATTGCGGAACCGGCAATCCGGTATCCGCCTAAATTGGCATTCCAATGGACAGGGCGATCAACCACTGGCCGAAGAAATACGTCCCAAGAATTAACGCTTGCGCGGCGCGGAACGGCCGACGAAAGCGGTTGACGGCCAGTACGGCATCCGACGCCAGAAACAGGGAGGCGCCGATCGCCGCGACGAGCGTTCCCGGGGAGGAGTATGCGAGTGCCCGCCCGGCGGCCAGCGCGGTCATGATCACGATAGCGCCGATATATATGCCCACGGCAACCTTCATGCCCGCCGACAAGACCGGCCAAAGATACGCCAGGACGACCACGCCGACGAGGGCGAGCGGGATCACCGGCCAGACGAAGCCGTATGCCGGCGCTCCGCTAAGAAAAGCCAATACGTAGCACATGTGGGTGATCAGGAAACTGACGAGCGCCTTGAGGAAATGGCGCCGCGGAAGCATTTCCCAGATATCGCCGGACAGGGAAAAGAGCAGGCCGATCCCGATCGCGAGCGCGTACGGGTCGGCCGGCAGCGTCCCCGGCAGTGCGGCGGTGATCAGGATCAGGATCGTGGCCAGCGGTTTGAAGATGTGGATGAGCGTCCGGCGGGGCGGGCGGAGGTAATATCCGGTAATGGTCAAGCCGGCGGAGAGCAAGGCCGCGAGAGAGACGAATGGGACCAGCGGTTGCCAATGCAATACAGGCCTCCCTTGGGAGAAGAGACCGCCGCGTCGGTCTACAGGATCAATCCACCCAGTCCAGCGTCCGGGTCACGGCTTTTTTCCACCCCCGGTAGAGGCGGTCGCGCTCGGCGGCCGCCATCTGCGGTTTCCATTCTTTATCCTTGGCCCACTGACTCCTCAACTCGTCGAAGTCCTTCCAGAAGCCGACGGCCAGGCCGGCGGCATAGGCTGCGCCCAACGCGGTGGTTTCGGCCACCTTCGGCCGGATCACCGGCACATCCAGGATATCCGCCTGGAACTGCATCAGCAATTCGTTCCGCACCATCCCGCCGTCGACCTTGAGCGCTTGCAGCCGGACGCCGGAATCCTTTTGCATCGCATCCAATACTTCACGGGTCTGATAGGCGGTGGATTCCAGCGCGGCCCGGGCGAGATGGCCTTTATTAATGAAGCGCGTCAGCCCGGCGATCACCCCGCGCGCATCCGACCGCCAGTGCGGCGCGTACAGGCCGGAGAAGGCCGGGACGAAGTAGATCCCGCCGCTGTCTTCGACCGAGCGCGCCAACGCTTCGACCGCGGCGGAATCCGGGATCAGTCCGAGGTTGTCGCGCAACCATTGCACCAGCGCACCGGCGATTGCGATCGATCCTTCCAGGGCATATACCGCTTTTTGCCCGCCGATTTTGTACCCCAGTGTGGTCAGCAATCCACTGGCGCTCGGCACCGGCCGTTCGCCCATGTTCATCAGCATGAAGCAGCCGGTGCCGTAGGTGTTCTTGGCTTCGCCCGGATTGAAACAGGTCTGCCCGAAGAGCGCCGCCTGCTGGTCGCCCAGGTCGCCGGCGATCGGGACGCCTTGCAAAGGCGGACAGAAGCCCGCCCGAAAAGTCCCGTAGATTTCCGATGAAGAACAAATCCGGGGCAGCATGGCGCGTGGAATGCCGAACAGCCGGAGGAGCCCGTCATCCCAGTCCAGCGTTTGCAGATTCATCAACAGCGTACGGGATGCGTTGGTGACGTCGGTGATATGGACGCCCCCCGTCAGGTTCCAGATGAGCCAGGTATCCATGTTCCCGAAAAGCAATTCGCCGCGTTCGGCCGACCGGCGCGCTTCGGGGGCGTTATCCAGGATCCATTTAACCTTCGGACCGGAGAAATACGTCGCCAGCGGCAATCCGGTTTTTTCGCGCACGCGGTCCGGGCCGCCCGCGCGGCCAAGTTCGGCGCAGATCGAATCCGTGCGCGTATCCTGCCAGACGACCGCGTTGCCGAGCGGCTGGCCGGTGGATTTTTCCCAGACGACGGCCGTCTCGCGCTGGTTGGTGATCCCGATTGCGGCGATCTCGCCGGGGGCGGTTTTTCCCTTCGCCAGCGCGCCCCGGATCACTTCCCGGGTCCGCTGCCAGACCTCGAGCGGATCGTGTTCCACCCAGCCCGGTTTCGGGAAGATCTGCCGGTGTTCCTTCTGGTCCATGGCATGGACGTTTCCGGCATGGTCGAAGATCATGCAGCGGGTGCTGGTGGTTCCCTGGTCGATCGCGGCGACGAATTTCGGCATCGGGGGCCTCGTTTTTTCAGCGTGTATCGAAACCGGAGACGCCGGTTTCCGGATGCATTCCCCGCCGTCCGCCATGGCGCAGCGGGCAGGGGGATGAAGCGCAGGCCAATGGGACCGCGGACCGCCTAACGGAAAGCCGGCTACGCAGAATGAGAAGAGGCGGTGGACTCGGCGGCGGGCGATGATTCGATTATGACGAGCGCCGGACCGGGGCAGCGGTCTTTTCCGCGGTCTCCATGGATTCTACAGCAAGTCCATGCCGCGCAAAACAACGGCGGGCGGGGGGCTGAAGCGCGGAATGATGGCATCCGGCCTATCGCCGGCGGCCGCAATATTCTTGCGCGATTCTGCGGTTGGGAGAAGTCCATCCAAGGAGATCGGGATTGGCCTCCTGTAAAAAGGATATGCGAGACCGGCTTAACACCGTTTTCCGGAAGAGGCATGCCGACCGGAAGGTATAAGAAACCCATTAATTCCACAGCATATTTTCTTTTAGGTCCGCGGGATGCCGATGAGTTGAAATAAGGGGGCGGCTCGCAATCCGGAACCTGGATGATCGTTTCACCGGGTTTTTATGGTTTTAACCGGCCTTTTATCGTTATCATTAATCGTTCCGGGCATCTGCCTTCGGAATCAGGCCTCCCGGCCGGGAGGGCGAACCCTGTTAATCGATGTTCATCCAGCCGAGGAAAAAGTGAAACAGGGATTTCTCGCAGCGCAAATCAGGCTTTTTTTCACCCCGCCGGTCTTCCCGGAGGATGAAGAAAAGAGCCGCCAGGCCAGGCTGCTTCATGCTCTCCTGGCAGGCTCGATCCTGCTGTTGTTCCTTGGCATTTCCATCGCGGTTCCCCTGTTCTTTGTCGAAAAATATATTAATGTAATCCTACTTGCCGCGCTCTTCATAGTCATGTGCCTGGCCTATCGGATGATGCGGGGCGGCCGGATCCGGCTGGCCGGATATCTTTTTACCTATGGATTATGGGCGGTCCTCACCCTGTTTATCTTCCTCGCCGGCGGTATGCTGAGCGTCGTAGCAGCGTACTATATCGTCCTGGTGGTAATCGCCGGCCTGTTGGATGGTTTCCGGGGCGCCCTGGTCTATTCCATCGCCTGCTGTCTGGCCGGACTTGGCATGATTCTTCTGGAAGCAAGCGGCCATCCACTGCCGAGACTTTTTCCGATACCGCCCTTCGTCGGTTGGCTGGATTTGACGGTCGTCCTTTTCATGACGACCCTGACCGTGCACTTCGCCGTTCGGGACTTAAATTCCGCTCTGGCGTCGACCCGGCGGCGTTTGGAAGAGCGCAAACAGGCGGAAGCGGCGCTGCGCGAAAGCGAGGAGCGGTTCGCCAGATTGTCCTCGGCGGCGTATGAAGGCATCGCGATTTTGGATCAGGGCCGGATCATCGATGCCAATCCCCAATTGGCCGGGATGCTGGGATGCGAGCCGGACGAAATCATCGGGAGGGACGCCCTGGATTTCATCGCCCCGGAATCGCGCGAACGGGTATCGGCGAATATCCGCGCGAGGGTGGAAGAGCCGTACGAATTCCTGGCTGTCCGGAAAAACGGCGCGATATTTCCCATGGTGGTCCGATCCAAATCCATTTCTCTGCGCGGGAGGCCGGTCCGGGTCAGCATCCTCCGGGATATCACCGAAAGCAAGAAGGCGGAGACGGACATCCTGCGGCAGATAGAACGCCTGCGCGCCTTGCATACCATTGAACAAGTGATGACCAGCAGCACCAATCTGCGTACGGTCCTGGGTTTGCTGGCGCGGGAAATCGTCGTGCAACTGCACATGGATGCGACATCCATCCTGCTATTCGACGAAAGCGGACAAAAACTAACCTTTGCCGCCGGCGAGGGATTCCGCACCGCGGCTCTGCGATTCACCAATTTGGAATTAGGGAGCGGACTGGCCGGGGAAGCAGCCCGGAAAAAATCGATTGTATACATACCCAATCTGGCGGATATACGGGACAATCCAACCCTTGCCGGGTCGGTTGCCGGGGAGGATTTCACCGTCTATTTTGGCGTCCCGTTGATCGCCAAGGGGCGGTTGTGCGGCGTGATGGAGATCTTCCACCGTTCTGCATTCGCCATGGACTCCGATTGGCTGTCGTTCCTGGAAACCCTGGCCGGGCAGGCCGCCATTGCCATCGACAATGCCCGTTTGCTGGAAATGACGCAGACGCACTTGAAAGAGACCGAAGCACTGTACCGCATCAACCAGGGGTTGGCGGCGACCACCGATCCTGCTCAATTAATGAAGGATGTGGTGACCCTGCTGCAAAAGAATTTGGAATATACCTACGTCCAAATCTACCTCCGCGAAAAGGGTTCGGGTGATTTCGTCGTGCACGCCGATAGCGGCAAAATCGGCACGAGGATGATAGAACAGGGGCACCGTTTTGCCGCCGGTGAAGGCGTCGCCGGTTGCACGGCGGAAACAGGGATTCCCTACGTCTCCAATCACGGGGAGGATTTGGACCGCTGGAACCCGGATCTGCTGCTGACGGATACGAAATCCCGGCTGGTCGTGCCGATCCGAAGCGGCGCACAAATCCTCGGCGTGCTGGATGTCCACCAGGCGCCGCCCGCGGAATTGACCCAGCGCGACGTCCAGCTGGTTAGCGCGGCGGCCGATCAGCTGGCGGTAGCCCTGCAGAAGGCGCAGCTGTACGCCGACCTGCAGAGCTCCCTGCTCCATGAAAAGGAACTGCGGGATCAACTGATCCACAGCGAAAAACTGGCCGTGACGGGCCGCCTGATGGCGTCGGTTTCCCATGAATTGAACAACCCCCTCCAGGCGATCCAGAATGCCCTTTTTCTCCTAAAGGACGAAATAAAAATCCCCGCACAGGCGCAGCAGGACCTGGCGATCGTCCTGAGGGAAACCGATCGGATGACGGTTTTGCTCAATCGGCTGCGGACCACCTATAAAGCCAAAGCGTTCCGGGGGGAGGATTTTCGTCCCGTGCAGATCAACGGCATCATTGAAGATGTGCGCGCCCTGCTGGCCACGCACCTGCGGCATGCCAAGATCGCCTTTGTGTTCGACGCCGATCCGGCGCTGCCGAGCGTAGGCGGCGTAGGCGATCAGCTTCGGCAGGTGATCCTCAACCTTTTGATGAACGCAGTGGACGCCATGCCGGACGGTGGCCGGCTGACCATTTCCGCGGTCCACCGGACAAGGGAAAAGGAAGTATTGATCAAAGTCTCCGATACGGGAAAAGGGATTGATCCGGAAATCCAGCCGCACCTCTTCGAGTCGTTCATTTCCGGAAAGGAAAACGGCACCGGTCTCGGGCTGGCCATTTGCCGGGAGATCGTCTCGAATCATGACGGGCGCATCCGGGCGGAGAACCGGCCGGAAGGTGGGGCGACATTCCACGTCTGGCTGCCTGTTGCAAAGGAAGAAAATTCATGACACCCTCCGGAAGAATATTAATTGCGGACGACGAGTCTTCCCTTCGCCAGACGCTGGCGCGCATTCTGCAGCAGTCGGGATTCGAGGTCACGACCGTGGAAAGCGGCGAACAGGCGCTGGCCTTCCTTAAAACGACGGACTACGACCTGGTCTACCTCGACATCCGCATGCCGGGGTTGAGCGGACCGGAGGTGCTTAACCTGATCCGTGCTGATAATCCGGATCTGCCGGTGATTCTATTTACCGCCCAGCCGGATATAAATTCCGCCGTGGAAGCCCTGCGGAGCGGAGCTACGGATTACCTGCTAAAACCGCTCAAGCCGGAAATCCTTATCGAGAAAACCCGGGCGGTCCTCGCGACGCGCCAAAAAGAAAGGCGCAAGCGCGAAATCCGGGCCGAGATCGAGAAGTTGCAGGCGGAGCTCAAGCAAGTCGAAGCGATGAAAAGCTGCGAGCCCGTTCCGGCGCGAATGCCGTCTGCCTCCGATCGCTTCCTCAAGCGGGGCAGGCTGGTGATGGATCTTCAAGCCCGGCGCCTGTCCGTCGGCGGGCGTGTGATCAACCTGCCGCCTGCCTCATTCGATTACCTGATCGTTCTGGCGCGCCACGCCCCGGAGGTTGTGGATTACCGGACGCTGGCGGCCGAGGCGCAGGGCATTCAGGCCGAGGCCCGTGAAGCCCAGGAGCTGGTCAAGTGGCATATCCATCACATCCGGCAGGCCATCGAGCCGGATCCGGAGAAATCCTTATACCTCTTGAACGTCCGCGGGACCGGCTACCGCCTCATCGCGGATTAGGTTCAATTTCACGTGCCGTTTATGCAAACTAAAAAAACGCGGCTGGCTGTGACCGGCGGCGTTTTTTTTTTACCCGGTGAGAAGCTGCCCTCTTTCCCAAAAGAGAAGCATCCCCGGGAGATTTATTTGGTTTTTATTATTTTCAAACTATCCCCAACTTATCCATACCCATCACAATCCGTCGCGCGGGTGATTCTCCATGAGAATGATTATATTCTCATTCTTGTTCCGACAAGTGAATTCATGGGCATGAAAACCGCGACAGCCAAAACCGCTTTCCCAAACGCCCCGGTGAGAATCCTGGTGGTGGACGATCATCCCAACGCGGCGTCCACGCTGGCGCGCGTCATTTCACAACTGGGGCCGGGGTTTGAAGTCCTTTCCGCGGAGAGCGCCGAACAGGCCCTTAACCTGATGCGGAACAAATGTGTGGATATGCTCATCACGGATCTGGTGATGCCGGGCGTGACCGGTTTGGAACTGATCGAAAAAATACAAAGTCTACCCTGCAGCCGCCCGGCGTATACCATTCTGATGACGGCTTATGACGTCCCAGGCTTGAAGGAAATCGCCCGGCGGCTGATGGTGAACGAAGTCGTCAGCAAGCCCATCCGGCCGGAGGACATGAACCGGATGATCGCGAAGGCCATCGACGTCTGCGGATTCGGGCCGATCGACCGGGCGGACGCCGGCGGTACTCCCGAAACGGAATGACGTTTTTCGGAACGCGGGGACGGTTCTGCGAAAGGAAAGGAAAAGCGGCATGGCAATAAAAGGCGGCAGCCCATTGGAATGGGAAATCCTTCGTACATTTGCGGATCCGGATCCGATCAGCGCCCCGCGCACCGCGGGGGCGGCGAATAATCTGTCGATTCTCGCCATCCAGGCGATGATGGCGATGGAAAGCGTCCAACGATATGGCGGGTTACCCAAGAAAAAAAATAACGCATACGGCAAGCCGGGGTGTGATCTTCGTGAACTGTGGTATCTCCAATGACATGCCTCGATCCGAGTCGCACCTATTCACCGAAAGGAGAAAATAGCATGTTTTC
>JBAVFZ010000278.1:0-10831 GCA_049684495.1 Anaerolineales bacterium | reverse complement strand
GGCAAGGACCGCATCTATGCCAGCGTCGATCCGCGGAACAAACCGTCGATCCGCCTGCTGGAACGGGTCGGGATGCGCAAGGAGGCGTTCTTGCCCGCCAGCATGGTCATCCGCGGCGAGTTGGTCGACGACCTCGTCTACGCGGTGAAAAAAGCGGATTTCCGGCCGTCGGGCGGCGCGGGCAACTGATTTTCCCCCCTTGTTATTTCCCAAATATCTGTATAATTGTTCATATATGCGTTTCGGGACGAAAGCCGGTTTTCCCGGATCCGGGCCATAGCGGAATTCCCAACAGCTCTCCCGATCGTTCGATTTCAAATCCTTCAATCCTGAAAAGAGGTGTTGCATGAACGCATTAACCGCCATTCAAACCGCCGGCCTTCGGAAATCCTACGGCAGCACGCGCGCCCTGCGGGGAGTGGATTTGGAGGTTAAAGCGGGGGAGATTTTTGGTTTCCTGGGGCCGAACGGCGCCGGGAAGACGACCACGATCCGCTGCCTGCTGGATCTTATCCGGCCCAACGGCGGGACCATCCGGGTGCTGGGTTTGAATCCGCGCAAGGACCCGGTCGCCGTCCGCACGCGGACGGGGTACCTGCCGGGAGAGTTGCACTTCGACGAGAATATGTCGGTCGAAGGCGCCTTGCGGTTCCTCAACAGCCTTCGCAGCGGTAAAGCCGACGACGGGTATATCCGGCACTTATGCGAGCACATCGATTTGAATCCGCGGCTGCCGATTCGCAGCCTCTCGAAGGGGAACAAACAAAAGGTCGGCGTGGTCCAGGCCCTGATGCACAAGCCGGAACTGCTCTTGCTCGACGAGCCGACCTTCGGGTTGGATCCGCTCGTCCAGCGGGAAGTGCTGCACCTGGTTAGGGAAGCCCGCGAGAGCGGGGCGACAGTCTTTTTCTCGTCGCATATTCTGAGCGAAGTGCAGGAAATCGCCGACCGGGTGGGGATCATTCGCAAGGGGGTCCTGGTCGAAGTGGCGGATAAGGCGACGTTGATGAACCGATCGCTGTACCGGGCACACATCCACTTTAAGGAGCCGGTGGATGCCAAGGTTCTGGCGAACCTGCCGGGGGTCAAAATTCTGAATCAGGAGAACGGCCGGCGCATCACGCTTCAGATCGAGGGTGAGATGGACCGGCTGATCAAAACGCTTGGCGCGTATCCGGTTTTATTCTTCGAATCCGAACGGCCCAGTCTTGAGGAAATTTTCCTCTCCTATTATGAGGCCGACCGGAATTCCATCGCCTAGCGCGAAAACTCTTTTCTTTGGAGGCATCGATGATTCCGATCATATCCAATTCCCTCTCCCGCTTTCGCGGGCAAATCCTGGGCTGGGGCTTGTCGCTGGGAAGCCTGGCGGCGCTGATGACGCTGTTCTACGATACGATCGCCGAGCAGAAGGATAACTACCTTAAATTGATGGCCAATTACCCCAAAGAAATGCTGGCGTTCTTTTCGACCGGAAGCGTGATGGAAATGTTCACGCCATCCGGTTATCTCAACATTGAATTTTTTTCCTACATGACTATCATCATCGGTATCTTCGTCGTTCTGGCGGGAAGCGGCCTGCTGGCGGGCGACGAAGAAAACGGCACGCTCGATCTCATCCTGGCGCATCCGGTGAGCCGCTCGGTCCTGTTCGCCGGCCGCTCGCTGGCGTTCCTGATCGCCACCATCGCCATCCTGGCGATCACCTGGCTGGGATTTGTCGCCGTGGTCCCCCGTACCATGATGGATGTGAGCGCCGGGGATTTGGCCCTGCCGCTCGTGTCGTTGTTTGGAATTCTGGCGATCTTCGGGTCGCTTTCCCTGCTGTTGAGCATGCTGCTTCCCGCCCGGCGGCTGGCGGCGATGACTTCCGGGATCCTGCTGGTGGCATGCTACTTTATCAATGCGCTTGCGCAAATCGACGACGTCCTCGAACCGATTGCGAAGCTCCTGCCGTTCCGGTATTATCAGGGTGGATTGGCTATCGACGGTATGAAATGGGGGCAGTGGGCGGCGATGCTGGCGGTCTCCGCGCTGTTCGTGATCGCCGCCGGATGGCGTTTCGAACGCCGGGATATCCGTGTGGGCGGCGAGGGCGGCTGGGGGCTTCCCGTTTTTTCGATCCGCAAAGCAAACAAGGCGGCGGAGGAGTAGGGAAACCGGTTTCCCTCCGTCAAAACCACCGGCTTGAAAAACCAAGGAGGAGGGAATATGGCCATCGAGGCTAAAGAAATCCGCGGTACCGTGGATTGGATTCTGGAAAAAGAGGATCCCGGAGTGCGCTACCTTGCGCTCCGGGATATTTGTCTGGACCGCGGAGCGGCCTTGAAGGAACAGAAGAAGGCGCACACCGGCGGGCCGATTGGAACCATCCTGTCGAAGATGAAGCCCGAGGGATACTGGTCCGAACCCGGCCCCGGGTACTACCCCAAATATTTTTCGACGATATGGTCGCTCATTCAGCTCGCGGAGCTCGGCGGTTCGATCCGGGCCGACAAGCGGATCGGCGCCGCATGCAAATATTTCCTCGAGCATGGCGTGGCGGAAGGCGGCCAAGTCACCGCATCGGGTGGGCCTTCCGGGACCGCGGATTGCATGCAGGGCAACCTGTGCTGGGCGCTGACCGCCCTGGGGTGCGAAGACAAGCGCCTGAGCGGCGCCTACGATTGGATGGCGCGCAGCGTGACCGGTGAGGGCATTGCCCCGATGAAGGATAAGGACGCCGCCGTCCGTTATTATGCGGGCAAATGCGGGCCGGACTTCGCCTGCGGCTCGAACAACAAGCTTCCCTGCGCCTGGGGCGCGGTCAAGGTGATGCGCGCTTTTAGCGTCCTCCCGAAATCCGGCGTGACTCCCGACACCCGTAAAGCCATGGAGCGCGGGATTAAATTTCTTTTCAGCGTCGATCCCGCCACGGCCGGATACCCGTGCGGCTGGACCGGCAAGCCCAGCCAAAGCTGGTTTAAATTCGGTTTTCCCGTGTTTTACATCACGGACGTCCTGCAGATCCTCGAAGTCCTGACCGCACTGGATTACGGGAAAGACCGCCGGTCGAAGAACCTGGTTGACCTGGTGGAAGGGAAACGATCGAATGACGGCAAGTGGCTTCTGGAATACGATTATGCCGGGAAGACATGGGTGAATTACGGCGCCAAGAAGAAACCCAATAAATGGGTCACGCTGAGGGCGCTGCGTGCGTTGGGGGTGCATGCGTAGATTAAAAAAACTTAACCCAAGGATTTTCGAATGCCCGAGTGCATTTTCTGCCGGATCATAAAAAGGGAATCCCCGGCGAGCCTGGTGTATGAAGACGCAGGCTGCCTGGCCTTCATGGATATTCAGCCGGTCAATCCCGGGCATGTCCTCATCATCCCCAAGAAGCACGCTGTTTTAATCTCAGAGATGGACACCGAAGAATTCGCCCGGCTTAATTCGGCAGCCCACAAGGTTGCCGCCGCCGTGCGGGCGTCCGGCCTGCGGTGTGAAGCCGTCAATCTGCTGCTGGCCGACGGGGAAGCCGCGGGGCAGGAGGTCTTCCACGTGCATGTGCACGTCTTCCCGCGGTTTGCCGGCGACGGATTCGGTTTTCGATTTGGACCGGAATACGCGCATCTTCCCGGGCGCCGCATCCTGGATGAGCAGGCGGAACGCATCCGCGCGGCGTTCCCTCCGGACCGGCCGCGATGACGCCGTTCCCAAAATTCCGGATGGGATGATGCCATCCCGCCTTGCTCGGATTTGGTACTCTATCCTTTACCGGTTTTCCCCGCCATGGGATACCGGCATCCCGGCGCCGGAATTGGTCCGGACTGTTGCCGCGCATGTTCCCGGCAGGGCAATCGACCTTGGGTGCGGGACGGGCACAAACTTGTTGTATCTGGCGCAACACGGCTGGGAAGTCACCGGATTGGATTTCGTCGGCCGCGCGATCGCGGCGGCGAAGCGCAAGCTTGGATCCCGGCCGGCGACTTTGCTGACCGCGGATGTGACGAACCTGGCGGCGCTTGCGCTCCCGGGGCCTTATGATCTGGCGCTGGATATGGGATGTTTCCACAGCCTGACCCGGGCCGATCATGCGCGCTACGCACGCGGCTTGGGGCGGTGGCTGAAACCGGGAGGATTGTTTCTGCTGTATGCGTGGCAGCCGGAATATCCCGGGGATGCCCGCGGCGTATCGCGCCCGGATATCGCCGCCTGCTTCGAGGCGGAATTCGAACTTTATCAATATGAGCAGGGGACGGGTCACCCATCCGCCTGGTACTATTTCAAACGCAGGTAAAATCCGGATCGTGGATCCATTCCAAATGCGGCGCGTCGCATAAACCGCCGGCGGGTAATGGCATTTCCGGCGTGGGAGGTCAATCGATGCTGCAGGTCCGGACACATAATTCCGCACAGGAATTTCTGCGGGCGGTGCAATCGGAATTGGAAACTCACGAGGCCGCCAACAGCCTGATGCTCGGGGTGTGCGGGCAATTGGTCCGGCACCCGGAACGATTCCAAATGCCGGTGTGTTTGAAGACCGTTGAGGAAAATGGCGCGCTGCAGCTTGCCGCGACGATGACGCCGCCGCACAACCTGCTCCTGACCGGGCATCCGGATCGGATCGAGGAATGCGCCGCGGAATTGACGGGCGCGTTGGTCCGGGAGGGATGGACGATTCCCGGAGTATTCGGGCCTACGCAACTTGCGCGAACCGTCATGGAATACCTGGCCACATCAGTAAAAAAACCGTTCTGCCTTCACCAGAATCTCCGGATGTACGACCTTACCCGGGTTGTTCTTCCCACTCCGGAAGGCGGCCGGCTGCGAAAAGCCGCTTCGGCGGATCTCGAACGGATCACCCAGTGGTGGTATGCCGCGCGGTTGGAGATGATGGGCGGCGCCGACCCGGAGGAATGCCGGCAAACCGCGGAGTACCGGCTGGCCGACGGGGATATTTACGTTTGGGAAACGGGGGAGCCGGTTTCGATGGCGAGCAAAACCCGGCCGACAAAGCGCGGGATCTCGATCGGGATGGTTTACACGCCGCCGGAATTGCGCCGGCGGGGGTATGCCACGGCCTGCGTCGGGGAATTTAGCCGGTGGTTGCTTCAGGAAGGGTGGGCGTACTGCACGCTGTATGCGGATTTGGCGAATCCCATCTCCAACGGCATATATCAAAAAATCGGCTACCGGCCGATCGGCGATTTCGTGGAGTACGGATTCGATTGAATCCACGAAATAACACGAATTCCGCCCCGGTTGAGGTGAGCCGGGGAAAAACCTGAAGAACACGAAGAATTATTAATAAATAATCCTTCGTGTTCTTCAGGTTTTTACTTCGTGTTATTTCGAGGAGTCTAAAAGTCCGGCCAGGGGATCTGGATCCAAGTGGTGTAGCCGTGTTTTTCGGCGGCGTACAACCGGCCGCCGGACAGCTCGGAACATCCGGGTTCATCCGGGATGAGGACGGCCGGGTTGGCGATATTAACGCCGACATACCCGACCGGCGCGAAATAGAGTTGCCCGCCGTGGCACACCCAGGCTTCGACGAGGTATCCGCGGTAATCATCCTCGGTCATCCAGATCGAACTCCACATCACCGTGACCATGTTCCCGTCGCGCCACGCCTCGACGGCTTTGGGAGCCCGGTACAACTGGGAAGCAGGCAGCCTCGAGGTGTATGGAGGCGCGTCGAAGATGTCGCCGCGCACCACTTCGACCAGGTTGGAGTTGACCCAGCAGATATTGACGCCGCCGACCGCGCGGACGTAGAGCCAGACGCTGGGTTGCCAGGTCCCATCCCTTTGTTGGGAGAGAATCTCCCGCCAGCCGATCACTTCCATCAGGTTGCCGTCGAACAAATCGTATTCGTACAAGTAGCCCACGCCCGGGCCGTAGCGGCACTGCGACCACATCTTCACGCGGATCCTCGGCGGGGAATAGGTCGGGGTGGAAGTAGGACTGGGCGTCGGCGTCGGCGTGTCGGTGATTGTGGGCGTGCTGGTCGGGGTCGGGCTCACGTCGGGGGTCGGGGTGAGGGTGACCGTCACGGGGACTTCAACGATGCGGGTCACTTCAACGGTGTGGATTACCGTCTGCACAACAATCGCGGGCGATGCCGCCGGTACCGTGGATGCAGCCGGTTGAGGTTGACAGGCCGCTGCCGCCAAGAGGATTACGAACCCTCCGGCTGCCACAAGCGCCGAATGGGCGCCGGATTTCGCGAGTTTTACGTTCATTTTTTTCCTCAGGTTTAATTCTACCATTCCCGATGATATTTGTTTAGATACTCCAGGAGTATGACTGTCAAAAGGACAGGCAGGCCATCCGTCCATCGCAAAGGGACGCCCGTACCGCTGGGCATCAGTTTTGGATTTAATTGTCCACCGGCGCTGCTCCCAATCGTGCGTTCGGCGTTTTTCCATGACCGTTTCGGACTGCGTGGATAACAAATCCTATGATAAACTTATCCGTATCCTCTTTGTTCCCCCCACTGGGGGACTCAAGCTGGCGTCATTGGAGAAGCGATGGAATCGAAACTGTATGTGGGCAATCTGGCTTATTCCACCACGGAGGAAGAGCTGCGGACCTTGTTCGCCCAGGCCGGCACCGTAAAATCCGTGGCAATCATCAAAGACCGGGATACCGGCCGCTCCAAAGGCTTTGGGTTCGTGGAAATGGAAACCCAGGCCGAAGCCCAGGCTGCGATCACCATGTTCAAGGAAACTAAAATGGGGGATCGCATCCTGACCGTCAACCTGGCCAAGCCGCGGGAAGAGCGCGGGCGGGGCGGTTTTGATCGGGGAGGCGGTGGGGGTGGTGGACGCGGCGGACGTGGTGGCGGCGGGGGCAACCGTCGAGATTGGTAAGCGGAAGCCGTCCCTGATTTCTATGGGCGGTCCGACCTGCCGATAATTCAGCGCCTTACCGGTCGTATGACGGGTGAGGCGCTTTCTTTTCCGGGGCAACACAAGAATGCTTTTTCCCGTAGATCCGTGTAGTATTCCCTTCCCATCCGAAAACTAAACGGAGAGAGACATGCTGCCATTCCTGCTTCTGACAGGCGTTATCATCCTCGGCGCCGGGCTTTTTTTGTTCCGTCCCTTGGCTGTTGGGAATCTCGTTTCCCGGCCCGATCCCGCAAGCGATTACCAAGAAGCCGAGCGCAGGATATCCGCCGTGCGTGTCCGGGAGGGGGAGCGGATCATTCCGGATGCCCGGTTGCAGTATCTGACGCACGGGGACCGGACCGACCGGGCGATAGTTTTTGTTCATGGGTACACCAATTGCCCCCGCCAGTTCGTCAAGCTGGGGGAGATGTTTTTCCAGCAAGGGTACAACGTCCTGATTGCGAACCTGCCCCGACATGGGCTGCCGGACCGCATGAACGACCTTCAAGCCGGGCTTACGGCGGAGGAGCTGGCGGCGTATGCCGATGAAATGGCGGATATCGCGCAAGGGTTGGGCCGGCGGGTTACCTTCGCCGGGATTTCCTGCGGGGGAGTAGTCAGCGCCTGGGCCTGGGCAAATCGCGCGGACGTCTCGACCGCCGTCCTTATGGCACCCGCCTTTGGATTCCGGATGATTCCGTTGCGGCTGACCTTCCCCATTGTCAATTTGCTCTCGGTTCTTCCAAACTTTTACGGATGGTGGGATCCGGTTAAGAAAAACCAGGGGGCGCCGGAGCACACGTACCCGCGCTACGCCACGCGCGCCCTTCGGCAAATCCTGCTCCTGGCGTATGCCGTCCGCGGCCGGGTTAAAAAAGAACCCCCCGCCGGGAAGGAACTGATCGTCGTCACCAATCCGAACGATTGGGCGGTGAGCAACGCAATGATCGGGAGGGTGCTCCGCGAGTGGCGGCGTCTCGGGATCCCCATCGCGCACCGGCAGTTCGAGGCTTCCTGGAAACTGGATCACGATTTCATCGAGCCGGCCCAGCCCCATCAGCCGATCGAGCGCACGTACCCGCTGTTGCTGGAGTGGATCACCGGGAAAAAATAATGATCTCGGTGCTTGGGGGTGAAGCGACCACGGATTTCACAGATAAATAAAACCGATTACGCGGATACTGCACAAAATCCGTGTTATCGGTTTTTCAATCCGTGAAATCCGTGATTACCGGTTGAACATCCCCGCCAGAAAGAGCTCCACCGGTTTGCCGTGGATCGACGGCGAAGCATCGCGCAGCGCCACCGGCGCGTAATAGCCCCAGGCGAAGAAACCTGAAATCCAATCGCGATCGGCGGCCGCCAGAAGCAGCGCCTGGTAGGCCCGGGTCTGGGCGTCGAAATCCGGCGCCAGGCTGAGCGCCAGGTTCGTTCCGGGAAGGATCGAGGAGACCGTCAGGCAGGAACCCATGGAGTCGTGCGGGCAGCCGGCATCCGCCCCGCCCAGCGAAGCGTAGGCCGGAGCGAGGAAGATTGGTTTGCCCAGCGCCTGGAGGCCGGCCAGCTTCTCGTCGAGCAGCGAACCGGCGGCGGCTTTCATCTCTTCGGGAGAATTGGCGCCCGCCGCCAAGGGACCGCTGGTGCGGATCAGGATCTCGTCGATCTCGTCGAAGAATTGGGGGACGGAGGGGAACCCGTCGGAGAGCGGAAACTCCACCACGATCTTGCCGGCGTAGCGCAGGCGGATGCTCCGCACCAGGACCCGCCAGCGCGTTTCGATGTCGGCCGGCGTGCCCGGCAGGCCGGGCATCGCCTGCAGCATATCGGCCCGCGCGATCACCAATTCCTCCACGCCGTTCTGCTGGGCGATGTCGGCATACGTGAACAGGAAGTTGGCGTATTGAAGGAAGAACGCATCCCACCAGGCGGTATCGCGCGGCGCGGTATCCCACCAATCCGAGGTGAGCCCGGTCAGCGCGCCGACCGTCGGGGAAAGTGCCGGCCGGATACCGGCCGCCCGCAAATGCGCCAGCTGGTTGATCACATCCTGGTACAGCGGCGTGGCCAGTTCCGGAAGATTGCGGATCTCGGGCAGGGGCGCATTGGCGCCGAGATACCATTGCGGGCTGATGAAGACCGTCCCGGCGCGCAGCGCGATCAGATCGGCGATGGTGGAATCATACGGCGGCGACCAGCGCGCGGGGGAGAACATGGCGCCGAAGCGCAGGCCGGACCGGACGGAGGCGGAAGGGGCGGGGATCACGGCGGTTGACGTGTCCGGCCAGGCGGTCCAGCCGAGGACCGAATCCACGATCGTCTGCGCGGCGGTCGTGACCTGGAACTGCCGACCAACGGCCTGATCGCCGGCCGTGGCCAGATCGTCGGCCAATCCGCACAACCCGTTCCGGCAATACCGGTAGGCCACGGGTCCCGGCCATTCCAGCGGGCTTTCCAGCGTATAGGTCCATTGCTGGGGGCCGATCATCCACATCGGGATCGGGCGCATCCAAATCCCCTGGAAGGGGCTGAACTGGATGTAGACCTTTTCGGCGGAAGGGGTGCTGGCGGGAGTCACCGCATTAAAGGTGACCGGGCCGAGAGCGTTGGTTTTCCAGGCGATCACCCCGTTCTCGACGATCGTATCGTGCTCGGGGACGATCATGTCGCGCAGGACGAGGCGCCCCTGCGCATCGCGTTCGGCGTTCCAGAATCCGTCGCCGAGTGTGAATTTGTAGCGGACGTGGGTGCCCACCGGCAGGGAAAGCGAGACGACGAAGGTGCCGTCGTTGAGCATCGTCATCAGCGGCGCGCGGGCCGGTTCGACCATCGTCGATGCCGCGCCGGGCTGGAAGGTGTTCCCGAGCATGAGCAGGTTGCCCACCATCCGGATCTGTGCGCCGGGGGGCGTCTCCGCCTGCGGAGTATACAGATGGAAGGAGACCGTGACCCGCGGGGAGGGAGACAGCGCCAGGTTGGCGGGAGTATCCTGCCCGTCGGCAATGATCGCCTCCTGGATGAACGGCCGGTAGCCGCCGTCCATATCGAATGCGATCAAGGTTTGCTTCCCGGTCGGCACCCCGCTGAGCATGTAGTATCCGTTGCTGTCGGTGATGACGCGCATCCCGGCGGTGCCGATCACCAGGCCCGGGATCGCCAGTCCGGTGACCGCGTCGCGCACGAGGCCGCGGATCCTCCCGGTGGTGCCGTGGAATTCCGATCCGGACCAGTGCGCGATGCTGTCCTCAACCTGGTTGTTCCCCGACGCGTAATACGTGCGGTAGTCCACCATCCCCGAACCCGAACCGGCTTCGATCTCGCCGCTGCCAAGGCTGTAGCGGTAATGGATCATGGCGTTGCGGGGGAACTCCAGCTGCAACTGCCACAATCCGGCATCCACCTGTTTCATCTCGTAGCTTGTCGGATTGAGGGTAAGCCCGGTTACCTCGTCGAGGATATTGAGGATCACCTTCACGCCCGCCGGGGAATCCGCCGGGGCACGCACCAGGAAATTGATCGAAAAGGTCGGGAGCGGAAGGGGTGTGGCGATCGGGTAGGGAAGATTGCCGCCCGTACCGCAGCCGGTAAGGATTAAACCGGCAAGCAGCGAAAAGATCGCTGACCGGAAAATGGCGGATCGGATCCTCATAGGCCTCCAGGAATTGCCGTAACATTTGGAATGGAAAAACATCAGCATTTCACCTGTGTCATTCTCGTAAATGATACCCGAGATCGTGGAATCCGGCGGTTTTTCGATCTTTCCGGACCCAGGGTTCGGAACCCTAAGGGTGGTTGAGAGAACCCTAAGGGTGGTGAAAGGTGGCACCCACCCTTAGGGTGGCGGCGCAAGAGCAAGTTAAATTTTTATGCGGAGACAAAGATGCAGTAAATAGGAAGATAGTCGGCATGCCGCGCGATCACCCGCCCGCCGGGCGTTTCCTGTGAATCCACCGCGGGAG
>JBAVFZ010000277.1:0-3487 GCA_049684495.1 Anaerolineales bacterium | reverse complement strand
GGTTCGCAGGATGCATCCAATACTCCGATTATGATCGCGGATGCCAACGCCGACGGAGTGCAGGAGGTTTTTTACAAGTATGGTTATTTTGCGTCGCCGCAATATTTCCTTTTCTTCGATGCCCTGGAATGGGATGGGCATTCATTTCGTTCCCTTATCCCGAAGGGAGTAGGCACCTCATCCTTCGACGGTCCATCGCTAAAGGATGTAGACGGTAATGGCACACTGGAGATATTTCTCACACAAGAAGTTATGACCCGGATCAGCCAATGCGATGCGGGACCTACGCGTAATCCAATCGACATTCTCACGTGGGACGGAGAGTATTACCGGTATATGTGGACCGATCCGGGAATTCCGGAATATCGCTTTCAAACCGCATTCGATGGCGATTATTATGTAACAGTTGGGTTGCTTGATCGGGCGGAATCCATGTATCTCCAGGCGCTCAGCGACCCGAAACTCGAGGCTTTTATTTGGAAGGAATGGGCGAAATACTTCGGTATATTTTGCGGCATCGATTGGCAAATTTCCGAACCAAACGAACCGCAATACATCCGGGCCTACACCCGGTTGCGTCTTTTGGAATTGTACGTATATCAGGAAAAAATCGATGAGGCGAAGACGATATGGCAATCGATTAATGGACATAAGGCAACGATCACGGAAAAATCATACGCCTCGCTAGCCCAAACCTTCTGGGTAACATTCCAATCCGGGAACAGTATTGAAGCTGCCTGCAATATTATTGAAGGAAAAGCGGCGGAGATGAAAGAGGAGCTATTTTCCTGGATGGTATACGGATACCAAAACCCAGGTCCGACAGCGGAAACGATTTGCCCATTCCACTCCGGTTCCGGGTAAAATCCCGGGTATGTCGACTCGGGTGAAGATCGCGGCTTGCGTGGCTCTTCTCGGACAACTATTCGGCTGCAGGCCGGCAGGAACGGCGGACACCGCCACGTTCCCTTTTCTGGAATCTGCGACCAAGACCGCCGACTGGTTCGCTACGGATAAGTCTTCCAGCACAACGACGTATACGGAAACGGCCACCCTTTTCGGCGCTACGGAAACGCCCACCGCGAGGTTCGCTGGACCCGGCACCTCCACACCTTCCCCGACGGAATACGCCACTCACTGGCCGGATGGATTCACTCCCACCACAAGGCCGACTCCCACACGAGGTATGCCTCCCACGGCGACGCGATCCGTTAAGGAAACCTGCCCGCCGCCGACGAACGTCCAAGCACGGGTTCAGTTCCTCTCCGATCCGGCGGTGTACGAGCAGCAACTCCTGGAATTTTTGTCTGCCCATGGAAACCTTCATGAGTTCAAGGAAGCCCTTGAGGTCTTGGTGGGCGATAAACACTCAATGGATATTGAAGTTTTTGAGGAGGACGTCACCGGAGACTCGAATGAGGAATTTCTCATTAGCCTCGCAACCTGGGATAGCGCGGCCATCTTTTTTCTCGGGTGCCAGAACGGAGCGTATGCTGTATTACACCGGATTTTGTTGACGAATTTTGAAGAAAGCTCACGCTGGTTCGCATCGTTGACGGCGGTGCTGGATTTGAACGGGGATGGGATCCAGGAGGTAGTGTATTCCTTCATGGCGAATGCGGGCATGCAATTTACCGATGTTTCGGCGCAAGTGCTCGAATGGGACGGAAAAAGTTTCCGCGAACTCATGATGGACGACCCGGATCCGGGCTCCGAATGGAACCGTTATGCGGTAGACGCAGGCATTGAATTCAGGGACATCGATGCAAACGGGATCATGGAATTAATCTTTCCGGCTTCGATGTTCTGGAACGATGAGGGGATGGGAGTATATAAGGGATGCGACGGAGGGGTTGACCGAAATTCATTTACCATATGGATGTGGGACGGAGAATACTACCGGTTTATGTGGAGGGAGGCCGTTCCGCCGGTATACCGGTTTCAGGCTGCGCTGGACGGCGACAGCTTCACGTCCATCGGCCTTTATGACCGGGCGGAAACGATGTATTTACGGGCCGCGTTTGAAGAGGCGCTGAAGCCGGGATCGCTTGGGGATTGGCTCCGGGATATGCGTTGCGATGGGGCGGAAACGGTGAAACCTGATTTAACCGAACCGCCGCGGATCCGCGCCTACGCCCGCTTCCGCCTGACGGAACTGTACGTCCACCTTGGCCGGGTGATGGAAGCCGAAAGCCACCGGACCTATTTGCGGACGAATGATCCGTTGGGTTCACCGGGATACATTTACGCCTATCTGGCGAATGCTTTCTGGTGGGAGTACGTGAAGGACGAGGATATTACCGCCGCGTGCGCCGCGGTCCGGGGCGAAGCGGAAAAATTCCAAACCGATGTATTTGGCCTGTTCGAAAATTACGGATTTTCTAACCCGGGACCGACCTTGGATAATATTTGCCCATTCTCTTCCGAAACCGATATGTGACCATGCGCCTTGAAGATTTCGAATATACCCTTCCTCCCGAATTCATCGCGCAGTCCCCGATCGAGCCGCGCGATTCATCCCGGCTGATGGTGCTGGACCGCGCGACCGGCGCGATCCGGCATGCCGTCTTCCGCGATATCGTGGAATATATCGCGCCCGGCGACCTGCTGGTATTCAACGACACGCGCGTGATCCCGGCCCGGTTGTTCGCCGTGAAGGAAGGTACCGGAGGAAGGGTCGAGATCCTCCTCCTGCGGCGGCTGGAAGCGCGGACCTGGGAGGCGCTGGTCGGCGGGAAACGCGTGCGTCCCGGCACGCCGCTGGTGCTCGCCAGCGCCGGCGCGCCGGACCCGGTGCGGATCGAGATCCTGCGCGACCTCGGCGAGAGCCGCAGGGTCGTCCGTTTCTCGCGGCCGATCACGCCGCGCCTGGCCGCGCTGGGTTCAACCCCGCTTCCGCCCTACATCCACGAGGCGCTGCGCGATCCGGAACGCTACCAGACCGTCTACGCGCGCGCCCCGGGCTCCTCCGCGGCGCCCACCGCCGGATTGCACTTCACGCCCGGGCTGATCGACGGCTTGCGGGCCGGCGGCCTGCGCACGGCATTCGTCACCCTGCACGTCGGGCTGGATACGTTCGCGCCGATCACCGAGCATGACGTGGAAGCGCATGCGATCCATTCCGAGTGGATCTGCGTGCCGGAAGAGACGGCGGCCGAAGTCCGCGCAGCCCGCGCGCGCGGCAGCCGCGTGGTGGCCGTCGGCACGACCTCGGTCCGCGCATTGGAAACCGCCGCCGGCGCGGGCAATGGAACGGTTGCCGCTTACGAAGGCGATACACGGCTCTACATCACACCCGGTTACGACTTCCGGGCGGTGGATGCGATGATCACCAACTTCCATCTCCCCCATTCGACGCTCCTGGTCATGGTCAGCGCCTTTGCCGGCCGCGAGCGGATCCTCGCCGCATACGAGGAAGCCAAGCGCGAACGCTACCGGTTCTACTCCTTCGGCGACGCGATGTTGATTCTTTGAAAAGGGAAAATGG
>JBAVFZ010000276.1:0-5426 GCA_049684495.1 Anaerolineales bacterium | reverse complement strand
ATGGAGGGTCTGTGTTGTTTGCCCATGTGGAAAAAACCTCCAACCAACAGTCATCCCCCCGGCCTGGACCGCGCCGGGGCCGGCTCGCGAAGCGAGGGATCGGTGTATGGAAAAAGAAAACCGAGCGATTGGATCCCGGCCAATTTTCTTACGGCAGATCGATCACCTGCGCCCCGAATTCGCGCGAGGCGGTATCCACCATTCCGCCGTCCGGATATTTCGCCTGACCTTCGGCGATGGATTGGACCTTGCCGACCGCGAAGCGGATCCGCAGCGCGGAACCGAGCACCTCGGCCAGCACACCCTGCAGCAGGAGCAGCGTTTCCGGACGCGAACATTTCTGGCGGACCAGATCGGAATCCACGTAGATCGAAAGCAGATCCCCTTCGAAGGATCCCGGCTGGGCGCGGGCGAACAGGGTATGGCTGTAGGTATCGCGTTCGCGGACGGTGGCGAGGATCCGGCTCCAGGATTCGCGGATCCGGGCCAGGGTCATCCCGGAGTCGGAGACGGCCTCCGCCGGCGCGGCGGTGTAAGCCGGCGGCGGATTATCGGCAACCTTCACGGCAGGTTTGGGCGCGGGGGCGGTGGGCGCCGGTCGCGCGGGGATGGATTTGTATGTACTTCCCGCTCCGGAGCTTCCGGATGCCGACGGTGCGGAGGGCGCGCCGGTTGGTGCGCCGGGCGCGCCCGGATCCAGAATCGAATCAATGAGCGCCAGTTCGAGCGGCAGCTGCGGGCGCCAGCCGGAGCGCAGATCGGCGGCGGCGTGCGAGAACGACCGGATCGCGCGGTACAGCGCGGCCGGATCGATCTTTTCCGAAAGGTCCTTCATTGCGGCGCGGGTTTCCGGTGTGACTTCCACCAGGTCGGCGTTGCCGGATGCGGCCATCATCACGCCGCGCAGGTAGTCCACCACCTGGCGGGCGAACTGGCGCGCATCCGCGCCGCTGTCCGTCGCCCGATGGATGATCTGCAGCCCGTCGGCGGTATCGCCGCGGCTGATGCACGCCACGAGCCGCTGCACCGTCTCGCCGCCGGTCGCGCCGAGCATCTCGAGCGTGCTGGCGAGCGTGATGGCTTCCCCCATCGAACCGAGCTGGTCCAGCAGGCTGATCGCATCGCGCATGCTGCCCGTCGACTGGCGGGCGACCGCCTCCAGCGCTTCATTATCCGCCCGGATTCCCTCGGCCTTCACCATCTCCGTCAACTGAACCGTCATCTCTTCGACTCCCAGGCGGCGGAATTCGTGCCGCTGGCAGCGCGAGATGACGGTGGCGGGAATTTTATGGGCTTCGGTCGTGGCCAGGATGAAGATCGCGTGCGCCGGCGGTTCCTCGAGCGTCTTGAGCAGCGCGTTGAAGGCGGCGGTGGAAAGCATATGGACTTCGTCGATGATATAAATCTTGTAGCGGCCGTCGCCCGGGGCGAAGGGAACCCGCTCGCGCAGGTCGCGCACGTCCTCGACGCTGGTGTTGGAGGCGGCGTCGATCTCGATCAGGTCGAGGTAGTTGCCCTCGTTCACCGCCTTGCAGCGCGCGCACTGATTGCATGGCCGGTCGGCGACGGCTTCGGCCGAGCAGTTGGCCGCCTTCGCCAGGATCCGCGCCATGCTGGTCTTGCCCGTTCCACGCGGCCCGGAGAAGAGGTACGCATGCGCGATCCGCCCCGTGGCGAGCGCGTTCTTCAGCGTGTGCACGACGTGTTTTTGCCCGACGACATCATCCCAGGTCTGCGGACGCCACTTGCGGTAAAGGACTTGATTCATCATCGCTCCGGGGCGGAAGTGTAGCAGAGGGGTGCGGATCGGTCCAGTCCCCGTTCTTCTCCCCCTCTTCCATCACCCCGATATGTGATTTATTTTTCTCGTTCGACTAATCCAATCGTACGCGGATTTCGCGGATAGATCGGATTGCGCGGAGAAAAAGAAAGAAATTAATTCGTCGAAATAATTGCGGGAGGAAATTCAGCGCCATCCGGTTTTTCCGCGCAATCCGCGTACAGGATTTTCCGTATGGATTAAGGAATCACATACGCCGAACGCAGATTGCCGAGCGCATCCAGAAGCAGAACCTCGTCGCCGGAATGCCAGAGAGTTTCCTTCAAATTCCAATACAGGTCGATCGAGGTATCGATCCCTTCGGCGGTGTGGATCAGGACCGCGCCCTGCGCGACGAGAGAAAACTCGCCGAAGACAAACTCGGCTCCGGTCGGGGCGCGCAGCCGCCAGCCGGTCAGAACGGCGTTCGCGCCGGGATTGGTGATCCGCACGGCTTCGAGGAACATATTCCCCGGCGAGACCACCGATTCGATGTACGGCCACGGAGACGATTCGCCTTCCTGCGGGGTGACGGTCGCGCGGCCGGAGACGGGCGCACTTGCCGCGGCGCTCGCCGGGATGATCAGCTGGATCCCCGGTTCGAGCCAGTCGGGATCCTCGATGTTATTCAACGCCACCAGCTCGTCGACGCTGACGCCGAACTGCTCGGCGATCTTTCCAAGCGTATCTCCCGGTTTGACGGTGTACAGAAACGGCGTGGCGGTGGTGTCGACGGTGGGCAGCGGCGGCACGTCGCCGTGCGGGAGCTGAAGCGTCGGCGTGGCGGACTCGACCGCCGCGGGCTGTTGCGACCGGTTCCAGACATACAGGACCGCCAGCATTGTCGCCGCCGAAACCAGAACATTCAGCGCGAGGTAGAATATCCATCGCCGGGCCATGATCACCTCCGCGGGGTGTATAGGTTCAGTGTAGCACCTCGCCCGCGCCGGATCAACATCCCTTCCATGCAGGATCGCTGGCATGCCCTATTTGATCGACGGCCACAATTTAATCGGCGCCTTTCCGGGAATGGCGCTCTCGGATCCGGAGGACGAGCGCAAACTGCTCGAGGTGCTGGAGGACTTTGGCCGTTCCTCCCGGCGCAAATTGGTGGTTTATTTCGACCAAGGCCGGCCCGGGATGGGTTCGCCCGTTATTTCCGGCCGGATGGTGAAGGCGCATTTCATCCCTCCGCCGCGCAGGGCGGACGACGGGATCCTCGATTTCCTGCGCGCGCGGAAAGATGCGCGCCACTTCACCGTCGTCAGTTCGGATTCCGAAATCCGGACGAAGGCCAGGCGCGCGGGCGCGAAGGTGGTGTCGTCCGGGGAATTTGCGCGGCAGGTGGTAGACAGCATTCATGACCGAAAGAAGGAAAATCAGCCGGAGGCGATGGTCGCGTTGGAGGAATGGCTTCGTATGTTTGACGGCTGAGGGAACGAATCGCCGGTTCGGGCTCGGCCGGGAAGTTCCGCGGCCGTGGTATCCCGGAACTTCTTACTCAATATTTTGGCATGCGCCATAATGGATAAATGCCACGCTACGTCATCGAGGGATTGCGAAGGCGCGCGTAGATTAAATCGAAGATCCGCTCAAGATCGCTCCCCGTCGCAGCGTAATAGTAATTCCCGCAGCTTTTACTGTAGTCCGATTCCAGGCCGCACGGATCCGTTTGCGCATCGCCGTCGTCACCGAGAGCGGCGAGATAGCGCAGGAGCGACGCACCGTAAGGCTTCCGGTCCCCGAGGTTGGGATCGGGTCCAGCGCCAGGATCTCTTTTCCCAGTCCGATCGTAATGAGAATCGCGCCCCGGCCCTTAATTCCGCGGCAGGAGGGGGCCGGATTATTACGGTTGCAGGCAATGAACTTGCCGTGATCGCGCGCGAAATCATCCGCGTCATACGCGGGGTCCGGGAATTCATGATAAGTATCGACGTCGCCATCCTGGCAAAATATCCGTCTTGCCCCCGTGATATCCCATGATTCCCAAGTGCCTTCCGGGCAGAATCCGAGCGGTAGATTTTCGGCGATAATCCATGGATCCACCGGGGATTGAAAAAGGTCGATCCCGGGCATACCGGCGTCCGATGAAACCGCGAAGGTGGCGTTCGCCGCGCCGTCGGCGAGCAGGATTACGATCTGAAGAGTCTCAGGCCGGTCTTCGACGGAAAATTGCTGCCCTGCCAACCGCAGCCCGCCGCCGATGTTGGAGGTCGTGCAGGCGGACACGGCTTCGGGAAGGGGATCCCAATGCTCACCCGTCGCAACATCGACATCCATGATCCGTGGGCAATGGAAGCCTTGATAGGTGTAATTCCCCAACGGATCCGGGTCCCCATAATACAGGCATGCGCCGGTGGGAATGGCATCCCGATTCGCCGGGCAGGCGGATCCGGACGGGCATCCCCATTCCCCAAACGGGCAGATCACCCCCGGGTTGTAAACCTTTAACCCGGGAATACCTGTCAGCGGATGCATTGCCTCAAGGATATTGTTGGTCCAATTCAGTTTTACCTTCGTCCCCAGATCGCCGCTTTGCCACCCGGTAGCGAAGGTAACGACCGCCAGCCGGTCCTGTTCCCTTTCCGGAGGTTTATCCAGTACCTGGGCTGCGAAGGCTGCGGCTGCGGCTTTAACATGCCGGAACGGCTCACAGGAATAATCAAGGTTGCAAAAAGCCGGATTGGCGGGATCCTCCAATGCATGCTTTCCAGATCCAGGTTTGTTGTCTCCGGCCATCGATTCCGAGGTGTCGATCACCAGAATCACTTCCAGAGGAATTTCTTTTTCGAAAAGATTGGAGATCCACGCGCAGTTTAGCGCAAACAGGCCCAGCAACAGATAAAAGATTGTCGTCCGGGGGCTTTGCTTTGGTTTTTTTAAGAGCGGGTTCGCTCGAAGGGCGGATTCTTGTATGGAATACCGGCATCGAGGAACATCGATATCCGAATGGTTATCCATGTCTTCTCCGATCGTTCAATCGCCATGTTGAACTGATCCGAAAACACGGGAGGGCCGTTATGGTTCAAGGAACCCCCGTCGAGCCCGGTTTCATCGATTACGCCGTTATCAATTCTATCTGGTGGGCCCGGATGGGCTCGAACCATCAACCCACTCCTTATGAGGGAGCTGCTCTGCCATTGAGCTACGGGCCCAAGGAGCGGGCGACGGGATTCGGACCCGCGATGTCAGCTTGGAAGGCTGATGCCTTGCCACTTGGCGACGCCCGCGAACCATTCTTTTAAGATTGCGCGCGTGAGTATACCCTCCGGTGGCCTTGAGCGTCAAGCAAATCGATCCATTAAGGGACATGCCCGTCATCCCCGGTGTTCGGAGACAGTGCTCGTCATGCCCGCGTGCTTTTAGCGGGCATCCAGGGAATTTATATATGAAAAAACCGGTATCTGCTCAGGACTGGAAAAGCGTACACGGATTCCACGGAGAAGAGCCGATTACACGGATTCTAAAAAAAAAAATAATTCGGTGTTTTCGGCTCTTTTCGGTGTTTCGGTGTACAAGAAAGAGAAATCAGGCTGAGTAAATACAAAAACCGAAACAATCCTGGATGCCGGCTACGATCACGCCGGCATGACGATCACATATCCTC
>JBAVFZ010000275.1:0-2056 GCA_049684495.1 Anaerolineales bacterium | reverse complement strand
CCCTTCGTGCTCTTCGTGGAGAATAATAATCCAGACATTGCGGTAAGAGCCGGTGGTGTATGGAAGAAAATATTCGTCCATTGAAAAACGCGATCGAGATCGACCGGGCGGTGAAAACCTTCGGGGGAAACCGCGCCGTCGACTCCCTGACCTTGCATGTGCAGGAAGGGGAAATTTACGGCCTGGTCGGCCCGGACGGCGCCGGAAAAACCACCACCATGCGCCTGCTGTGCGGCGCGTTGGCGCCCGCCTCCGGCCGGATCACCGTCGCCGGTTGGGATGTGCCGCGGCAGGTCGAGCACGCCCGGGCACAGATCGGGTATCTGCCGCAGCGGTTCTCGTTGTACGAGGAACTGACGGTCCTTGAAAACCTCCGGTTCTTCGCCGAAATCCGATCCCTGACCGGAGCCGACTGGCTGCCGCGCAGCAGGGAAATCCTGGATTTCGTCGGCCTGATGGAATTTGCCGGACGCCGCGCCGGAGCGCTCTCCGGCGGCATGAAACAAAAACTCGGGTTGGCGGCCGCGCTGGTGCATCGCCCGCGGGTGCTTCTGTTGGACGAGCCCACCACCGGCGTGGATCCCGCGACGAGGCAATCCTTCTGGCAATTGATCATCCGGCTGATAACCGAAGGACAACTCTCGGTACTCGTCAGCACGCCCTACATGGACGAAGCCGACCGGTGCAACCGGGTCGGCTTCCTGCAAGCCGGCCGCCTGGTGGTCGAAGGTCCGCCCGGGGTCCTGCGGGAAATGCTTGCGGACCGCATCCTCGAAGTGATCGGCCGGCCGCTCATGGCGCTGCGCGACGCCGTGCGCACCGATCCGGATGTGGAGGACGCGCAGATGTTCGGCGACAGGCTGCACCTGCGCACGCGCGAAGGCATGCGCGACGCGGTCCGCGACCGGATCCGGGAGACCGCCGCGGAAAAGCAGTTCACCCTCGAGCGTGTCCGCCCGATCCCGGCCGGGCTGGAAGATGTCTTCATCTCGCTCCTGGAGGCGAAGCGGTGATCCCGGTCATCCGCACCGACGCCCTGACCAAACGGTTCGGGGAGTTCACGGCCGTCGACGGCGTAAGCTTCACGGTTCCTCCGGGCGAAGTGGTGGGGTTTCTCGGCCCCAACGGATCGGGCAAAACCACCACCATCCGGATGCTGCTGGGGCTGCTGCAACCGACGTCCGGCAGCGCCGAAGTCCTCGGTTTCGACATCCGGAAAAATCCCGAGCAGATCCGCGAACGCGTCGGATACGTCAGCCAGAAATTCGCGCTGTATGCCGATCTGACCGTGGAAGAGAACCTTCACTTCTACGCGGGAGTGTACGGGGTCGCCAACCGCGGGAGAATACGCGAGATGCTGGATCTGGTCGGGTTGGAACCGTTCCGCCGTGCGCTGGTGGGCGGGCTTTCCACCGGCTGGCGTCAGCGGCTGGCGCTGGCCACCGCTATCGTCCACGACCCGAAATTATTTTTTCTGGATGAACCCACCTCGGGCGTGGATCCCACCGCGCGCCGCGCGTTCTGGGACCTGATCTACCGCCTGGTGGAGCGGGGCACGACCGCGCTGGTCACCACCCACTACATGGACGAAGCCGAATACTGCAGCCGGGTGGGGATTATGAACGGCGGCCGCCTGCTGGCGCTGGATGCGCCCGGCGCGCTTAAACGCGACGCGCTTCCGGGGCGCGCCTGGGATGTGCGCGCCGAACCCCTCCTGCCCGCGTTGGCCGCGCTCGGCGCCTGCCCCGGCATCCTGCGCGCCGGACTGGCCGGCGATCATTTGCGCGCCATCACCCCCGCGGGCATGCAAGAAACGGATCTGCTCGGCTGCCTGGAGCGGGACGGGATCACCGTCCGCCGGGTGGAACCGGCGGAGCCGACTTTGGAGGACGTGTTCCTCTCGCTTACGGCGCAGAAATCCCCGAATCCCTGATCCTCCCCCTCCGCAAGGACGGTTTAATTCTTCCATGCTATTATGGAATGGCATTTCCCCTCCGGGAAACGGCGAAGGGGATTCCGGACCGATCCTGTAAGCTCATCGGCAGAGGCCCTCATG
>JBAVFZ010000274.1:0-11323 GCA_049684495.1 Anaerolineales bacterium | reverse complement strand
TGGTCACCGTCCCCATCGACAAGCCCGCGGACATGAACTTCATCCTCGGGCATTCTCATTTCATCAAGACCGTCGAGGATCTGCACGAGGCGCTGGCGGGAGCCGTTCCCGGAATAAAATTCGGCCTGGCCTTCAACGAAGCCTCCAGTCCGTGCCTGGTCCGCTGGTCCGGAACCTCCGCGGCGATGATCGCGTTGGCGAAGCAGAATGCGCTCGCCCTTGCCGCCGGGCATGCCTTTATCATCTTCCTGGAGAATTGCTATCCGGTCAACGTGCTGAACGCCGTCAAGAACGTCCCGGAAGTATGCCGGATTTTCTGCGCCACCGCCAATCCGGTGCAGGTTGTCGTCGCCGAGAGCGGGACAGGGCGCGGCATCCTGGGCGTGATCGACGGCGACGCCGTGCGTGGAATTGAAACCGAGGGCGATATCGCCGACCGTAAGGCCATGCTGCGGAAATTCGGCTACAAGCTGTAGGTCCGGGGGCCAACGGAAGCGCCATGTACATTCGCCAAGCTTCGCTGGCTGTCGATCGATACCCCACACGGGAGTTCTACCCTTATAACCTGCCGGTGTTCCAGAAGCCGGTCTCCATTCCCTTCCGGACGGATATCACCTTCTTCATCGGAGAAAACGGGTGCGGCAAGACCACCCTGCTCCAGGCGCTCGCCATCCGCTGCGGGCTGCATATCTGGAGGGAAACCGAACGCCGGCGGTACAGCAACAATCCCTTCGTTCACAAATTTCCGGATTCGCTCGATATCGATTGGTGCGGCAAGCGGGTTCCCGGGATCTATTTCGGATCGAACTATTTCCAATTCTTTTCGGAAGCCCTGGATGAGTGGGCGATCAACGATCCCGGCCAGTTGAAGTATTTCGGCGGAGCTTCGCTCCTGAACCTTTCCCACGGACAATCCATTCTGAAATATTTCCACAAAGTGTTCGCGATCGAGGGTATCTTCTTCCTTGACGAGCCGGAAACCGCGCTCTCGCCCCGGAGCCAGGTGGATCTGCTGAAGCATCTGCAGGCGGACGGGCGGGACGGGCACGCCCAATTCTTCATCGCCACCCACTCGCCCATCCTGCTGGCCTGCCCGGGCGCGGCGATATACGGTTTTGAAGACGGGGCCATCCGCGAGGTTGCATACGAACAAACGGATTATTTCAGGATTTACTACGAATTCATGAACTGGCGGGAGAAGTTCTTATAAGTCTCCACCACAAAGCCCGCCCCGGTGGGGTGAGCTTCGCGGTGGGAAATAAAAAACTCCCGCAATTTTTCTGCGGGAGTTTTTCGTTTAGTAGAGTTTCACTTTTTGTTCCGCCATCAGAATCCGGGCCTCGTGAACCTTCTCCAGGCGGCGGTTCAGCACCTGCCGGACCTTCTCTTCCAGCTCCTTGGTCATGACACCGCTGGTCGGCTTGATCGTCGCCGTGGCGATCAGGGGCTGATCCAGCGGGTGCCCGATCTGGGAAAGGATATAGACGCTGGCCTCATGGATCTCGGGAACCTCGCGGACGATTTCCTGCGCCGCCAGGAAGGAGATAACGTTGTAGATCTTTCCGACGTGGGAGATCGGGTTCTTTCCCGCCGCCGCCTCGAGCGAAGCGGTCCGGAACGGGGTGATGAGCCCGGTCACCCGGTTGCCGCGGCCGACCGAACCGTCGTCGCCGCATTCCGCGGAAGTGCCGGTCATCGTCAGGTAGACCTCGCCGTTGGCGTCGTCGTCGGCGGTGTTCACATCCACCGTCAGTTTGCGTCCCGGGGCGAGCTTTTCCGCATACGTCTGCAGGGAATTGTGCACGCCTTTGCGCACTTCGATGTACTCGGCCAGATCCTGGATTTCCGTGGAGATGAAGGGTACCGCGCAGGTGAGGATGATCTGATCGCCTTTGCGCATGCCCATTACTTTTATGTCTTCGCCGACGGGGAATTTCTTGATCAACTCGTAATTCAGGTACTGGGCGGTTTCGAAAACGGCGTTTTCCACCATCGAGCGGGGCCAGTGGGCGCAGCCGAAAGACGTGTCGTTGGCCCGGACATTATCGACCGTGTGCGCCAATTCGGTCGCCCCCGCGCCGGCGAAGCAGTCGATGACCATGTGCTTTTCCGGATCCAGGTTCTTCATCGTCTCGCGGACATGCAATTTGGCGGCGTTGATCGCGATCGCATCCATCGGGACCATCCGCCCTTTGTATTCCAGCGTGCCCCGCCCCGCGATTTGAATGTGGATGGGTTTAAGCAGCACGCCCATGCCGAACCCCACCTGGACTTCGCCCGCCACGAGCTGAACCTTGTCGAAATTATGATGCAGCACCGTGCCGAGATTCTCCTGGCACCAGCGCGTGTATTCCACCGAAATGCGCTCGGCGATTCCGTCGCAGAGCGAATCCGGATGGCCGATTCCCTTGCGCTCGACGATCTCCACCGGATACTCTTCGATAAACCGTCCGACGGCTTCCGTAACTACTATATTCCGTTCCATTAAGCCTCCCGGGCTGAGAATTCGCGCCGATCGTTCTTTCCGACGACATCCGTTGCAAACCGGCGCTTCACATCATAAAAAGCGCCGGGGGTTGATCGCCCCATCCCGTCGATGGGGTTGAATTTTTTTGGATTGGAAAGAAGCCGCGCAGACGAAATTTCGGCGCGGAGTGTACCATAGCGGATGGGCAGCGTCAATTCAAACTCGAAAAGCAGGCATCCCGCGGACCGGTATAGCCCCCTACATTCCCCAGCCGGAAGGATCGCGGGTTTCCGGGGTCATAAGTTTTTTAATTGGGGAAAAAGGAATTTGAGGTCTGCGTATTAAACCACAAAGACACGAAGTCACTAAGAAATTCTCAGATCTTTATTATTCTCAGTGTCTTAGTGTCTTTGTGGTTTTTTCTTTTGCTTATCCAATTTTTTCTGCCATGGCTGGGGAAAAAGCGTCTTCCTTCCGGCAGAGTGTCGATGGAAAAAACGGGGAGGCTATGGGATAATTTCGGAGAGAAGGAAATATCGTGCCCAACAATCCGCAGGAAAACGATTACGGATTTTCGCTCGCCCGTATCGATTTTCAACGCGCCCGCCAGCGGGCATCGCTTCAGGAGGTGGTCAGCCGATTCACGGGGAAATCGGCCGATTTACTTTCCTTCGAGGAAGTCCGGGATAAGCTGCATGCGGTCGGCACCGGCGTGAACCGCGGCGTGCAGAACATCCCGCTGGATTCGATCGTGGGCAGCGTCGGACGCTACACCGATTTTTCCCGGACCTTTCTCCCGAAAAATCCGAGCGACGAGGAACGCTGGGCCCGGGTCATGACCCTCGTGACCGATCCCGCGGGCGGAGGCCTGCCGCCGATCGAGGTGGTCAAGCTCGGCGACGCCTATTTTGTACAGGACGGGCATCACCGGGTGTCGGTCGCGCGGCAGCTTGGCGCGCAGACGATCGAAGCGTACGTCAACGAAATCAACACCCGGGTGCCGCTTTCCCCCGATTCCGACCCGGAAGACCTAATCCTCAAAGAAGAGTATGCGACCTTCCTGGAAACGACTCAATTGAAGAAGATGCGTCCGGACGCCGATCTGGAATTAACCGTTTCGGGGATGTACGACGACCTGCTGGACCACATCCAGGTCCATCAATATTTCATGGGACTGGACGAAAAACGCGACGTTCCGATCGGCGAAGCCGCCGCGCATTGGTACGACTATTTTTACCTGCCGGTGGTCGAGGCGATCCGCGAGCGGAACATCCTCAAGGAATTCCCCGGGCGGACGGAGACCGACATGTACCTTTGGGTCTCGGAGCACCGGGCGGAACTGCAGCAGGGGCTGGGTGATTTCATATCGCCGGAATCCGCCGCCCGGGACCTGGCGGATAAATTCGGAACGCGGGCGGGGCGGGTTGCGGCGCGGTTCGGGAAGAGCCTGGTGCGCGCGGTCGTCCCGGAGGCGCTGGAGAGCGGCCCGCCCACCGGCGCATGGCGGGAATCGAAAGCCGATCAGGATGAGGACCGTCTGTTCGGCCAACTCCTCGTGCCGATCAGCGGCGAGGATGCCGGATGGACGGCGCTGGACCAGGCGCTCCTCTTCGCCCGGCGCGAATTCGCGCGGATCCATGGGTTGCACGTCCTGCGCGGCGGGGAGGAAAATCAAGACGCGAAATTGGAATCCCTGCGCGGGGAGTTTACCCGCCGCTGCGAACAGGCCGGACTGACCGGCGGGCTGGCGGTCGAAGAGGGCGACGTCACCAAGGCCATCTGCAACCGCGCGCTGCTGGCGGATCTGGTCGTGTTGACGCTCACCCACCCGCCCGGGGACCAGCCTTTTTTGAGCCTGGGTACCGGCTTCCGCGGGCTCATACAAAAGTGTCCGCGGCCGATCCTGGCCGTCCCGGGCGACCCGACGGACCTTTCCCGCGCGCTGGTGGCCTATGACGGCGGCGCAAAATCCAAGGAAGCCCTGTTCGTCGCCGCTTACCTCGCGGCGCGCTGGAATATCCCGCTGACGGTGCTATCGGTGGAAGAATCCGGCGTGGACGCCGAAGACATGCTGGAGGAGGCGGACGAATATCTGCACACCCGCAGCGTTCGGGCATCCCTTATTCTGCGCGGAGGGCCGGTATCTGATGCGATCCTGCGCGCCGCCGGGGAGACCGGCAGCCAGCTGCTGATCCTCGGCGGATACGGAAGCCATCCGGTGTTGGAGGCTGTGCTGGGCAGCCAGGTGGATACCGTACTGCGCCAAAGCCGTCTTCCGATGCTAATTTGCCGCTGAGCAGGTGACGATGGAAACCCTATTTGAAAAACCGCACCGCCGGTTAAATCTGCTGACGGGGGAATATGTCCTGGTCTCCCCCCACCGCACCAAGCGCCCCTGGCTCGGGATGGTTGACTCGACGCCGGCCGCCGCCCGGCCGCCGTACGATCCCGGCTGCTACCTCTGCCCCGGAAACGAACGGGCGGGAGGGGCGCGCAATCCGGCGTATGCGGAAACCTATCTGTTCGACAACGATTATGCGGCGCTGCTTCCCGGCGCCGAGCCCGAATCCTTCGACCGCGGGCGGCTGCTGCGCGCGGAAACCGAACGCGGGCTTTGCCGGGTGCTGTGCTACTCGCCGCGCCACGACCTGACGCTCGGCAATATGGAGCCGGCGGCGCTCCGCCGGGTGGTGGACGCCTGGACCGATCAGTACGTCGAGCTCGGCGCGCTGGACTGGATCCGGCATGTGCAGATCTTCGAGAACAACGGCGCGATGATGGGGGCCAGCAATCCGCACCCGCACGGGCAGATCTGGGCCGAGGAGCAGATCCCGAATGAACCCGCCAAGGAAACGGAACGCCAGGCCCGGCATTGGCAGGACCACAAATCCTGCCTGCTGTGCGATTATCTCGGCGTGGAATATGCGCAGCAGGAACGGATCGTCTGCCAAAACGATTCCTTCACCGTGCTGATCCCCTTCTGGGCGGTGTGGCCATTCGAGACGATGCTGCTGGCGCGGGCGCATCGCGGGGCGCTGCCGGATCTCTCCGATAAGGAGCGCGGCGACCTGGCGGAAATTCTGCCGCGCCTGATCCGCGCCTACGACCGGATCTTCGACGCCCCCTTCCCGTACAGCATGGGTTTTCATCAGCGGCCGACAGACGGTGGGGAACATCCGGAATGGCATTTCCACGCGCATTTTTTCCCGCCGCTGCTGCGTTCGACGACAATCCGGAAATTCATGGTCGGATACGAATTACTGGCCCAGCCGCAAAGAGATATCACACCCGAATCCGCAGCCGAACGATTGAGGAATTTGGTTAAATAGGATATAATATATCCATTATAGACGCGGGACTCCGAATAGCACTCCGATTTTTTTCGAATGGCACGCGAAATCTCGAAATCATTCTCATTTAATTAGAAGATACAACTGCATTCACAGGCAATATTGCGTCTAGGAGTCTCTTACCATTCAAAGAACGTCTATCGGGGTTCAGAATAGATCAGTAGGATGGGAGCATGACGATGAAAAAAATATCCCGCAGAGAATTCATACGCCTGATGACCAACAGCGCCGGCGCGGCGGCCGCGATGCAGCTGCTGCAAGCATGCGGGATCGCGCCCGCGATTGAATCGGGGACGCCGACCCGAACGCCGTTCGGACCCGCCGGACCGCAGTTGACCAAAATGGGTTCGATCGCCGGGGCGGTCGTCCCGACCGATACGCAATTTCCCAGCGATACCCCGCTTGCCAGCGATACGCCTTCGCCGACCCCTCCGCCCGCAACCGTTACGGCGACGCCTGCGGCGAACCCGGCCTACCTGGCGGTCGCGCGGGGAGGGGACGATCCGGAAGCGCTCGTCCGGGCCGCGGTGGAGGCCATCGGCGGGATGGGGTGGTTCGTGCCCCAAGGCGCGAACGTGCTCATTAAACCCAACGTCTGCACCTCCAACCGCCCCTATGACGGCGCCGCAACGACCAATCCGTGGGTAGTCGGTGCTCTGGTAAAGATGTGCTTCGAAGCCGGCGCCGGCCGGGTGCGCGTATTCGATTTTCCATTCAACGGGACTTCTCCTGAAAATTATTCCTCCAGCGGAATCGCCGAGCAGGTTCTGGCCGCGGGCGGGGAACTCGAAACACTGGACTGGAATAAATTCGTTCCCGCCACACTTCCATCCGCGCGAAGTTTGCGTTCAGCCGCTTTCTACAGCGAGGTGATCGATGCGGACGTGGTGATCAACGTGCCCATCGCCAAACAGCATGGGTCGACCGGGTTGACCCTCGGGATGAAGAACTTGATGGGCGTGGTCCGGGACCGAGACGCCATTCACGACAACCTGCACGCGCGGATCGCGGATCTGGCGGATTTTATCCGCCCTGAATTAACCATCATCGACGCCGTCCGGATCCTGACAGCCAACGGTCCGATCAGCTACAGCAGGAGCGACGTCCGGAAAATGGATACGGTCATCGCCTCGCCGGACATCGTCGCCGCCGACGCTTATGCCACCCGGCTGTTCGGCTGGACGGATCCGAACCAGTTGCTCTATGTGCGGTACGGAGCCGAGCGCGGGCTGGGGCGCAGCGACCTGGAAAACCTCGGTATCCAGGAAATCGCCGTCAGCGGATGAATCCTCTCAGCCGATCCACAGCTTGCATCAAGTCTTACTTCATACAATAAGAATACGCCTTCTCCGGCACCCGACGCTTCTGCCGGGCGGGAGGCGACCCGCCGCCATCTTGCGGAGAAATCCTTCCAATGGCCGCCTTACAAACGGCAATTCGGCAAAACGCGCCGCATCCACGCTCCATCCTTTCCCCCGCGAAAATCGTCCAGCCGGTTGTGCTGCCCGGCCGGTTGACCCATCGATCCGTTCCATCCGGACTCCACCACCCGTACGAGCCGCTATCCGTCATAGACGGCCATGACATCCGGTTTTTTGGGGGAGGACAAACATGACAAATCATCGCACGGAAAGACCAGATTCCCCGGTGTATTCGCGCCGCGATTTTCTAAAAACCGCTGCCGCCGCAACCGCCGCCGGATTGCTTTCCCACTGTGCACCATCGGCGAAGCTCTCGCGCACAGCGACCCTCCGCCGGCCTGAGATCCTCAGCACGAGCCTGGCGGGGAAAAGCCGGGTGGTCCGCACGCGCCACAACGGCGTGTGGAAACAAACGCCGGCGGGCGTGCCCGGGGATAACGCGCTGCTGGACACCGGCGTGATCCGGAAAATGCTGGACTCTTCGATCACCGCGCTGACCGGGCTTGCCGATGCACGCGACGCCTGGTCCTCGCTGTTCGCCCGCGATGAGTGGATCGCCATTAAAATCAACACGATCCAGGGCAGCCGGCTGTGGACGCACGAGCCGCTGGCGGCCGCGGTGGCGGAATCGCTGGTCGCAACCGGCATTCCCTCCCGACAGATCATCCTCTACGACCGGAACGACGGCCAAATGCGCGCCGGCGGCTTCACCATCAACCGTGGCGGAGACCGAATCCAGTGTTTCGGGACCGAAAGCGGCTACACGTCCGGCTGGCGGATCGCCGATCGGGACATCAAACTAAGCAACTGCCTGCTGCAATGCGACGCGCTGATCAACATCCCGATTTACAAGGCGCACGGTATCAGCGGATTCACCTTTTCGCTTAAGAATCATTACGGGACTCTCGAACGTCCGGAGGATTTCCACCGCCCGCTGATCGGCCGGGCGATCCCGGAACTCAACTCCCTGCCGGCGATCAAGGACCGCACCCGGCTGATCGTCGGCGACGTGCTGACCGCCTGCACGGTGCCGCGGTCGGACGACCCGTATTGGCGCCTCGACACCGTCGGCGATTCGATCCTGATGAGTTTCGACCCGGTCGCGCACGACACGGTCGGGCTGGGGATGATCTACGACCTGGCGGGGAAGGGAACCCGCGAGGTGTCCGCCAATGGTGTAAGCACGGCGCAACAGTATCTGCGTTACGCGGAAGAGCTCGGGGTGGGCTCCAACCGCGCGGAACGAATCGAAATGCTCGAGTTGGATCTCGGCTGACGGACCGGATCTCCGGAGGCGGCGACCCCGGCCCAGGATGTGGGGCCAAGAATTCCGCGCAGGAAGCCGGCCAACCTGAGAGAAGGCTCAATGAATCGCGGCGCCGATTTTTCCGGGGTAGAATTCCAATATCCGAAGCCTGTGATTCTCCAAGGCGGAGGCGAAGAAAAAAGGACGATCACCATGAAACTCACAAGACGGGAATTTCTGCGCTGGACGGTGTTGGGCGCGGGCGCGGCCGCCGGGGCGCAAGTGCTCGCCGCCTGCGGAGCACCGGCTGGATCCGCCGGCATGACCCGCCTGCCACCCCCCACCCCCGCCGCGGGATCCACCTACCTGGCCGTTGCGCGGGGCGGGGACGATCCGGAGGCGCTGGTGCGCCGGGCGGTGGCCGCGATCGGCGGGATGGAGCGCTTCGTCCCGAAAGGCGCGAACGTCGTCATCAAACCAAACGTCTGCACGGCCGGGCGCGCGTATGAGTACGCCGCCACGACCAACCCGTGGGTGGTCGGCGCGGTGGTGAAACTGGCGCGCGAAGCCGGCGCCGCGCGCGTGCGCGTCTTCGACAATCCGTTCGGCGGAACCGCCGAGGACGCCTTCGCCACGAGCGGGATCGCCGATCAGGTCGCGGCCGCCGGCGGCGAGATGGAATATCCGTCCGCCATGAAATTCGTATCCGCCGGCCTCCCCGCGGGAGAGACGCTGAAGAAGACCGTCGTCTACGGCGACGTGCTGGACGCCGACGTGCTGATCAACGTCCCCCTCCCGAAACACCACAGCCTGGCCCAGCTGACGATCGGGATGAAGAACATGCTGGGCGTGATCCGCGACCGGCCGGAAATGCACGCCTCCCTCAACCAAATACTGGTCGATCTCAACCAATTCCTCCTCCCGACGCTGACGATCGTGGACGCGGTGCGGATCCTCACCGCCAACGGTCCCACCGGCGGAAACCTGGATGACGTGCGCAAGCTGGATACCGTGATCGCCACGCACGACGGGGTGGCGGCGGACGCTTATGCGACAACGCTCTTCGGGTGGGAAGATCCGGACCGGCTGCTGTACGTGAAGTACGGCGCCCAGCGCGGGCTCGGACGCAGCGATCTGGAAAATCTGCAAATCGAGGAGATCGCCGTTGGCTGACAAACCGCGCAAGCAGTTCCAATGGAAGGACCGCTACGGACGGATCGTGCGCTCCGCCGTCCAGGCGTCGGCCCTGGCGCTTTTCCTGTTCCTCTTTCTGCGGACGGTGCGCGGCGGGGTGCCGCCGCAAGCCGGAAACCTGTTCCTGCATCTGGATCCGCTGGCGATGCTGGCCGGCCTGCTTGCTTCGAAGAGCATCGTTGCGGGGATGGCGCTTGCGCTGCTCACTCTGCTCCTGACGGTTCTCTTCGGGCGCGCATGGTGCGGCTGGCTGTGCCCGCTGGGAACCACGTTCGACCTGTTCCACCCGCGGCGCTGGAAAAACAAACAGCCTGCCATCCCCGAAGGCGCGCGCGGGGTCAAACACTTCCTGCTGACGGTGATCCTGACCTCCGCGCTGCTGGGCAGCCTGTGGCTGATGTTCCTCGATCCGCTGACAATCCTGATCCGGTCGCTGACCGAGGCGGTCTACCCCGCGCTGGATTGGGTCGTCAGCGCCGTGGAGGAAGCTTTGTATGGCGTCTCCACGCTGCGCGGGGCGGTCTCCGCGCTGGATAGGATTCTCCGTCCGGCGCTGCTTCCGGCCGACCCGGCCTTCACCGCGGGCGGCGTGCTGATCGCAGCCTTCTTCATTGGAATCATCGCATTGAACGCGCTCGCCCCGCGCTTTTGGTGCCGCTACCTGTGCCCGCTCGGATCGCTGCTGGGGTTGACCGGCAAGCTCGCGATTTTCCGGCGCGAGGTGAACCCAAGCGCGTGCAACGAGTGCGGCGCCTGCGCGCGTATCTGCCCGACCGGCACGATTAATCCGGATAAAGCCAACGCCAGCGATCCCGCGGAGTGCACGATGTGCCTGGATTGCGTGTCGGTCTGCCCGCGCGCCGGGCAATCCTTCCCGGCCCATCTGCGGCCGGCCGGATGGAATTCCTACGATCCGGGGAGAAGGCAGGCGTTGGCGGCGATCGGCGCGGCCGTCGGGAGCGTGGCGCTCCTGCGCACCGATCAGTACCTGCGGCGGGATCTCCCGCATCTGCTCCGCCCGCCGGGAGCGAAGGAAAACGATCTGCTCGCCAAATGCATCCGCTGCGGGGAATGCGTGCGCGTCTGCCCGACCGGGGTGCTGCACCCGTCGGTGGCCGAGGCCGGCGTGGAAGGATTTTGGACTCCGGTGCTCATCGCGCGGGCCGGCTTCTGCCAGTATTCCTGCAACGCCTGCGGGCAGGCCTGCCCGGTTGAAGCGATCCCCCCGCTTCCGCTTGAGGAAAAGCGCCGGCAGGTGATCGGCGCCGCTTACGTCGACAAGAACCGCTGCATCGCCTGGTCCGACCACCAGGAATGCCTGGTTTGCGAGGAAATGTGCCCGTTGCCCGAAAAGGCGATCACCGTGGATTATTCGGAATTCTCCGGCGGCGCCCCGGTGGTGGACCGCACGCGCTGCATCGGCTGCGGCACCTGCGAATACAAATGCCCGGTCAACGGCGAAGCCGCGATCCGGGTGTACGCTCCCGGAAGGGACAGCGTTTAAAATCATAGACAGGATTTACAGGATTTTTTAATTGATTGACAGGATTTTTTAACAATTATTTCTATTCTTTGAAAAGTGTGTCATGCAGAGCGCCTGTCCCGAGAGCAGCGAGGGGAAGCATCGGTTCCTGCATTATTGGTC
>JBAVFZ010000273.1:0-4724 GCA_049684495.1 Anaerolineales bacterium | reverse complement strand
ATGGAAATGGTAATGTATTTATTATCATCCACAACTGGCATGATTCGCGAATCAAGTGAATTACTTAATAATTTCATTTTTTCCATGGCGGAAAGAAGATAATCTCTAGTATGTTTATTAAGCTTACTCTTCGGAATTTCCATTTTAATCTCCGGCTTCCACTTGAAAGAAGACTTTCCCTACATCGAATGGTTTTCGCTTATTATGTTCTATGTTTTCGAATCGCCATATATGTAGTCTCTTATCATATCTGTTGTTCATGGATCATAAATATCACCTGCATCCCTTGTCCAAATATCAATTGGACTTTGGTTTTCATCTCCTGTAACACAGGGACCTAAACCCGTTTCACCAATTAATTTATTCCAATAATATGCCGCTCCAAAAGTAGCTTCCTCCATTTTAGCTTCTGCATCTTGAACTGCTTTCACTTCAAGGGCTTCTCCGCCCAAAGAACCAATTGCGGCCAATGCCGCAATAACAGTAGCGAGGCCAGCTGTGGCGATACTTAACGCAATCAGTGCACCCGATGCCGTAAGAGCAGCAAGGCACACCTTATAAAATTCATTTAGCATAATTTCTTTCTGTTTTTCATATTCGTCAGCATTCTTTTCAAATTCCGCGATAATCTCCTCATTTCCTGCTCTTACGACTTCTCGGCATGTTCCGTACATGCACAGGATAACCGTATCGCTTAATCCATCATCACGATATCCAAGATAGGAATCACCCACATCTATTCCCCTGAGTTCGGCTGGAGATGTAGATGCTAGTAAATCCTGATTTTGCGCAAGAAGATCAACCGTCCGATTATCCACATCCTCAAAATCCTGCGCCGCTTTGCGCAGGAATTCCGCGTTGTTGGAAAGGGCGGCCTTCAACTCCCGCGCCTGGCTTTGGATCTCGTACCCCGCCTTGCGGGCCGGGCCGGAAAGCTGGCCGTCGTAACTCGGCATCGCCATCGCGGCGGCGAGGATGTCATCTCCGGCGCGGTTTAATGCCTCAGCGGCGGAATCGAAATCCTTGGCTTTGGTTTTCAGATCTTCGGTGTTTACACGGATGCGCGCCATAATCCCCTCTTTGCAGAACAGCATTTTAAAAACTTGTGCGCGTGAACTATTGACAACCATATTATCATGATCTATAATCCTTTTCAACTATGTATTTGGGGGAACCATGACTTCACCGCCTCCACAATATCTATATCGTGACGTCCAATTTCATCCGCCCGAGGCAGACCGCCTGGCGGATCGGATTCTTGAGAAGATTCGCCACCTGACCATTGAAAAAGACACGGTGGGATCTTCGACCAATTATTTGGACAATAATTGGGAGGGGAATCGCAAGCAAGGCTTCATCTCCGAGGCAGACCCCAATCGCAGAAAATTCATCACCCAGCTCGAGAACCTAATCAAGCAGGAACAATTCTTCCGCGCAATCCGGGTGAATCGCCGCGAACAGTACGTCAACCCGGCTTGGGAAGCCTATCAGCGCGGCAGGCGCTGATCCATCCGCCGCGAGGTGATCATGACCGTCATTGATTTCAATCCCGAGGATCTCGGCAAGTTCCTGAAGGAAGTGGAAGAAGCGAACGCCCAGATTCAGAACGCGGTGGAAAAACTCGCCAAGGCCGTCAAGGAAGTGGAACCCAAGTGGAACGGCGACGCCCAGAAGGCGTTCATCCGCTTCTACGGCGATTGGCGCAAGGGGATCGACTTGCACACCTCCGCGATGAAAAAATCCGCCGATCAGCTGCGCCGGATGGCGGACGAGCAGCAAAAGTAGTACACGGATTGCACGGACAACTCAAAGACATCAAAATAGGGAAAGTTCAAAAAGGGGACGGATGGATTTTTCGGGATGATACCTTGGTATTGTTTGGTCGTCATTCCCGCGTGTTCTCAGCGGGAATCCAGGGGTTTTCAGGAGTGGATGCCCGCCAAGTTCACGCGGGCATGACGAGCACGTAGATATCCAAAGCTTCTTTGTAGACAGCCTCTTTTTTAAGTACAGGAAAATATCTCACCGCAGAGACGCAGAGAACGCAAAGCCTAAATTAAATTATTATCTGCGCCCTCTGCGTCCCCCGGCCCGACCGCCGAGGGCGGGCTCTGCGGTGAGATTAGCTTTACTGCCCGTACTTATCCATATACCGCTTGTGCAGCTGCGCCACCATCTCCCTCGGGATCGCAACCGGCTTCCCGAGCTGGATCGCATAAAAAACCGTCCGCGCGATGTCCTCGACCATCACCGCCGCCTTGACCGCCGCCCCGGCATCCTTCCCGATTGTGAACACGCCGTGATTCTGCATCAGTATCGCGGGGCTCCCCCCGATCGCGCGCACCACTTCGCGCCCGATCTCCTCGCCGCCGATCGGAGCGAATTTGCCGACCGGGATCTCCCCGCCGAATTCGTCGCAGATCGCCGTGAGAATGGCCGGGATCGGCTTGCCGGCCGCGGCGAAGGCGGTGGCGAAGGTCGAATGCGTGTGCACGATGCCCCCCACGTCCGGCCGCTGCTTATAAATGTAGAGGTGCGTCGGCGTGTCGACCGATGGATTCAACTTGCCTTCAATCCGTTTGCCATCCGGATCGACGATGACCATGTTTTCCGGCGTCAGGGCCTCGTAGGCCACGCCGCTCGGCTTGATCACGATCAGTCCGGTTTTCGGGTCGCGCGCGCTGACGTTTCCGGAAGTCCACGCAACCAATCCGTTGCGCGGGAGCTCCCGGTTCCATTGGCAGACTTCACGGCGAAGTTTTTCGAGCATGATGTCTCCTTCCGCCCTCTCTCCATTCAACCGACCTAACCTCCCTCCCCCAGATGATGATTTTATAAGGAGGATTGAACTTGCCCCTCCCTCCTTCCCTTAAGGGAAGGAGGGAGGGGATCGGGGTGGATGGTTAGGTCAGCCCCTTACTTCAGGTATTTCACCGCGGCTCTTTCGATGACCAGCCCCTTCTTGTAGCGTTCCATGAACGCCGCAAACCCGGCGACGTCCTTTGGATCGGGCGCAATCGTCGCGCCCTTTTGCCCCGCGAAGACCTTGCCGGCGAGATACGTTTCGAGCGATTCCTTCGCCGACTTTCGGAGCATAAAGGAGGCCAGCAAGGCCATTCCCCACGCTCCGCCCTCGCCGGCGGTTTCCATTACGGAGACGGAGACGTTCATCGCCGCCGCCATGATCTTCTGGCCGGCGTCCCTGGTCTTGAAGAAGCCGCCGTGGCCGAGGATTTGGTCAATCTTCACTTTCTCCTTTTCGAAGATGGCCAAACCGATTTTCAAGGCGCCGAGCGCCGAGAACAGATGCACGCGCATGAAATTCGAGAGCGTAAAACGGCTTTCGGGTGTCCGGACAAACAACGGGCGCCCTTCCGAAAGACCGGTGAGATGTTCGCCCGAGAAATAATTATAGGCCAGCAACCCGCCGCAATCCGCATCTCCGGCGAGCCCCTGGGTATACAGCATTTCAAACATCCTGGATTCGCTCGTCGCTAGACCCAGCGCCTGGGCGAATTCCTGAAACAGGGCGACCCATGCGTTGAGGTCGGAGGTGCAGTTGTTGCTGTGCACCATTGCCACGGGCCTGCCGGTGGGCGTGGTCACCATGTCGATCTCGGGATACAGCTTCGACAGGGGCTTTTCCAAAACGATCATGGCGAAGACGGAGGTTCCCGCGGAAACGTTTCCGGTTCGCTCCGCGACGCTGTTGGTCGCCACCATGCCGGTGCCCGCGTCGCCCTCGGGCGGACAAAGCGGGATGCCCGCGGGCAGCCCACCCGTCGGATCGAGCATCTTCGCGCCTTCCTCGGTAAGGGCCCCTGCGGCTTCCCCCGCCATCAGGATTTTTGGCAGGATATCCCGAAGCTTCCACGGGATCTTTTTCGCCTTGAGCTTCGCGTGGAACAGCTTGAGCATGCGCGGATCGTAGTCGTGGATTTTGCTGTCTACCGGAAACAGGCCCGAGGCTTCGCCAATACCGAGCACTTTCTGCCCCGTCAGTTTCCAATGGACGTAGCCCGCCAGGGTGGTCTGGAAGCGGATATGGGGGATATGGGGCTCTTGGTTCAGGATGGCCTGGTAGAGGTGCGCGATGCTCCAGCGTTGGGGAATATTGAATTGGAAAAGTTTCGTGAGTTTCTCCGCCGCTTGTCCGGTGATGGTGTTCCGCCAGGTGCGGAACGGGACGAGCAGTTTTCCGTTCCGATCGAACACCAGATAGCCGTGCATCATGGCGCTGAATCCAATGGCGCCGACGGTTCTGAGCGGGATGCGGTACTTATCCAGCACTTCGCCGCGGAGTTTCCGGAAGCTTTCCTGCAAGCCCGTCCAAACATCTTCGAGGTGATATGTCCAGACGCCGTTTTCGTACCGGTTTTCCCACTCGTGGCTTCCCGAGGCGATGGGGGCATGATCCTCGCCGATCAGCACCGCTTTAATCCGAGTCGAGCCGAACTCAATCCCCAGCGCGGTCTTGCCGCTCTCAATGGCTTTTTGTATTTCGTTTGGATTCATGCCCGTCTCCTGTGATGGATACCGGCGCGCAACGATCGCCTTCCGCCCTTCGCGCCGTTTCGCCCGCCCGGTTGCTTCGGCGGTCCTCCCCGCCCATTGGAACAAGGTTTGGGCGCATGAGGTTCTTCCTTTCAATCAATATGTCGATTGGTCGTCCTTCGGCCCCGGCCTCTTCCCTCCCCCGTCCCTTGTAGGGGCGACCCAGTGGG
>JBAVFZ010000272.1:0-8813 GCA_049684495.1 Anaerolineales bacterium | reverse complement strand
TCTCCGGGCTAAATGTCCATTCCGTCAGGTTCGTCCATCCGTTTTTATAAAGCATGACGAAGTGATACATCTGATGTAGCGCGTTGATGGAGACAAAATATCCGAAATTGTCGCTGACCCGGAAGACGATCCCGTATTCCGCATTCGGAGAGATGGTGTTTTTCTTGCTATCGACCGAGACAAAAGAATCCTTGAAGCTGGGAAGTCCCGGAGTAACCCACCAATAAATGGATTCGTTCGGCGTCATGTTTACAACGTATTTTCCGCCGTCGACTTTAATGGTTCCTTTGACGACTGGATCGCTGTAGTCTCCGGTCATCCAACCGTTGCGGTTGTCGGTGAAGGTCTCGTTGATGACCAGCGGCCAGTCGATGACCAGCGCCGTCGCCCTTGCGGTCGGGGTCATCGAGGGGGTGGAGGTCTGCGTTACGGTCGGTGTCTCGGTGACAGTCGGCATTTCCGTCGGGGTGGGGGTTATGGTGCGGCCCACAATGGGAATGTTGGCGGTGCAGGCAAGGGAAGAACCGTAAAGGGCCGCCATCAGGATCAGCGGCGGGACGCGCCGGATGGCGTGGTTACTGCATTTTATTTTAGGGTGAAACCATCCCGGCCTTCGGTAAACCACCCGTAAAAATTTCTTCGCCCGGTTTGGCGGCCGGGCGAAGAAATTACGAAGAACGGTGAGCGCGGCGATCAAACCGCCGAGGGACTCCGCACCTCAAAGTTGTCGAAGGTGATCTCGATCCAATCCCCGGCCTTGTAGAGGACGATCCCGATCCCGACTCCCCCCGGAGTATTTTCCGTGTCGAGGGCGTCATCCACCTGTTCTCCATTGATATAAAAGGTGAAGTCCGCGCCTTGCGCTTTTACGCCGATCCGGTTCGGTTCTCCGAATAGAATTCCGGATGTATGAGTCGGAAAGGTCAGGGTGGATTCACCATCGACGGAGAATTTTGTGAAATCATACCATTGTTGGGATGCGTTGATCCCGAACAGATACTGCAGGGTTTCTCCGGCACGGACGATAAGCCCATATTCGGCGGTTTTGGATCCGTCAAGCTGATCGACCTTAAGCGTGGCATAAACATCCAGCAGGTTTTTCATCTCCGGGAAGCTGTACCAGTACACGGGTTTCTTGGCGGTCAGCTTGACATAGTATTTCCCGCCCACAACGGCCACGGTCCCCTTGACATACTCGTTGTTGATATCCCCGACCTGCCAGCTTTCACTTTCCGCATTGAAGGATTCCGACATCACGACCGGCCATTCGGTATACGGCAGGGTGGGGGTCGGTGTGAAGGTGGCGGTCGGCGTGGATGTGGAATCGGGGGTCCAGGTTGGGGTGGGCCCCTGTGATAACAGCCCGCCGCAGGAAGACAAGGCTGCGGAAAGTACCAGCAGAATGGGCGCGACGAAAAGGGGTCTGGCGCGAAGGGCGGCGTTTTTCATGGTTTTCTTCTCCGGTATGGATGGATTATGGCGTTCAAAACGCGATGGTTGAGTTTTCGGCGAAAAAGCCTATAGGTCTGCTCTGCCTGTTCCGGTGTTCGAAGGCCGGAATCCGCAATAGCGGCTTGTTCCTTTATATCTTGAATTGCTTATCTCTTAAATAAATCATGCGTAAAAATTGTGGAATTTTCGTGAAGCGGCGGAATATACCGGCATTCCGGAATTCACACTGCCGTCCTTCAGGTTGGCGGCAGATGGGGATTCGCGTAAAGGGTGAAAGAATACGCGAAGAGGCGCGGGAAAAAGCGAAAGAATCCACGAAGGACACGAAGAGCATGAATAAAATCGGAAGAATCTTTCCGGCGGGCCAAGCCGGCGGACTCGACAACCAAGAGCGGGTTACTTCTTGTCCTTCGGCTCTTTTTCGTGTGCATTGTGGATTCCGCTCCGGACCTCCTTCCTTTCCCTTCCGGTGGGTTTCATGAAGAGCCGGCGTGCCTTGCCTCCGATGCCGGATCAGCCATCCGATTCCGGCGCCCGCGCCTCGAAGTTGTCAAATTCCAGCGTGGTGCGGATTCCGGCCGTCCATCCCATCAATCCCATGCCGGCGGTCCCGGCTTTCAGCGTATCGTCTTCCGCTTGATGGACACATTCCCCATTGATGAAAAAAGAAAACACGGAGCCTTTCCCCAACACCGCGATCCGATTGGAGCCGTCCGGCACGATCGCAGCGCATTCGGCGCGATCGATGAGGGTTGTCCACTGGCCCTCGGCATATACCCGGAAGGAATAATCCTGATGATCCGCATTAATGGTGAAGACATACTGGTCGGTGTTCCAATAGCGGAACATGATCCCGAATTCCAAATCCCCGGGGCCTTCCATTTTCCTCGCCTCGACCGATATGAAAAAATCCTCGAGTCGGATGACATCGGCCGGAGGGAAATCCTGGGTGACCCACCATGTGAAAGCCTCTTCGGCGGTCAGGTCGATCCGGTATTTTCCGTTTTCGATCGAGATGTTGCCCTTTACGGAATCGTTTTCGTATTCTCCCTCGAACCATTGGTTGCGGTTGTCGTCGAAGGAATCGGATAGAACTACCGGCCAATCGGGGTAGGAGAGGTCCGCAGTAATTGCCTCGGTCGGCGAAGGCGTGACGGTCGGGGTGGGCGTGGATGTAAGCGTGGCGGGAGCGGTGGGCGTCGCAGTCGGCGCCTGGGAGGGAGCGCCGGAACAGCCCTGGGAACCACAACAGGCCAGCGAAGAACCATAAAGGGCGGCCGCAACGGCGAGTATGGCGGCGACCCGGGTGGATTTCTCGGTTCTTGGCATAGATATCAACTCCGATCAGTAGATAGGGCGTTTGTGATTCGAAAGGAGGTCATGTTATCAGAAAAAATGATCTCTTCCATGAGTACCTGAAGGAAAAACAGGAGCGTATTAGGAGCCAATGGATTTACTCGGTGCCCTTCGACTCTTCTCCGGCCGATCCGAGGGATGAGCTTTTCGCATTTGATGAAATCTCAGCCGCCTACCCTTTCTTGTCCTCCGGCCAGCCCTCCTCCCCGCCGGCGGAATGGATGCCCTCCACATCGTTCATCCGCACCGCTCTCCATCCGCCCGTGCCGCGTTGCATGACGGTGATGGATGCGTTATCGAGGGAGGGGATCCGGTTGCGTTCGGCCCAGGTCAGATCCAGCGCGTGGAGCAGCGCGTTGCGGATGCATCCGCCGTGGGTGACGGCGCAAATCGTACGGCCGGTGTGTCTCTCTGCCGTGCGGTCCATCCAGGCCATCACCCGTTGTGTGCATGCGGCGACGGTTTCCCCGCCCCCGCGCGGGAGATCCTCGTTGTTTTGTATGCGCCGCCACTCCTCCGGGAATTCGAGGGTGATCTGGGCGCGGGTTTTGCCGGACCACGCGCCGAGGTCGATCTCGCGCAGGGCGGCCGCCGCGACGGGCGAAAGCCCGAGCGCGCCGCCGAGGACGGCGGCCGTCTCCCAGGCGCGGCTGAGGTCGCTCGAATAGAGCGCGTCGAAACGCACGCCCTCATCCGCCAGGCGGCGCGCCAGGCGCATCGCTTGTTGTTGCCCCGCGGCGTTCAACGGGACTTGGGCGTGCCCCTGCCAGATGCCGGACCGGTTCCAGTCGGTCTCGCCGTGGCGGATGAGATATACGGTGCAGGCGGAGGGTCTTCCCATGCATTTTCCTTGATATTTAGATGAATGAAGCTGCAGGAGAAAGGGGGAAAAATCCCGGGCAGCAATTCGGAATGCAGGCCGCAATTGTACACGAACCGATAGCCATCCGGCGGCGTAGACTATGGAAGGCCCTATAATTGTTCCATCACTGTCCCTGGGAGGGAGAATGGAGACCGCGAATTCACCGACGCAACAGAAGTATCAATGGCGGACCCTGATCCTGTTCGGCCTGCTCGCCATCCCGGCAACTCTGGCCATCCTGCCATACTCGATCGCGATCAGCGGTCCGTCGATGGCCGTCCCGCCTCCGGAAAATTCGTCGCTTTCTCCGGAGACTATGCGGATCCTGTTCCTTGCGGTGATGGTTCTTATCACGCTGGGACAGGCCGTCCTGATCAACATCCCGCTGACGGCGCTCGGACTGCTGTTTGCCAAATGGACCGGATTGGATGCCCCCTTTATCCGCGCAGTGTTGTACCGGCAGCCGAAACCCGCCCGTTTCGGACGGGCAATGCTGGTTGGGGCTGTGTCCGGCGCGGCCGCCGGAGGATTGCTTCTTCTGTTGAGTCAATTCGTCTTCGGCCCATGGATGGATATCAGCATAACCGCCGCGGGGATATCCGTCCCGGAAGTCCACTGGTCGTGGTGGGAAGGATTGCTGGCGTCCCTGAGCGCGGGGTTCAACGAGGAGGTGTGGCTGCGGCTATTCCTCCTGAACGGCCTGGCCTGGTCCGGCGGCCTCCTGTTTGGAAAAAAAACCGGACGCCCGGGGACGGCGCCTTTATGGGCGGCCAACGTTCTCAGCACGCTGGTATTCGGGGCGCTTCACATCTCCAACATCCTGGTTGTCGGCATGCCGGTGGATGTTGTGACCGTCACCAGCACACTGGTCTTGAACGGTATCATCGGCATTCTGTTCGGCTGGCTGTATTGGAAATACGGGCTGGAAAGCGCGATGGTCTCCCATTTCGCCGCCGACCTGATCCTGAAAGTGGTGCTGGTATTCTTCCTCTAGACCCGGCTGAACCGTTTGGGGGAAATCCCATCGGCTGGAAAAATATTTTCCCCGGTTCCTCGGATTTACCGGAGCGACTTTTGTATCCGCTCCACCGTACGTTCGACGCCGTCCTCGGCGTCGAGTTTTTTACCGGGTTCGCGGCAGCGGGCACGCATTACCGCGGCGTTCAGGACCCGGTTGTTCGCGTCCGCGGATCCGGTGCAATCGGAAAGTGTCTGCTTTGGATTCTGACTCCAGTGAGTGAAAAGAACGGTCAACCGGGCAAGGGGGTTGATATCGAAAGGCTGCCTTTTGGGGCTCTCACCACGAGATCGTCGGCTTCGAGTTTGATCCTGTCTCCGGGATTGTACAAGGTGATGCCGGCGCCAATCCGGCCCACTCGACGGGTGGGATCTTCCATCCGGTCCACCTCCTCTCCATTAATGAAGAATATGTACTGGGCACCTTCGGCCATCACCGCAATCCGGTTGACGCCGTAGGGTAAGATCCGTTTGAACTGTTTCCAATTAATGACGTCCGTCCATTCGGAGTTGAATAGGAGAGTGACGTTATACGTCCGGGATTCCGGGTTGATGCGGAAATAATAATGGGAGCCTTCGGCCTCCCGGAAAAGTAATCCGAAGTCGGCGCTCCGGGTGCCGTTTATCTTCCGGATCTCGATGGATACGAAAAAATCCCGCAACTCCCCGAGCGCCGGATAGAACGCCCAGGGGCCGGGCACCATGGTAATCAGCGATAGATGGATTACGCCGCCGCTGATCGAGGTCGCGACTTCCCAATATTTAGTTTTTACGGGACCGATATCCCATCCGTTTTTGTTGTTGTCGAAGGGTTCGGAGAATACGACCGGCCAGTCGGCAGGCGAGTCACCGGTTACGGATGGGATGGCCGCGAAGCCGTCACCGGCCGGAGAAAGGTCAACGGTTGACGTCGGAGTCTCGGTCGGGGAAGGGGTTGAGGTTTGAGTGGGGGTGGGGGTGGATGTGGATGTCAGGGTTGGGGTGGAAGTGGCCGTGTGCGTCGGAGTACCGGTGGCGGTGGGGCTCGGGGAAGGGGTTGGAGGAGCGAAAGGGATGAGGGTGCATCCCCATAGGCAGGAAAAGAGAATTGCCGAGGCGCATACGGTTAGGGCGCGAGGCCCTGGTGTCATTCGGAACATGGATCCATCTCCCGATCCGGAATTCCTCGTGGAGGGATTATATAGGAATATGCGGCCGGAAGTTCCGTGCCGGGTTTAGGGCCTGTTTTGCAGGATCCATTCCACCGCCCTTTCGACGCCGTCCTCGGCGTCGATTTTTTCCCCCAACTCGAGGCAACGGGCGCGCAGCTCTTGGTCTTGCAGTGCCCGGTTGATCGCGGCGGCTAGCCGCTCGGCGGTGAGTTTTTGCAGCGGGATCGGATCCGGCCCGGCGCCGAGCGCCCGGACGCGCGCCGCCCAGAAGGGCTGATCCGAGGTGAAGGGGACAACGATATTCGGCACGCCCGCGCGCAGGCCCGCGCCTGTCGTACCCGCTCCGCCGTGATGGACGACACACCCCATCCGCGGAAAAAGCCAGCGGTGGGAAACAGATCCGATCGGGAGAATATTCCGCGTATCGATCTCCGGCATGACTTCCATCCTGCCGATCGAGAGAATGCCCCGTTGCCCGGTCCGGCGTAGGGCAGCCTGAGCGATACCGGCCAGATGCCGTATATCCTTCGGCGCCGCGCTTCCGAAGCCGACATATACCGGCGGATCTCCCGCGTCCAAGAACCGCCGCAGCTCCTCAGGGATATCTTCATCTCGCGGTGGATTCATCTGCCAGTAACCGGTGATATGCGCCGTCGCCGGCCAGTCCGCGGGGCGGGGGACCACGTGTTCACTGAAACCGAACAGCAACGGGGTAATCCGGCCTGCTTTAGCGGAGAAGGGCCATCCGGTGAGCGGCGGGAATTCCGGATGGCTGCGGCGGACAAGCCCGTAGAGCATGCCGCCACCGTGTCGGAATATGTTATTGAAAAGAATATGCGTCAGCTTGCGGTAAATCCCGGGAAGCGCCGCATCCGGGAAGCCCGGCGCGGCGAACTCGGCGGTCGGCGCGAACATCGGGAACATCTGCGCGGAAAAGTCGGGAACCCGAAGAGATTTGGCGAGCTCGTACCCGGCATGGGTGAAGAGGAACGAATGCACGATTGCGTCCGAACCCGGTGCGATCTCCCGCAGCCTTCCAAAGACTTCGGCTGCGAGTGGGAAGACGAAGCGCGCCATCACGCCGATCATCCGCAGCGGATTGCCGCCGGCTTTTTGGACCATCGATGCCGCGAGCAGGCCCGGGTCGCCGGAAAGGGGCAGGTACTCCATGCCGCTATCCTTCGCCAGCGGCGCGTACGTTTCCGGCGCGGCCAGGCGCGCGGTGTGACCCGCTTTTACGAACCCATGCGCGAGTGCGACGAAGGGTTCGACATCACCACGGGTGCCGTAGGTCATCAGGAGGATGCGCATAAAGGGGATTCTACTTGATTGCAGTAATGGTGGTGGTGTATATCCAACTGAGCCTGCCCCGAGCCGCAGTCGAGGGGTCATTCCTGCGTGATCGTAGCGGGAATCCAGGAACAAGTGGCCGTCATGCCCGCGTGATCTCAGCGGGAATCCAGGAACCAATGATCGTCATACCCGCGTGATCGCAGCGGGTATCCAGGAATAGACTGAATGATCTTCGTCAATAGAGTCCAGGCTCCCGGCTACGAGCAGGCCGGGATGACGAATAACCCAACACGCCGGGAGGATATTGGCCTTCGCGCGCGCCATAGCCGCGTGTTCGTGGCGGGTATCCAGGAGTAGACTGATTGGTTCCTGCAGCATACGGTCTGGATTCCCGCAAAGCCCACCCTGCTGCGCGGGGCAGGCGCGGGAATGTCGAACAAACACGACGCGCGCGGGGATGACGGACAATCCCCTGCGGGGTGCGGGGAAATTACCGGCCCCTATTCCTTCGGAACACAAAGCGCCGGACTTTTTCGTCCGGCGCCTGCATGTTTCCAAAAGAATTTATTCCCGGATGGTTAAAGGTCGGGACCGAATAGGCTGAGGCTTTGAATCTGGATGACGATATTCTTCCTGCTGTATGAGGCGTCGTCGGGACCGAATCGCATCCGGGTCAGGTGGGTAATGTCCAATTTTCCCCCGAGGATGACCTCCAGATCGTCGAGGGCGGCGTTGCAGGAGAGCGAGCCGAACAGGATGATATCCATGTCGCCGACGTTGCTTGGCCCGGAATCCATCTCCACCATGTATCCCTGGTCGAGCAAGAACGTCATGACCGGATAAAAGCGGGTTCGCACATCCTCGCCGACGTACCGCAGGATGACCCGATAGTCGGATCGCTCGGCCGGAGAAAGCAGGTTTTCCGGCGTGGGTTCGGGTGTGGCGGTGGGGGTGATGGTCGGTGTCTGTGTGGCGGTGGGCGTCGGACTGGCCAAGAGCGAGGTGATGGTTGTGCAGGCAAGCGAAGACGACGCCAGGACGCCAAACATCAGGGAAGCGCTGAGCAGTTTCGGAAGCGCAAGCCTTTTGCGCATAGGGGGACCTCGTAAAATGGGATGGAGGCCGGACCCTGCCGCGGACCGGCTTCCATCCCATTTTATATTATTGAAGCGCCCGTGGCTAGAGCGGCATCCGGTTGTCGTACGATTGCGGCGCCTTCCTGCAGCTGGCGCGTTCGACCCGGCCGGATCGGCCGCCGGTTCCCGGGGGCGGGGGGATTGCCCGGGGAAAAAAGAACACCAGGCCATTATGCCTGGTGTTCATAGGCGATTCGTCGGTTTTATGGGCGGCGGTTACAGGTTCGGATCAAACTGATGGATACTCTTAATCTGGATCACGATATATTTCCAGTCGTACATCGCGTCCTCGGGAATGAACCGCGATCTTTCCAGCCCCGTGATATCTAATCTGCCTTCGAGGATTACGGTCAAATCATCGATGGCGTCGTTGCAGGAAGGCGCTCCGTAAAGGATGATGTCCTTATCCCCGATGTCGCTCTGATAGGAGTCGATATCCGTCTCATATCCGCGCTCATGCAAATATCCCGAGATCGCATATAGGCGTTCATGGACCGCGTCGTCGCTGGAACGCAGGATGACCGTGTAGCCGGATCGCTGATCGCT
>JBAVFZ010000271.1:0-13797 GCA_049684495.1 Anaerolineales bacterium | reverse complement strand
GGGGAGGGATAAAGGAGACGATATGACCGATCCAAAAACTCGCACCGAGGAATTCCAGGTTAATGGGGATGCGCTCCTGGCCAAGATCAAGGAATTGCTGCATGAGGGCAATATCCGGCGGATCCTGATCCGGGATGAGGCGGGAAAAACGCTGATCGAGTTTCCGGTAACGATCGGGGTCGTCGGCGTGTTCCTGGCCCCGCAACTGGCGGCGATCGGCGCGATCGCCGCGCTTGTCACGAAGTGCACCATCGTGGTGGAAAAGGCCGGGGGTTAGGCGCTTCCATCACGCGCATTTCCTTGAGGTCATCCCCGCGTTTGCGGGGATCCAGGCTCAACTCCTCTGCGAGATTTGTCTTTTCGCAGGAAGAACCTCTGGATGCCCGCCTCCGCGGGCATGACGGCAAACGACGGAGGCCGCATGCACCCCAATCCCGTTCTTCGCAAACTCGGCTGTTCCGAAAACGACCGGGTGGTGATTATCCATGCCGACGATATCGGCTTCTGCCATTCCAGCGCGGCGGCGATGGAAAGGTTGATGGATGCCGGCATCGTATCGTCCATGGCCGCCATGGCCGTCTGCCCGTGGTTTCCGGCGGTGGCGGACTACTGCCGCGCGCATCCCGGGATCGACCTGGGATTGCATTTCACCCTCACGAGCGAATACGACACCTACCGCTGGGGACCGATCTCGACCCGCGATCCGCGTTCGGGGTTGCTCGACGGCGATGGATTTTTCCACCATCGGTCGGAACCGCCGCAGAAGCGCGGCAAGGCGGAGGCCGTTGCGCTCGAGTTGAAAGCGCAAATCAAGCGCGTCCTGGCGGCCGGGATCGACCTGACCCATGTGGATTCCCACATGGTCACCGTCTGGCATCCGAAGTTCCTGCGGGCTTATTTGAATATTCCCGCCCGCCAAGGACTCCCCGCGTTCTTTCTCCGGATGGATCCGGAGACCGCGATGCAATGGGGATATGACCCCCGCTCGGCCGCCGTGATGACCCGCATGGCCGCCGCGTTCGAGGCGCGGGGGCTGCCTCTCTTCGACCGGATTTTCATCATGCCGCTGGAAAACGCCGACGACCGCATCGGAACGGCCCGCCGCGCGCTTTCGGCGTTGCCGCCGGGGCTGACCTACTTCATCCTTCATCCCGCCGTGGATTCACCCGAACTGCGCGCGATCACGCCGGAGGATTGGAGGGCGCGCGCCGCGGATTACCAGGCGTTCACCAGCACGGAGCTGCAGACTTTCATTCGCGATTCCGGCATCCGCGTGATTGGGTGGAAGGTGTTGAGGGATTTGATGCGGAAGGAAAAAGCGAAAGTGTGAATCCCCAATCTCTTACTTAATCCGACCCAACTCCCACCCCGTTCCCCTCCCCTTCGCTTAAGGCCTGTCCCTGTGCGGAGCGAAGGGTGAAGGGGGAGGGGGCAAGAATCATGTTTCTTTTTCAAGGACCAAATTGGGGGGAGGGGGTTGGGTCGGTAAGAACAGGAGCCCCCATGCCCAACTACAAATGCAAAATCACGGTTATCCGAAAATCCTTTCATGAGGATCTGTACAAGCAATACCCGTATGGTGAACCCGGCCCGTGCGGCCGTCTGGAGGTGGGGCAGGAATTCATCACCGAGAGTGAATGGGATCCGCCGGAAGGGCTGTGCACTTGGGCCTGGGCGGATATGCGTTTCATCATCCACAGCATGCACGCCGGAAATCCGATCGTAAAGATCGAATCCTGTACCGACGGATTAAGGCCGGTGTTATTTAAAGTGGAGCGGATCGAGGTCGGGGACATATAATGATCGTCATGCCCGCGTGTACTTAGCGGGCATCCACTCCGAAAAGCCCCTGGATTCCCGCTTGGAACACGCGGGAATGACGACCACGTCGTTCTTTGGGATGCGGAAAAAGGTGAGGAAAGGAGCTGACATGAAAAACCTGACCCCCAATGGTTATCAAGGTTTTCCGGCTTTGTTCAATGGTTTGTTCGGCGGCGTGGCGCTGCTGTTCCGGCGGCTCGTCCGACGGCAGGCATCGAACAGCCCGGCCGGGCAAATGCAGGGGAAGGAATCCGCGGAACTGAAACCGATCAGCAGTTCAACGGTTGAACCGGATTCCGGACCAAAAAAATGACTAGCAGGCTGCTGAAAAACAATCTGTGTGTCAGTGCAAGGAGCGAAGCGACCCCGGCCTACCCCAACCGGGGCAGGCGGAGCAATCTGCTGATTATCTCTAGAAAAGGGAGATTGCTTCACTCCCGGAGCCTGCCCTGAGCGGAGCGAAGGGGTCGCTCGCAAGGACGTCAGGTGCATTTTTCAACACTTTCCTAAAAAGGCTTTGTCCGTCCGGGAATAGTCTGTATCCGTCCGGTTTTTAAAATATATTCCGCCAATTCCTCGAGCGGCACGGTCGCCAGGCCGATCGCCGTATCGCAACATCCGTAATAAATCCACAGCAGCCCATCCTTGACCACGGCGCCCGTCGGAAAGATCACGTTGGGAATGAACAGGCCGAACTTCTCGTAATAGGCTTCGGGCTCCATTATGAAATCCGGCGCGCGGGCGATCACCCGCCGGGGGTCCTCAAGGTCGAGCAGCATCGCGCCCAGCCGGTAGATCACCCGCCGGGTGGGGGCGTGGACGGTTTGGACGCCGTGGTACAGCGTCAGCCAGCCGTGCGCCGTCCGCACCGGCGGGGCCGATCCGCCGATCCGGTTATCCTCCCAGCCGAACTCCGGACGGATCACGGTTTCCGGATTGGTCCAGGACTGAAGATCGTCCGAGAAGGATATCCGGATAGACGGGTGTTCTTCGCCGTGGCACGTGTCGGTATCGACGAACCCGATCGGCCGGCGCAGCAGCGCGAACCGGCCGCCGATCTTTTCCGGAAACAGGATCACATCCCGGTCGTCGATATCGGCCGGCGTCGCCCAGCCGAGGAACTCCCAATGCAACCGGTCTTGCGAAACGGCGATCCCCGAACGCGTCTGATTTTTATCCTGTGCCGGATCGAATCCGGGAACCGCGCTCTGGGCGGCGTCCGGAACGCCGACCCCGGTGGGGGAGATGTTCCAGGCGAAACGCCGGAAAGCAAAAGTCATGTAATAGACGCCGTCGATCCTGACCACGCGCGGGTCCTGGACACTGCCGTGCGGATAGCCCAGCGTCTGCGGGGAGAATACGGGCTTGTCGGAAACGTGGCGGAAGTGCACGCCGTCCGCGCTCTCCAGCAGCCCGACGAAGCAGATGTGCGGCCGCAGCGAGCCGGCCGTCCGTTCGTAAAGGAAGAACCGCCCATCCTCGTACAGCGCCCCGGGGTTGTAGGCGTTGCTCATCCGCCAATCCCACTTCCCCGGCCAGACGATCGGATTTTCCGGGCAGCGCGTGATTTTCAAGGCCATGGCTTTTTCTCCCAAGGGAATGCGGGGATTATACCGACGCCTGTCTCAAACTCCTACCCCCGATCCTCGAAACAAAATTTCCCGCGGAGGTCACGGAGGGTCACGGATAAATGCATGGCAAATTCTCCGTACCTCTGTGTTCGCCGTGGAAAATCACTTGACGTGACCCCCGATTCGATCGCATTTGGCGTGCGGAAAACCGGGCTATAATAGAATGCCATACGGAGATAAAGCATATGCATTTTCGACCCGCGTTTGCCGTGACTCTCCTTTTCCTCCTCGCCGCCTGCGCCGTCGCGCCGGCCTCACCGACCGTCACCCCCAGCCCGGAGCCGACCGCCACCGCGACTTTCGCCTCGGATAAATTCGGCGGATCCGATATCGACGTAACCTACTGCACGATGGAAGGGCTTCCGCAGAAGCTCGATGTTTATTATCCCGAATCCGGCGGACCGTGGCCGGTTCTGATCTACATCCACGGCGGAAGCTGGCGCGAGCTGGACAAGGCCGAAGGGGAAGGCTGGAGGTATCTCAACGATCAAGGCATCCTTGTGGTCTCGGTAAATTACCGCCTGGCCACCAGCGACATCAAATTCCCGGCCATGATCCAGGACGTCATGTGCGCGGTGCGATACCTGCGGGCGCACAGCGCCGAGTACAACATCGATCCCGAAAAAATCGGCGCGCTCGGAGCCAGCGCCGGCGGCCATTTGGCGGCGCTGCTGGGGACGGCGGACGCCTCCGCCGGATTCGATGTCGGCGAGTACCTCGACCAATCCTCCCGTGTGCAGGCGGTGGTCACCCTCTCGGGCCTTTCGGATTTCACCCAGCCGGTCGAAGGCGGGGTGAGCATGGCGATTTACTTCGCCTTCGGCGCGCTGGCCGGGACCAATAACGCGCTTCTCGCGCCGGCCAGCCCGGTCACTTTCATCACCGCCGACGATCCGCCGTTCCTCATTTTCCACGGGGATAAGGACGGCGTCGTTCCGATCGCACAGGCGCTGACCCTCGACGAACGCCTGAAGGCGGCCGGAGTTCCTTCGACGCTGGTGATCGTCAGGGGCGGGGACCACGGGTTGAACCCGCTCCCGGGCCAAACCGCCGAACCGGGGTGGGAGGAAATTTCGCGCCTGATCCAGGAATTTTTGGTGAAAAACTTAACATAAATTACCCCTCAGGATATTGCATTGGCCGGCGGACGCAGGCGATTTACAACTTTTTACTTTCAGAAAAAGGAGCATGGTATGAAATCATCCCGTTGGACCAACCACCCCGTGAGCGCCTTCCTTTCGGGATTGGCGCTTGCAGTCCTCGCCGCCGGCTGCGGCCCGGCCGGCGCAGGAACGCCGGTTGCATTCACCCCCACGGCGGCCGCTTCCGGGAACGAGCCGGTGATCACCGATGTGCGGCTGGACCGGACCGAGCTGCCGCGCTATGAATCGATCGAATTGATCCTGAGCGTTGAGGCGGAGTATGCCAACCCGTATGATGCCCGCGAGGTCAAGCTGGATGGCACCTTCTCCGGCCCGGACGGCGTGGAGATGAAGGTGCCGGGTTTCTGGGACGGGCAGAACGCATGGCGCATCCGCTTCACGCCCTCGCGCGAGGGACAATGGGCCTATCAGCTTGTCATGACGGATGCGAATGGAAGCAGCGCGCCGGCGGAAGGGAGCTTCGCGGTCACACCCTCCGACCTTCACGGCTGGGTGCGGGCCGGGAACCTGGTGGATCCCGCCTATAGCAGCCGCTACCTGGCTTACGACGACGGCACTCCCTATTACGGCGTGGGGCATTGCGATGCATGGACCATCCTCGCCGCCGGTTTCACCCTCGAGAAGGGGGTCACGTTATTCGAGACGATGAAAACAGGCGGGGAGAATTATGTCGTGTGGTGGCCGCTGTATATGATGTCTCCGGTCGGCAGTTCGTATGACAAGTACTCCGTTAATAACCTGGGATCCATTGATGTGATCGTCAAGGACGCGCAGGCCAAGGGCGTTCAGCTGGTCTTCACGGTTTGGGCCCACCCCGATCTGCGCGATGCGACGCATTCCCTTTCCGGCGGGCGCTGGGAATCCAACGGCTTCAGCAAGCTGGGTGACATTAAAACCTTCTTCACCTCGGACGAAGCCTGGGCCTGGCAGGCCAACCTGTACCGGTACATGATCGCCCGCTGGGGATACAGCCCGGCGATCGGGATGTGGCAGACCGTCTCGGAGATCAACCTGACCAACGCCTACGATCAGCTCAACCCGTGGCACGAGAAGATGAACGCCTTCTTTGTGGAGAACGATCCCTACCGCCACCCGACCACCGCCAGTTACTCGGGCGAGGGAAGATGGCCGGAAGGCTGGGCGGCGATGGACATGCCGCAGGTGCATTTGTATGATTTTGCCTTCGGCGGGCAGGATGTCGACGCGGTGCACGCCGCGCAGGTTCTGGCGGAGTGGACGCGGATGATGTGGGAAACGGACGCGAAACCCAATTGGACCGGCGAGTTCGGGGTACCCGGCAACGTATACTACCCGGAGCTCTTCCACAATTCCATCTGGGCGGCGCTGGCGGCCGGGGCGGCTGCGACACCCGCGGAGTGGAACAGCGGTGCGTGGGGAGAAATGACTCCCGAGATGCTCGCCGACACCTCGCATCTGGCGCAGTTCCTGGCCGAGATCCCGCTGGTGAAGTGGAATCCTTCCGCGCTGGAGATAACCAGCGCCAATCCGAAAATCCGCGCTTGGGGCGTGGCGGGGGAACAGGGCGGGTTGTTCTGGGTCCAGGATTACACCATGGAAGGATCGACGATTGAAGAAGTCCGAGGGTATTCCGCGGTGCGTAGCGGCGTCCTGCTCGAGATTGCCGGATTGACGGCGGGCGATTACACCGTCACGCCCTTCAACACGTGGTCTGGAGAATTCCTCGCGCCGGTGGAAGTCACTTGCGCAGGAAGCGGTTCATGCGCCGTTCCCCTGCCGGATTTCCAGTTCGACATGGCCTTCCGGCTTGTGCGAAAATGAAGCGTCCATCCGGTGTCAGCGGGGATTGAGGGATATTCGGATCGATGTTCCAGCCCGGCAACCGGCGCGTCATTCTCCGGCGCCTGCCGGGTATACAACGGCCTCGACGCGGAGCCGCCGTCGCCATGCTCGCAGCGGGAGGCATCTATGCGTGCAGCCCGGATCATCATCCGCAATGCCGCCCTGGCGGGGACGATTATCATGTCGCTTTCGATGTTGGCCTCTGTTATAAATCCCTCCGCCCTTCTCTTGATAGCCGTCTCGGATGTTTTTCCCTTGCTGCTGAGCCTGGCCGGCGCGCTGCTTGCCTATAGCATCACGTTCTGCCCGGGAAAAAACCGGCTGGGGATGGCGCGATGGTTGGAGAGAGGAGCTTGGATGGAATCGCGGCGGTCGCCGCTTTTCCTTCCGGGAGGGGAGGCCTTTTGACCGCAGAAAAGAAGATCTTGCGCAATGCATGCCTGGCCGGTGGAACACTGCTGGCGGCCGCCATACTCATCTTTCTTGTCAACCCGTCGTCCGCGCTGCTTGCGGTCGTTTCGAGCTTTCTTCCCCTGGTCCTCAGCCTGGTCGGGGCGGCGTTGGCGTACGGGATCTTTCGCCGCCAATCGCCGAACCGCGGGGGCGCCGTCATTTGGGCGGCGATGGGCGCCGGATTGTTATGCTGGGCCGCGGGTGAATTGATCTGGTTCCTGAATGAATTGGCCGGAAGCCCCGAGGTTTCCGGAATAACCGCGGCCGACTTCTTCTGGCTGATGGGGTACTTCCCTTTGTCCTTCGCCATCGTGACCCCCTATCTATCGTTGAGGGCATCCATCCCGTTGCGGGGGAGATTGTTGCTGGCGGCTGTGCTTGTGGCGATGGGGGCCTTGTTGTTCGGGATTGTCGTCGTCCCGATCCTATCCAGCCCGGAAATCGGAACCCCCGCCGAAATGGCGGTCGCGCTCGCCTATCCGGTCGCGGATATTCTTCTTTTATCGTTTGCCATAGCCCTCGCCACGGTTTTCCTGGGCGGACAGGTGGCTCTTTCCTGGGGGTTTATCGCCGCGGGCATCCAGCTGTTTGCCGTCTCGGATTTTTTTTTCAGCTACGGCAACTGGTACGGACTGTATTATCCCGAAGGACGGTTGAATTTCCTGAGCGCCGGATTCGATATCCTGTATATCGCCGCATACATCGTATTGATCATCGGCCTGTTCCTTCGGTTCCGGCTGCCCGAACTGGGCCGGGACGTCGATCTCCGCGCCTATATCCCGTCACAGGGGAAGGATTTTCTGCTGATGGCCGATCAGAAGGGGCGGGTGGTGTTCATCGATCCCGCCCTCCCTCCCGTCCTGGCGTTGAAGGATGCAGGCGAAGGGATTGGAAAAACGTTCGGCCAATTGTTTAATCTGCCCCGGATATACGAAGACGCGGCAATTCACAAGGCGGCCAAGACCGGCATCAGCGATGAATACCCGGTCACCATCGGGCTTTCGCGGACGAAGTACCGCCTGCGTGCGATCGCCTCGAGCGATCCGAGCCAGTTTCCCGGATTCGACATTCTCCTGCATCCCGATCTGCCGCTTTCGGCTCCGAATCCGGACCGCGAGAGCGTTCTGCTCGGCCATATCGCAAACCGGGTGCAGGAGAGAACCCGGCAGTTCACCGGCGCGGAGGATTCGCTGCGGGTGTATTTCAATACCCTGATCGAATTGCTCTTCATCCTGGTCAGCCGGGCCGGCGGCGCGGGAGTCGGCGAGGCGTTCGAGTCGGCTGTCAACAAAAAAGCCCGGGCTTTGAACTGCCGTTTCGTCGTCACGCACGGATGGGGGATTTGGGATGAATCACTCACGGATCCCGAACGGTACCGCGACCTTCTGGAGGAAGCGGTCCGTTACGCCGATCAGGTGATGTCCGCCGCTACGATCGGGCGGAAAATGGATGAGATCGAACGATTCATGGATCCGGCGGTCCTGCGGGATGCGGAAGAACACCGGCTCCGAAGGGTGCGGTGGCTGAAAGAGAAAACCGGATGAAGCCTCCGTTCGGGGAAGCCCCAACTTCATGGAAAGGCGGACATCGATGAAAATTGAAACCAACAGCACGCTGGTGATGATCGGCGATTCCATCACCGAATGGGGGAGGGAAGAACCGCTGTCGGACGCTCCGGATGGCCTGCTTGGCAACGGGTATGTCCAGTACGTCGATCACCTGTTCGGCGCCGGGTATCCCGGGCACCGCATCCGGATTTGGAATATGGGCATCGGCGGGAACACCGTTCGGGATCTGGAAGCGCGCTGGACCAAACATGTTCTCGATCTCAAGCCCGATTGGCTTTCGATCCTGATCGGGATCAACGACGTCTGGGGCCAGTTCGATCTCCGCCTTCCTCCGGCGCGGCAAATATCGATCGGCGAATATGAAACCACGTTGGACCGCCTTCTGCGCGAAACCCGGCCGCGGTTGAAGGGATTGATCCTGATGACGCCCTATTTCGTCGAATCCGACCGCAACATTCCCATGCGGGCGATGATGGACCGCTACGGGGACGTCGTGCGGAATTTGGCGGCGAAACATCAAGCCGTCCTCGTGGATACGCAGGCGGCGATCGACCGGGTGCTGCGCGCGCGGCCGGCGGATGATCTGTCGTCCGACCGCGTCCATTTGAATGCGTTGGGGCACATGGTCCTGGCGCGCGCGTTTCTTCAGGCGTTGGGTTATTCGTGGGGTTAGGCGCTGGGCAGGGCTTGCTCCCGCCGCAATAAGCGGGGGCAAGCCCCGCCCCGGACTAATTCACATGCCAAGCTTTCGGAGCCGGACCGTCCGATTCGCCATCCGCAATTCCAATTTCATGAATGGGAAAAGCGGCACCATCGCCGAACAGCGCGGGATGACCGATGTCGCCGCCCGCCTGCTGCGAACTCCGGGAGGTGTTGCGATCCAGAAAGCCCGGGCGGGAACCGTCCCGGGAGAGTGGATCGTTCCGAAAGACTCTCCGGCGGATCGAGCCCTCCTGTACATGCATGGCGGCGGATTTATCTTCGGTTCGCTTGCCACCCACCGGGCGCTGATCGCCCGGCTGGCGGATTCGGCCGGTATCCGCGCTTTTTCGGTGGAATACCGCCTGGCGCCCGAGCATCCCTTCCCGGCCGCCCTCGATGACTCCTTGGAAGCGTACCGCGGCCTGGTGCAGGATGGGATTACGCCGGATAAGATCATCGTCGCCGGAGATTCCGCCGGCGGAAATTTGGCCCTGGCCCTGATCCTTTCATTGAAAAAAGCGGGCGATGCGCTTCCGGCCGCCGCCGTGTGCATATCGCCGGTAACCGATATGCTTTGGACCGGCTCCTCCATGCGCACCAAAGCCGGTGTGGATCCGATCTTCCCCGAGGGAGGATCGTCGCCTATGGGCACCTCCATCCATGCCGATTACATCCGGTCGGCGGATCCCCGCGATCCGTTGATCTCCCCGCTGTACGGAGATATGCGCGGCATGCCCCCGGTTCTGCTTCATGTGGGTGAGGACGAGGTGCTGCTGGATGATTCGGCGCGCTTGGCGGAGCGCGTGCGCGCCGCCGGCGGGCATGCGGAGCTTGTCGTATGGAGCGGCATGTGGCACGTCTTCCAGGTTTTCGCCCCGTTCGTTCCGGAAGCGGCCCAATCCATCCGGCAGATGGGGGAGTTTATCCGGACACTCCATTAGGTAGCGTAAGAGGGGTTCGACGAGTCGCGGCGAAATATCAACTCTCCTGTTGTCTCTGTCCCAACCCCCTTTCTTATATCCGTTTAACAAAATAACTGTTCGTATTTACTCAGCCTGATTTCTCCATCTTGTACACCGAAACACCGAAAAGAATCGAAAACACCGAATTATTTATTTTTTAAGAATCCGTGTAATCGGCTCTTCTCCATGCCCGCCCCGTGAGCGGTATATGCGAACGGGGTAATCCGTGTACGTTTTTCCGGCCTGAGCAGATACAAATGTTCATACTTCTCCCTTCCCCTTACGGGGAAGGGAGAAGGGAAATATCAACCTCTATGAATATAATCGCAACAGGGAGGGAGGACCGGAAGGGGGAAAAGGGAAATGAGCTCCCCCTCGTGTTCCATATTTAATCGGGGGTGGGAGTTAAGCCCAGTTTTCCTTCCAGCAAATCGATCAGCGTATGCAGCAGTGCCCATTCGGGTCCGTGGGAGCCGCCGAAGCCGCCCTGATAGACAGACTGCAGCGTGGCCAGTTCCTCGGGACTTAATGTTTGAGTTCCGTCGGAAAACGGGTTGCCGCCGTCGTTGCCCGGAGGGGGCGTGCCATCGTCATCCCCGGCAGACGGAGTTCCGGTCGGCCGGCCGGGGGACCCGACTCCGTTCTTATCAATATAGGTGAGTACGTCCTGCTGAGTCAGGTTCATTCCGGTGATGGCCTGGATCTGCTCCTCGGTCATCGCCGATTGGATCTGTTCGAGCAAGGCATCCCTGTCGGCCGGAGCGGCGGTATTGCTCCGGTTCAAATCGTGCCATTTTTGCCAGAGCGGGAGCAATAGCGCGGCCTGTTGCGCATTGACGGCCTGATCTGTGCCTTCCAGGAGCAATGTCCCAAGGATCAATTGGGTTTCCACCGGCAGGGTATTCGTATCCTCGGTGCCCAGTCGATCCGCGTTGTTGACGGAGGTCGCACCCGCGACGCCCGTCTCATCCGGGTACGATTCGAATTCGAGCGGGGCGCAGGCGGTTAATACAATGGTGAGGATTATGCCCGCGACGGGGATGAGCGTTTTATTAATTTTCATAGGTTGTCTTCTTCCATATGCATCGGTTGAATAAAATCCGGTGCGCTTAAGCCATTTATACTTCACCCCATGGGCTTCGTCCAGAAGGGTGTTTTCCCCCGATGGGAAAATCCGCTTTGAATGAGAACATTCTCAGCAAGTCCACAGGGGGTTCGAAAAAACCTCGGGAAGCGCCATTTCGTTCGGGGGTGCTTTCCATTAGGAAGGAACACGAAGATCCCCCCAATCCCCTTCCTTTAAGAGAAGGGGGTTGGAGCTTGTTTCGGATCCAATTATCGGATCCGCATGCCCTGAACCCCGCAGGGATTTGCTCCATTGGCCCGGCGCCTTTCCCGGACCGCACGGTTATGGCGTGGGGGTCAGGGATTGGGCCTTCTTTTCCAGAAGTTGAATCAGCTGGTTGATCAGGAACGACGGAGTGCCGCTCCCCTGGAACCCGGGAGTCCCCGTCCGTTGCGCCCTCAGCGTGGCGATCTGATTTTGGTTCAGGCCTGATCCGCCGTTTCCGGATGTGCCGGATCCCCCGCCGCCAGGGCCACCGCCTTCAAACCCGGCGGGCGGAGCGCCGCCTTCCAATCCGGCCGGAGGCCCGCCGCCTTCGGCTCCGCCGCCTGGAAAATTGTCGCCGCTGGAGGCGCCCGGAGTCCGGGTGCCGCTTGCGGAGAACCGGCCGTTGCTGCCGAAGAAATCGGCCATCGCCGTTTGGGTCAGTTTCATTTCCGCGATGGCGTGGATTTGATCGGCCGTCATGGTCGCCTGGATCTGTTCCAGCACCGCGTCGATTTCCGCCTGCGCCGCCGATCCGCTGGCGGTCAGTTGCTGAAGCAGGGTATACAAAGGAAGCAGTTCGGCGGCCATCGCCGGGTCCACGGCCTGCGGCGTGCCTTCCAGCTTGAGCGTGCCGAGGACGAGCTGGGTTTCCACCGGAAGCGCTTTGTCGTAATTCGTGTTCAACCGGTCCGGATTGGCCGTGCCTCCGGATGACGGATTCGCGGCTCCGCAGGCGGCAAGGCTCATCGCCAGGGCGGCGATGGCGAGGCAGGTTGAAATATTTGTCCGTTTCATGAAGTCACCTCTTTGTGAATGTATTCAGAGTCATTCCACACCAAACAACTATCCTTCTCCCGGCGTCTGTCCCCCGGCCCCGCACGGCGAAGCCGGGACAGGGCCGAGCGCCTGCCCTCGCGCCTGTCCCGAGCGAAGCGAGGGGAAGCGGGGGAAGCGAAGGATCCGCCGGGAGAAGGTGGCGGGTGATCTTCCCGCCGGAGGAGGGGCATCATTCGTACCGCAGCGCTTCGATCGGATCCAGCTGGGAGGCCTTGCTGGCCGGATAAAACCCGAAAAACACTCCCACCAGTGCCGCGGATCCGACGGCCAGCAGGATCGAGGTGGGCAGGACGACCGTGCGTGTGCTGCTGAACGCGGAGAAAAGCCAGGCGCCGATAAACCCGCTCGCCATGCCGAGGATCCCTCCCGAGAGGCTCAGCAGCAGCGCTTCGGTGAGGAACTGCAGCAGGATATCCGCCGGGGTCGCGCCCACCGCCTGGCGGATGCCGATTTCGCGCGTGCGTTCCGTCACGCTCACCAGCATGATGTTCATGATCCCGATCCCGCCCACCAGCAGGGATACGGCCGCCACCCACGCCAGCAGCGACCGGAACGCCGCGGTCGTGGATTCCTGCGCGCTGATCACATCCTGCTGCGTGGTGATGGTCACGTCGAGGCTGTCGAGCGTGGTCTTGTGCCGCTTGGCCAGCAGCAGCTTGATCTGCAGGATGACGGAATCCATATTCTTGGAATTGTCGACTTTAACGTAGATCATCCGCACCCGGTCCCCGGCGATCCGGGCGAAGCGCGAATCGGTGAAATGGGAGAAGATGACGGTGATCGGGGTATACAACCGCGCGTCGTAATCCACCTCGCCGACCGTCCCCTTCTTGGCCAGAACCCCAATAACGGTCATTTTGACGGTCCCGACGGAAATCACCTGGCCGACCGGATCGATGTCGGGGAACAGCTGCTGGGCGAGGGTGTATCCGAGGACGGCGACTTTCAGCTTGCGGTCCACATCGCTCTGATTGAGATAACGCCCTTCGCTGATGGTCATATCGCGGACAGTGGGAAACCCGGGCGTGGTCCCCAGGATGGAGATGCCGTCGAGAACGGTCTCCCCGGCTTTGACGGTCTCCGTGGCTCCCTGTTCCACCACCACGGCGTTCACGCCGGTCACGTTGTCGGCGATCGCGGTGGCGTCGTCGAACACCAGCCCGGAGGAAGAAGCGGAAGCGCCGGCGGAAAAGCCGCCGGGCCCGATCCGGCTGAAGTTGGCGGTGACGAAGATCAGGTTGGAGCCCAGGCCGGTGATATTTTCCTGGATGGTGGCCTCCGTGCCCGCGCTGAAAGCCACCACCATGATCACCGCGGCCACGCCGATGATGATCCCCAGCATCGTCAGGATCGAGCGGACCTTGTTGCGGATGATGGCTTCCCAGGAGACGCGGAAAATTTCAAGTGGGTTCATGTGTATGCCTTTCTTCTCCACGAAGGACACGAAGAAAATTCAGAAGAACACGAAGGTATTTTTATTTTCCTAAACCGCTTCGTGTCCTTCAG
>JBAVFZ010000270.1:0-1666 GCA_049684495.1 Anaerolineales bacterium | reverse complement strand
GAACTGAGGGGCGGGGCTAGGGGGTTAGGTCAGTCGAAACGGGGAAGGGGGTTAGGATTGAAAATCATCTTGACATCCGCTCCGCCGCCGTGATATAAGCGCGCCCAACAACCGCATACGCAAAGCGCTCTTATCCAGAGAGGCGGAGGGACCGGCCCGATGAAGCCTCGGCAACCAGCGGAAACGCAGGTGCCAATTCCGGCAGCAGGGATGACTACGCGAGTCATCCGAATCTGAAAGATGAGAGGGCAGTGAATTATTAAGTTCACCGCCTCTTCTTTCGGAAGAGGCGGTTTGTTTTTCTCATGGGAGAGCGGTGCGTGACGGTTAATCCGAAGGAGGAAACATGACGCAGGAAAAAGCAAGATCGTACGGTTTTGCCACCCGGCAATTGCACGCCGGGCAGAAGCCGGACCCGGCCACCGGTTCGCGGGCGGTTCCCATATACCAGACCACATCGTTCGCGTTCCACGATACGGCCCACGCCGCGCGCCTGTTCGCGCTCGAGGAGCCGGGCAACATTTACTCGCGGATCATGAACCCGACCAACGAGGTGTTCGAACAGCGCCTGGCCGACCTGGAAGGCGGCGTGGGGGCGCTCTCCGCCTCCTCGGGCCACGCCGCCCAGACCATGGCGATCTTCGCCCTGTGCGCGGCCGGCGACCACATCGTTTCCGCCTCCACGCTCTACGGCGGAACCTACAACCAGTTCAACTACACTTTCCCGCGGCTGGGGATCGATGTGACCTTTGTGGATCCCGCCGATCCGGAGAATTTCCGCCGCGCCATCCGCCCCAATACGAAAATCCTGTATGGGGAAACGCTCGGCAATCCACGAATCAACGTGTTCCCATTCGCGGAGGTCGCGGCCATCGCGAAGGAGAGCCGCATCCCGCTCGTGATCGACAACACCTTCGCCACACCGTACCTGTGCCGGCCTTTCGAATGGGGGGCAAACATTGTCCTGCATTCGACGACCAAGTTCATCGGCGGCCACGGCACGACGATCGGCGGGGTGATCGTCGACGGCGGCAATTTCGACTGGGCCGCCTCGGGCCGCTTCCCGAATTTCACCCAGCCGGATCCCTCCTACCACGGGTTGACGTTTTCCGCGCTCGGGTCGGCGGCGTTCATCACCAAGGCGCGGGTGCAGATTCTGCGCGATATCGGCGCGTGCCAGGCGCCCTTCAATTCGTTCCTGCTGCTGCAGGGGCTGGAAACCCTCAGCCTGCGCATGGAGCGGCACGTGGCGAACGCCCAGAAGGTCGCGGAATTTCTGGAGGCGCATTCCAAAGCCGCCTGGGTCACGTATCCGGGGCTGAAGAGCCATCCGGATTACGAGCGCTCGAAGCGGTATGTTCCGAAGGGGCCGGGCGCGATCATGGGCTTTGGGGTGAAGGGAGGGTTGGAAGCTGGCCGCAAGTTCATCGACAGCCTGCAACTCTTCAGCCATCTGGCAAATGTCGGCGACGCGAAGAGCCTCGCGATCCATCCGGCCAGCACGACCCACGCCCAGCTCTCGCCCAAAGAGCAGGTTGCGGCAGGCGTCACGCCGGATTTCATCCGCCTCTCCATCGGAATCGAGGAGATCGACGATATCCTCTGGGACCTGGATCAGGCGCTGGGGAAGACGTGAAAAACCCCTCCCCTAACCCCTCCCCATTAT
>JBAVFZ010000269.1:0-2569 GCA_049684495.1 Anaerolineales bacterium | reverse complement strand
CCTTTGAAACAGTAATTCAAAATCTCCAATTCATTTACCGGAAGGATCCGAACTATTACAAAGACAAAATCCTGATCAACTGCACCATCCCGTTTTCAACCATCCTACTATCGCTTCGGGAATATTTCGAAAAATATCCTTATTTATTCGGCGGCAGGTTGAATATCTCGGATGTTTCCGACGGGAACGAGGAGTTTTCCAACAATCATCCGCCATATCCGGATCGGACGAAAGACCTGATTCGATTAGAGCGGGAATATTGCGAAGCCCATTGTGCGGGTAAGGCGTCAAGCGCCACTTTCCACAACTCCTTCGTCAGACAGCTTTTGGAACGGTCCTATCTGTTGTTCCACCGGAGGGAGATTCTCGATCCGGCGTCTAATACCTTGGATCGTGTAAACGCCTGTTTCCCGGGAGCAAGAAAGGTGTTTGTCGATATCGAGGGCCGTTTGCATATGTGCGAGCGAGTGTACCGTCAATTTTCCATCGGGGACGTATGGAAGGGGTATGATGTTGAGAAAATTCGAGAGGTTTTCAATCAATTTAGCGCCTTCATGAATTCCGAAGAATGTCGCCAGTGCTGGGCGGTTCAAATGTGTCCCAATTGCTATACGGTGGGGATCGATGGGGATTTTCCCTCGCAGATTAAACAGGGCCTTTGTATAAACCACCGGCAGCGATTGGAGACCATCATCACCAATTACTGCGCGGTCTTGGAAAGAAATCCAACGGCGTTTGACTATATGAATAATTTCAAGGTATCTTGAGACAAACCGGCCCGCTTCCGGATCCTCCCCCGTTTCCTTCCGTACAAGTTCTTGGATTGGAGGGGAGTGTTATGATGGCAAGACACATTTTTTAAAGTGGCTATAAGGCTATGGCAGGGAATACGGCCGGTCACGGAGCACTTGAAGAATAACCCAATGCCGAATATACTGCCTCCAAGGCGCAAATCCACTTCATCTTTTCTAAAGCTCATCTGTTTAGAGGATATAAATTCAAGGGGCTTATGACTCGTTTGAAGACTGATATCCGACTGGTGGGTTGGCTCCCCGTGGCCGGAAGCGCATTAGCCATTGCGATAACCTTTGTTCTCAGCATTATTTCTTGGCGTACGGAGGGGGCTTCCCCCTCCTATCCCCGTTGGGTAATCTATATCATTCCATTGGTAACTGGCTTGCAGGCAGCCTTCGTGCTTTCTCCGAGCGATGAACACTCGTTGGAAATTCTGCTGGCGTCCCCCTGTTCGATGACCCGGATCCTTTTAGAGCGGCTGGGGGTCTTGGGCTTTTTACATGGAAGCCTGGGGTTTATCGCAACCGTTATTTGCCTGGTATTCCCCGATACGGATAACCTATGGAACATCCTCATAGGTTGGTTGGCACCCGGCATATGCCTTGCCGGTATCGCGTTATGGATTACCCAATCCACCCATCAAAGCGCTTACAGCGCCTTGATGACGATGACGTTGTGGGGGGCGACGATCCTGGGCGGGGATGCCATGATCAAGCGCTGGCCGGTCCTGTGGCCCTTCCATCTGTTTCTCCGCCCAGAAGAGGTTTCTCCAATAACGTTCGTTATGAATCGAATTGTATTAATTCTAGCAGGCTTGGCTCTGTTGGCTCGCGCAACCCAGTATCTAAAGGATGAAGAGCATATGCTCGGTATCCACAGCGTGACAAGGAAACGATGATGAACACCCTTACCCGGATAATAACCGTGGCCCGTATGGAGTTTCTTTTTTGCCTGCGCCGGGGAGGGCCGATCATCGGAATGGTGATCGCCGGCCTTATCCTCACCATCGCCACTATGTTTTTTGGATCGAATAACGCGGCGGGGTTATCCTCCGCCGCCGCCACGCAGGCCGGCGCGCAGGCACTGGCACAGTCTTGGCCCGCTTTTGAATGGCTGGTTCTCGGACTTTTCCCGATTGTCGCAGTTACTGCTATTCCCTTGGATCGGCAATTCGGCGTTTTCGAACTGTTGCGCAGCATGCCGTTGACGGGAGGTGTTTATTTACTCGGAAAAGTAATCGGCACCTTGGCGGCGGTTCTTGGAACCGGGTTGCTGGTCTTTATCCTCCATATTATTCTGCATGTGATCATGATCGGAACTCCTCAGGCCGATCTGTATCTTAAACTCACCCTTCTTTCCGGTCTCCCTAATGTGGTATGGGCCACCTCCATCGGCGTTTTGGCCGGCACCGCGTTTAAATCCCGGTTGACGGCCATCCTTGCAGGGGTTCCAACCGCCATAGCCGGGATCTTCCTTTGGAATGCCCCTTCCTGGTTCGCCAAGGGGACGGATCCCTCCCTGTCAGGGGGATCCTCGCGGCTGGCTTATTCGCCGGTCTCTTCCTTTATCCTCGGACATTTCGATGCCTTGAAATACTTAGTTTCCGGGACTCCCAATGGAGGTAGTCGGGCGCTGCAGTCGATCGTCATTTCTTTTTTCGTCCTGATTTGCGCGGTAATAGCGGCCCGTTTTTGGTTGTTGTGGAAGGAGGACTACTGATGATCGAAATAACGCATTTGGTGAAAACTTATTCGGGTAACGTACAGGCATTGCG
>JBAVFZ010000268.1:0-3879 GCA_049684495.1 Anaerolineales bacterium | reverse complement strand
CGATGTCGATCGTCAATCGTCGACTTTTAGTTTTTCCATCGTCCATGGTCTGGTTTTATCGATCGTCGACGGTCACTCCAACACTTCTACAATCCCCCGCGACCCGTCCACCCGCACGCGCTGGCCGGTTTTGAGGCGGGTGGTCGCCGCGTGCACGCCGACGACGCCCGGGATGCCGTATTCGCGCGCCACCACCGATCCATGGGTCATCATCCCGCCCGTCTCCATCACCAGCGCGCCGGCCGAAAGGAACAGCGGGGTCCAGGACGGATCGGTCCCCGGGCAGACGAGGATTTCCCCCGGCTGCAGGTTCGCCCGGCGCGGGTCGAGGACCACGTGAACGCGTCCCTCGGCGACGCCCGGCGAGACCGGGCTGCCGGAGATTCGATTCTCGGAATCTCCCTCATGCGCGGCGATGCCTTCATAGAAGGCGCGTCCGTCACTGAGCAGCAGGCGCGGGATCTGCCTGCGCCGAAGTTCGCGTTGGTAAACCGTCCGGCGCCCCGCGACCATTCCGCGCCAATCACGGTTTTCGCGCGCGGCAAAGGCACGGATCTCGGAGATGGTCAGATAGAAGAGATCATCCTCGCGCGCAAGTTCCCCCACGGAAACGAATTCGCGTCCGAGCTTGAGCAGCTCGCGGTGGATGAGGTACATCATCCGTACCGCGAAGAATTTCGGGCTCTCGCGCGCGCCCATCAGCTGGCGCGCCCGGCCCGCGAAGAAGCGCACCAGCCGCGCCTTGATCCACCCCCCGCGCGTTTTTCCGACCGCAGTCGCGAGTCTCCCCACCGAATCCTCGGCCGAAGCGGCGCTTCGCGCGAAGACCGCATCCGGTGCCCGGGCCTCATCCTCGATCTGTAGGAAATTGATCAGCATCTCGAACACATGCGTCGGATCCTCCGCCCAGCGGGTGCGCCCCAGGTCGATCTCACCAAATCCGCGTCCGCCGTATTTTCGCAGGAACCGCTCCGCCGCTCGCATGACCGGCGCGGGAAGAACCCCCTCCCGGTACATCCGGGCGAGCTCCGCGGCTTGCCCGCCCTGTACCGCGGCGCGGGATTCCGGGTCGCGCCGGATGGCCTTGGCCATATCCCACAGAGCCAGGTCCATTTCCGTCGTCGGGTTGTAGGGCATCCCGCGCGTCACCGAGAGGACGAGATCCTGCACTTCGGCCCGGTCCGCCGGATCCTCCATCGCCTTGCGCGCCAGTATATTCAGAACGTTCCACGAAACCATCCCCGCCGCCACGCCGGAGACGAACCGCAGGAACGTGTACGGAAGATTACCGGCGGCCAGGTCCGGCAGCAGGTTGATCACCTTGTCAAGCCGCTGATAGCGGTCGCCCGTGATCGTGGCGCATCGGGCTTCCATTTCCTCCAGGAGCCGCTCGCCGCCGGCGACAATGTATTCGCGCCGGGCGCGGGGCGAGATCAGGTTGCGGAGGATGTTGAACCCGAGCGGCGCGAAGAAGCGCCCCAGCCGGAACAGCGCGGTTGGGCTGATCCCCGCGCGCCCCGGCTGAAGTTCCGGATCGTCGCGCAATTGCTGCACCGCCTGTCCGATGGCCGGCTCGACCAGCGCGGTGATGACCGGCACGGCCCGGCGGCCGGACGAATTTTTCAGGATCGGGGTAAAGTTCATCCAGATCCGCTCGCCGGCAATGTAGAACACGGTCTGGCTCTCGGAGGTGGTCCGGACTCCGAATAATCGGGCGGCGACGCTCACGATCATTTTCAGTGAATCCTGCCCGAGCGGAGTCATCGGATCCTGCATTCCCTGTACAGCCGCGAAGGAAAAGAACAGGCGCAGCTTCCCGTCCGGAAATCCTTCCGGCACCGGGAAGAGCGAGGTGATCGGGCGCGATTGCACGAGGTGGAATTTGCCCTCCGCCAGCGCCCACTCGATATCCTGCGGGTCGGCGAAAAGCGCCCGCGCCCGCCCGCCGAGCCGAGCCAATTCGAGGATTTGCCCGTCGTCGAGCGCCTGCCGCGATTGGGAGTCGTGTTCGCTGCTCTCCGTTCCGCCGCCGGGCCGGGCGCGGATCTGGAACGCCTTGGCTCCAAGCTGTTTGGAAAGGATTTGTTCATCCGGCATTCGGACGACATAATGATCCGGCTCGACTTTCCCCCCCACCAGCGCTTCCCCCAATCCGAAGGTCGCATCGATCACGGTTTCCCGCCGGCTGCCGCTGAGCGGATTGGCGGTGAAGAGTACGCCCGAAGCCTCCGACGGGATCATGCGCTGGACGACGACCGCCAGCGCTAGGCCCTCCACCGGGACCGCGTTGCGCATCCGGTAGCCGATCGCGCGCGCGGTCCACAGGCTAGCCCAGCATTCCACCGCCGATTGCAGCAGCGGATCGCCGCCGATCACGTTGAGGAAGGTTTCCTGCTGGCCGGCGAAACTCATTTCCGGCAGATCCTCCGCGGTGGCCGAGGAGCGCACCGCGACCGCCGCATCCGCCCCGCTATCCAGCGCGCGGTAAGCGGCGCGGATTTCCTCCGCTATCTCCTGCGGCATGCGGCCGGATAGAAACCACGCCCGGATTTTTTTGGCGGCGGATTCCAGCGGCTCCGGCTCCACGCGATCGATGGTCTTCAGGATTGCTTCGATTTCCTTCCCCAGATCATTCCGGAGGACAAATTCCCGGTAGGCGCCGGTAGTAATGCAGAATCCCGGGGGAACCGGCATCCCGCCGCGGATCATCACGCCGAGGTTGGCCGCCTTGCCGCCGGCCAGGGGCAGATCACCGCCTGTCAATTCGGATAGATTTCGTATCCAACGCATAAAATAGTTTTCCTTTCCTTATGAACATCGGGATACCCGTCAACGAGTTTCGATTCCGCGGAAGAAGATCTCCAGCATGGAATGAATCGTCTTTTCCGGATCCGGAATCCGGTTGCCGCTCAGGTAGATCTGAACGTACAAACCGGCCAGCATCGTCAGAAGCGTGCGCGCGGCCTCGGAGGGATCCACGGGGCGGAAGATGCCCTGCCGCACTCCCGTTTGAATGGCTTTCGTGAATTGGGTGGTATACACGACAAAGAAGGAAGCCAGTTCCGCATGCACCCGGTTCCGGCTGCCGGGAACCTCGCGCCGGATCACCTGGAAGAGATCGAACGATTCGCCCCGAAGGCGGATGCCGGCCTTGGCGATGGCTTCGATCTGCCGGCGCGGATCATCCCCGGCGTTCACCGCCAAGAGGGTTTCATGGACGCGTGAGGAACTCCGATCGAGGAGGGCGTAGACGATCGCCTCCTTGTCGGGGAAATGGTGGTAGACGGTCGCCTTCCCGATCCCGGTTTCCCCGGCGATTTGGGAAATCGAGGTGGCTGTGTACCCTTGGCGGACGATCAGTTTGCCCGCCACCTGCAGGATCTTTTCGCGAGTATCGGTGGTCATCATGGTTCGCCTCCCGACCGACCGGTCGGTCGGGAGGAAGGATACTACAAAGCCGGTGATAGGTCAAACCAAAGACCGATAGGGTACTGTCCTTAAAACATGCGGGCAAGCAAACGAATAATTACATCCACGGAGGGCACGGAGGGTCACGGAGATAAATCGAGGAATTTCTCTGTGTGTCTCTGTGTTCTCCGTGGATGGTCAAACAACGAATGCCACATCCATCGTCCATAATCGATTTATCGATGGTCGATGGTCCATTTTCTCCACGAATGACAGAGTGAAAAAGGAACGTTTAGAACGGCAGCAGCAATCCGATCCCGAAACTGGCTCCGTTCAGAACCAGGCTGAGCAGCAACGCTTCCCGGGTTCGCGCTTTCTTCCGCAAAGCGATCGCTAAAATGGACGCTTCGACAAACCAAACCGCCAATTCGCAAACCAGGATCCCAGGCAAGTTGCTTTGCGTGAAATGAT
>JBAVFZ010000267.1:0-10587 GCA_049684495.1 Anaerolineales bacterium | reverse complement strand
CCTTCAATCTGCTGCAGGCGTTCCCGGGAGGCGTTCTGCAAAGCATCCAAGCCGCCGAATTCCGCCGCCAGATCGGCCGCCAGGACTTCACCCACACCGGGGATGCCGATTCCGGTCAGCAGGCGGGGCAGGTTCTGCCGTTTGGAAGCCGTAATGGCATCCAGAAGATTCTGTGCTTTCTTCTCTTTGAACCCTTCCAGGGCTAGAAGATCGTTCAAGGTCAGCTCGTAAACACCCGCAAGATCCTTCACCAATCCGGATTGCGCGATTTGTTCGACGATCTTGATTCCCAATCCCTCGATATCCATGGCGCTTCGCGACGCGAAATGCTCCAAATTCCGGACCAACTGGTCCGGGCACCCGGAATTAATGCAATAGTAGGCGACCTCCCCCTCGGCCCTGTGCACGGCCTCCTTACAGGAAGGGCATTTCGCGGGCGGCGCATACCGTTTCTCCCTGCCGGTCCGGACATCCACAACCGGTCCGATCACATACGGGATGACGTCCCCCGCCCGCTTCAGCATCACCCGGTCGCCGAGGTGGATATCGCGCTCCCGGATGAAATCGAAGTTATGCAGCGTGGCCCGGCTCACGGTGACGCCCCCGATGGAGACCGGTTCCAGGATGGCGAACGGGGTGAGCACTCCCGTGCGACCGACATTAACGCCGATATCGAGCAGGGTTGTACTCACTTCCCGCGATGCGAATTTGTAGGCGATGGCGCCCCGCGGATCCCTCCCGGCGTACCCCAGTGCCGCCGCCAGCGGAAGGTTGTCGAGTTTGACGACCATCCCGTCGGTTTCGAAAGGGAACGCATCCCGTTGGCCCTCGAACACGGTGCAGAAGCGGATCACCGCGTCGATGTTTTCCGCCCTCTCCGCCATCGCGGGTACGGGGAAACCGAGTCCCTTCAGGGCCATCAGGGTTTCCCATTGCGTTTGGGGGGCTCGGTCGCCTTCCCATACCATAATCGAATAGCATAAAAGGTCGATGGGACGTTCCGCCGTAAGTTTGGAATCCAGCTGGCGCAGCGCTCCGGATGCGGCATTTCGGGGATTGACGTACGTCTTTTCACCCTGTTGTGCCAGGCGCGCGTTTAATTTTTCAAATTCGGCGACAGGGAAAAAAGCCTCGCCGCGGACGACGAGCCTGCGCGGGAGACCGCCGGCATACTTCGGGTCCGCCGGGATGCGCAGGGGAAGCGACCGTACCGTCCGTAAATTGGGAGTGATGTCCTCCCCCTCCGTTCCATCGCCCCGGGTCGCCCCCAGCCGGAACACGCCGTCGGCGTAATGCAGGACGACGGTCAATCCGTCGATTTTCGGTTCCATCACGAAGGCGGCGGTCCGCACTTCCGCCGATAACTTCAGGATCCGTTCATACCAGGCTTTGAGGTCTTCGGCGGAAAACGCGTTGGCGAGGCTCAGCACCGGCTGGGGGTGGGAAACGCGGTTGAATTTTTCGGAGATCGTACCGCCGACCCGCTGGGTGGGGGAATCCGGCGATTTAAATTCCGGGTATTTTTCCTCCAACTCGGCCAGTTCGCGCATCAGCCGGTCGTATTCCGAATCGCTGATGACGGGTGCATTCAAATTGTAATACCGGTAATCGTGATAGAGAATTTCTTTGGCAAGCGCCTGCATTCTTTCGGAGGTGATTTTCAGGTCCATACCGCAAATTCTCCATCCGTACGGATGCCGCATTCGGAAGAATACTGTATAATTCTACTCTAGTATGTTGTTCCGCGAGAACCCGGCGCAGGGTTTCTCCTACAGGTAGCCGCATCCGGATCCACCCACATCGTCTGGGAAGCCGCGGTAGCCGGCCATGAACCGCGGGTACCCGTCCTTTTTCACACAGGAGAACCGTTGAAGCTATCCGTCCAGTCACTGACGAAGGTTTTCTTACACAGCCACCGTGAATCCACGCCGGCGCTGGAAAATATTTCCTTCGATGTGAAAGCCGGGGAATTTATTTGTCTGCTGGGCCCGTCGGGCTGTGGAAAAACAACCCTGTTGCATCTCATCGCGGGTTTGGAGAAAGCGGATTCCGGGTGCGTTCTGGTGGACGGCCAGGAGATCACGGGCCCCGGACGGGACCGGGTGCTCATTTTCCAGGAACCGGCACTATTCCCCTGGTTGAATGTGATGGACAATGTGTCCTTTGGATTGGATTGCGCGGGAGTTCCGAAAAAGGATCAATCCAAAAAGGTCATGGAATTCTTGCGGCTGGTGGGCCTCAGCAGCTTTCGCAAGGCGTATACCCATGAACTCTCCGGCGGGATGAAACAGCGCGTCGCTTTGGCCCGGGCGCTCGCGCTCGAGCCGGATATTCTGCTCATGGACGAGCCGTTTGCGGCGCTGGATGCCCAGACCCGGGATATGCTGCACACCGAAATGCAGGAGATCTGGCAGAAGACCGGGACGACCATTTTGTTCGTGACGCATAATGTGCGCGAGGCGTTCGTGTTGGGAGACCGCGTACTCCTGCTCTCCGCCCGCCCCGGACAGCTTAAAAAAGAATTCCACTGCGAACTGCCCCGCCCGCGCCATATCGAGGATTTCGCACTGGTCGAAGCGGTGCGGGAAGTGCTTTCAGACCTTCGGGAAGAGGTCCTCGCGGCCAATAAAAAGGAATTGGATCATGAAGAATTGGCTGACTAGAATCGCCTTCTTCGGCCTGCTGATCATCATCTGGGAGGTCGTGGCCCGGCTGGAGATCTGGCCGAGTTATATCTTTCCGTCCTTTACCAGCGTCCTTGCATCCATGTGGCATGGGTTTGCCAACGGCAGTTATCCGCTGGCGATCATGATCAGCCTTCGGCGGCTGGCGATGGGGTACGGGATTTCCCTGCTGCTGGGGATCACCCTGGGTTTGTTCGTCGGGCGGATTCCGATCGTCCAAAAGACCGTCGGATCGGTCATCCTGGGTTTACAGGCGCTTCCCAGCGTCTGCTGGCTGCCGTTGGCGCTTTTATGGTTTGGGCTGTCGGAGAAGGCGATAATCTTTGTCGTCATCATGGGCGCCGTGCTTTCCATTTCGCTCTCCACGGCGGATGGCATTCACAACACCCCGCCCCTTTTCCTGCAGGCCGCCAAAACTATGGGCGCCGCCGGCTTTCAGCTCTATTCCCGCGTCATCCTGCCGGCCGCCTTGCCTTCCATCGTTTCGGGAATGAAATTGGGGTGGTCTTTTGCCTGGCGCTCCCTCATGGCCGGAGAGCTTCTGTATTACGGCGGGATGGCCAGCCTCGGACATCTGCTCACCATGGGCCGGGAATTAAACGATATGGCCCAGGTGATTTCGGTCATGCTGATCATCGTCCTGATCGGGCTGCTGGTGGATTTCCTCGTGTTTACACCCATCGAAATGCGGATCCGGGAACGCTGGGGGCTTGAAACCAGCCGCTAAACATTCGCGGGCGCATTTTTGCGCCCGCGATCGGATCAGCGGATTTCCGGCTCCAGAATCCCGAACGTACCATCCCTCCGTTTGTAAATCACGTTCACCGCAGCTGTGCGCACATTCTGGAAGAGAAAGAAATCCTCATGCCCCAGCATGTGCATCTGCTCGACGGCTTCCAGTTCGCTCATCGGTTCGACGAGGAATTTTTTCCTGCGCACGATCGGCTGGTCGGAGGCGGATGGTTCCGACTCCGGCCTTTCAGCGGATTCAACTTCGAACGGACCGGATTCCACACGGCCGTGCAGGCGCTTCCCCTTGAATTTATCAACCCTTCGATGCAGCTTGTCCAGCGCGACATCGATCGATGTGTAGATGTCGTTGCTGCGCTCCTCGGCGCGCAACAGCAGGTTTCGTCCGCGGACGGTCATCTGGGCGATATGTTTGTCGGAATCGCTCCGGAGCGAGCCGTCATACTTCAACTCCACCCTGGCTTCGTCGATGTTGTCGAGGATCTTGCCCAATTTATGTACCTTTTTTTCAACATATTCTTTAAGGTGCGGGGTCATTTCCATCCCAGACGCGTTGACAAGGATTTGGATGGTCATTGTTGTCCTCCTGTTGGAAAGGATTTTAATATATTTCCTGCCGGGCCGCGGGCAGGATGGCCCGGGCGATGGTTAATGCGCCCACGCCGTCCGATCCCGCCTGAACCAGCGCATCCGCGCAGCTTTGTAAAGTCGCACCCGTTGTGCAAACATCATCCACCAGAAGCACCTTTCGGCGCTGGACGGCGGACGCCCGGAACGCGTTGGCCGTGTTTTGCTTTCGGGCCTGGATCGATAATCCCACCTGCGACGGAGTTTCCCGGACGCGGGTGAGGCTTCGGGCGTCCACCGGGATGCCCACCATGCGGGAGAGGGCTTCCGCCAGGAGGAGGGACTGGTTATATCCGCGCGCCCGCTCCCGCTCCCGGCCGAGCGGGACCGGCATCAGGGTGTCGAAATCCCACGAGGGTGGATTCCAATGCCGGTGGGCCCGGCGGACCAATTGCTCCGCCAGGGAGCGGTCGGAATAATATTTCAATCCATGCAGGGCTTTGCGCATCACGCCGGAAAAAACCGCCGCCGAACGGACAAATCGCAGGCCGCTTGGGTCGATGCAGGAATGGTTTATTCGCCCTTCCAGGGGAAGTCCGCACTGTGCACAGAAGTTCGAATCGATCCACGAGATCCCGCCGGCGCAAGGTTCGCACAGGCGCCGGCCGAGCGTCCTGCAGGAGACGCAGCGGGGCGGAAAAATAAGGTCGAGCAGCGAGGAGAAAAACGTGCGGGTCTGCTTTTCGATCGCCGAATATTTTCGGACCGTGACCCGTTTACCCATTATCCTCCGAAGAACATCGATCCCACCGGAGAAGTGAAAAGGATCAATCCGGCGGGCCCCAGAAGGACGATGAGGATCGAGGGGAAGATCAGAAACACCAGCGGGATCATCATCTTAACGGGCGCTTGCCGGGCTTTCTCCTCCGCGATCTGCCTGCGCCGGAGCCGCATCTGATCGGCTTGGATCCGGAGAACACGCGACATGCTTACGCCCAATTGTTCGGACTGAACCACCGCCGCCACAAAACTCGTCATTTCGGCAAGACCCACCCGCTCCGCCATGTCCCGGAGCGCATCCCGTCGAAGCTTTCCCAGACGGATTTCCTGTATGACCCGTCCGAAGGCCGCCCCCAGTTCATTCTCCCATTCTTCCGTGACTTTAGACATGGCGGAATCGAAACCCAGACCGGCCTCGACACAGATGGTCAGCAGGTCGAGCGCGTCCGGCATGGCTTTCTGGACGGCGTCCTGCCGCCGCTTTATCTTGCTGTCCAGATACAAGCGCGGGAAATAATACCCGAACACCGCGCTGAAGAGGATGATCCCCAAGGACATATACCATTGGAGTTTCAACGATCCAAAAATAAAAAGGAACGATAAAAGCCCGCCGAAGATGGCCGCGAAGACGATCTGCATCGACCAGTAGACCGGCGCTTCGACGCCCCAGGGATTGCCCGCAAGATCCAACTTCTTTTGGATGGTCTGGATGTTCGCGGCCGGGGTGAACCGGATGATCAGGTCGCTGACCGCCTTAAGCACGGGCAGGATGATCCGCTCGTGAAACGGCTGTTGTAATTCGATTTCTTCCAGGCTGATCGGGACTTCGCGCCCGGCGTATTCCGAAAGCCGGGTGTCCAAAGGAGTCTGATTCTTCGGCATTTTCAGGGCCGCATAGACCAAAACGGCCGCCCCGATCACCACAACCCCGATGAAAATCGCGACTAGCATGGTTTTCCCTTAAACCTCAATCGAGACGATCTTCCGAACGGCGACAAAACCGACAACGATCAGCAGGAACCCGCAGATCAGCATAGGAATTCCGCAGGTGCGGGATTCCGGCGCCCAAAATTTTCCAACGTAGGTTGGATTATAGAGATAGATAAAGAGCCCGAGGATGAACGGCAGGGCTCCGATCAGGTAGCCGGTGATGGATTGCTGAGCCGTCAGCACGCGGATTTCGCCTTTGATCCGGACCCGTTCCCGGATGGTGTGGGAGATCGTGTCGAGAATTTCCGCCAGGTTGCCGCCGACTTCGCGTTGAATATTGATCGCGGTGATGATCAGCTTGAGGTCCGCGCTGTCCATGCGGCGAAGCAGATTCTCCAGCGCCGTATCCAGAGTCAGGCCGATCTGGACCTCCTGGACCACGCGGCGGATTTCCACCGAGACGGGGGCCGGCATTTCTTTGGCGACGGATTCCAGCGCCTGGATCACGGAATAACCGGCCCGCAGGCTGTTGACCGTAAGGTTCAGCATATCCGCCATCTGCGATTCAAACTTATGCAGGCGCCCGCTTTTCTTCTGTTTGATGACTATCCCGGGCACGAATAAGCCGGCCACACCGCCGATGATTCCGAAAAAGACGTTGCCGAACAAAAAGGCGGCCACCACGGCCATCCCCACGCAGGCAATGATGATCAGCATGAAATATTCGGCCGGGCGGAGTTTCAGATCGGCCCGGGCGAGGTCTTTGGAGATGTTTTCAAACCAGTTCGATTTCGCGAAGGATTTATCAAGATAATCCGCGATCGGGCTGCTCTTCTGTTTCTCTTCCTTGGATTCTTCGGCGTCGGAGGATTTGCCGGATATTTCCGTGTAACGGCTCAGCCGTTCTTCCACGGATGATTCGCCGGACCCCAGAAAGGCAAAAGCCAGGAGCCCGATCGCAATCGCGACGAAGATAATGGAGATCAGTAAGGGAGACATGAAAGCACTCCGCGGCAGATCAATACCGCATTCGTTCCCCGATCCCGAACACGGACGCCGGCAGGTGGATGCCGCTGGCTTCGATGCGGTCCATGAACTTGGGCCGCAAACCGGTCGGCCGCAAGCGGCCCACCACCCTGCCGCTCTCGATGCCCGTCTGTTCAAACACAAACAGGTCCGTCATGGTGATCACTTCGCCTTCCATGCCCTGCACTTCCGTTATGTACGTGACGTGGCGGGAGCCGTCGCGCAGGCGCTCCTGATGCACGATCAGGTTGATGGCGGAGGCAATCTGTTCGCGTATGGCGCGGGATGGGAGGTCCATTCCGGCCATCATCACCATGGTTTCGAGACGGGAAAGCGTATCCCGCGGGCTGTTGGAGTGGAGCGTGGTCATGGATCCGTCATGGCCGGTGTTCATCGCCTGCAACATGTCCAGCGCCGCTTCATCGCGGACCTCTCCCACCACGATCCGTTCGGGGCGCATCCGCAACGCGTTAACCACCAGATCGCGGATGGTCACTTCCCCGCGGCCTTCAATGTTGGGCGGGCGCGATTCCAATGAAACCACGTGTTCCTGGCGGAGTTGGAGCTCCGCGGCGTTTTCGATGGTGATGATGCGCTCGTCGGAGGGGATGAATTGGGAAAGGATGTTCAGCAGGGTTGTCTTTCCGGAACCGGTACCGCCGGAAATGACCACGTTTAACCGCGAAACTACGCTGGCCTTGAGGAATTCGACGGCCTCGGCGGTGATGGTGCCGAAACCGATCAGGTTTTCGATCGTGATCGGGATTTTCGCGAATTTCCGGATGGTCAGGACCGGACCGACCAGCGAGATCGGCGGTATCACGGCGTTGACGCGGGAGCCGTCCGGGAGGCGCGCGTCCACGTACGGGCTGGATTCATCGATGCGCCGCCCGAGGGGTGAGACGATGCGGTCGATGATCCGCATGACATGGTCGTCGCTTTCAAAACTCACCGGCACGCGTTCGACCTTCCCTTTGCGCTCGACAAACACGTTCTTGGAGCCGTTCACCATGATTTCCGTCACGCTCTCTTCGGCCAGCAGAGGTTCCAGCGGGCCGAAGCCGAGGATCTCCGCGACGATCGCCTCGAACAACCGCTTCTTCTCGGCCCGGGAGAGCGCGATGGCCTCCTCCGCGAGGATGTTTTCGAATAGCTCCTCGATCGTCCGGCGGACTTCCGCCGTCCGGCCGACATCCATGGAGGGATCGAGTTCGCCGAGCAGTTTGTTTTGAACGCGGGTCTTCAGGTCGAAATACGCATCGCGGGATCCCTGTTGAGTCGCGGCCGGGGATGCCGGACGGCGGGACCGTAATTCCGCCAATCGGGATGCGCTGAGATCCTCCTGCTGCGGCGTCTGAGATTGACCTTGCTCGATTCGTCTGAGTAGCGACACGACGACACTTCCTTTCTACAGGAAGGATGTTCCTTGAATCATCTTATCTTGGCGACGGCGGACTGCTTTTTCTCTTCCGGCTGGCCGGCCTGTGCGATCTCCGCCAAGCGGGTTTTTATGGCTTGCGCCATTTCGAGAATGGCACGGGCAACGGGTTTTGTGCGGTCCTGCAGGATAAACGGTTCTCCGTTGTTCGTGGACAGGGGCACTACGCGGTCGTCCAGTGGGATTTGCGAGACGATGGGCTGCTTAAGGAGATCCGCGACCTTCTCGGCGGAAATTCCAAAGCGCTTGTCCATCCGGTTCATGATCAGGATGATCTTCTGCGGGGTTAGGTTAAGGGCTTCCCCCAGGTCGAAGAACATGCGCAGGTTTTTGATGGTCGGAAGGTCCGGCGCGCCGATCAGGACCACAACGTCGCTGGCATCGATCGCGCCGATGGTTGCCTCGTTGAGCGCGGAGGAGGTATCGACGACCACGTATTGGAAGACCGTCGTCAGGAAGCGGATCACCTTGCTGATTTGCGCGCCCTGGACGGCTTCCGCCTGTTCCGGCCGGGCCGGCGCGGCGATCACCTTCAAACCGGAGGGGTGATGAATCGAGATCCGTTCGATAAGTTCGGCGTCCAACTCGCCCGACTGCTCCACCAGATCGAGCAGGCTGTTCCGTGTTTGCAGATTCAAACAGGCGGATACGTCGCCGAACTGAAGCGCGGCGTCCACCACGACGGTCGGAGTGTCTGCGGTCTGCAGCGAGATTGCCAGATTGGTGGCCACCATCGTCCGGCCAACACCGCCCCGCGGGCTGTAGATCACGATCACCTTTCCGTGATGCGCATGCGAAATGACCGATCCGGCGCCGACCGGCGCGCCCGGGGTTTGGATGACCGGCATTACCGAAGGTTGCGTGAGCGCCCGTTGGCCCACCTTGCGGATAGTGGCAACCAGTTCGTCGGCGGAGGGGGGTTTGGGGAGAAAGTCGCGTGCACCCGCCAGCATCGCCCGTCGCATGTAATCCGGCTCGTTCTGGACGGATAGGATGACGATCTGCGTGTTGGGAAGTTCCTTCAACATCGCTTCCGTCGCCGTTATGCCGTCCATATCGGGCATGTTAATGTCCATGATGACGACATGCGGCTGGGACTCGCGGGCGAGGGTGAGCGCCTCCTTACCGGTCCGGGCTCCACCCACAACCTCCATATCCCGTTCGAATTGAAGCAGGCGCCGTATATTTTCGCGCGTTTCGGCGATATCGTCGACGATTAGAACGCGGATTTTATCTGCCACCGTCTCCCTACCTTGCTTCGACGGGAATGTCGTTCCCCAGGACGGGGAGATACGGCAGATCGATCCGCGGCACCGTCCCGTAGGACAGATTGGGCGGCAGATCTATTTTAAAATCGTCCATCAGGCGCTTCAGATCCATCGATGGAACGCTGATCGCGGTGGTATCCCCGGCCGAGCGAAGCGCATAGGTCAGATCGGCGCGCAGGCGGATGACGAAACTGATCGCCAGCGCCTCCTGGGGAGTCACCTCGATCACAAGGATGTCGGGTATTCCGGCCGCGATTGGCACCGTCTGAGCCTCTCCCGCGACGGGGGTCGTGATCGGGACCGCCGGCGTATTCACCGTGCCGACGCTGAGTACCCGCGCATCCGTCACCAGGATGGCGCTGGCCAGACGGGGGCGCTGGAACTCGATGGGCGTGTAATACGTAGCCAGCAAGACATCGCTCAAGGGGGATTCCTTAAAGATCCGCCCGCCCTGGACCTGAAGGAATGTGACTTTGCCCTCTGCGTCGATCCCGACCAGGAGCATATTGTTCGGCATGTCGGTCTGGAAACCCGCGTCCAGGTTGATGTACAGCAGCGAGGCGATGATCATGATGTGGTCGCCGTTACCGATGGCATATGCCACACCCGATAGCCGGCTCATCGGCACTGCGATCGCCACTTTCCCGGGTTTGATCTTCAACGCCGTTTGTGAAGCGGTGTCTGAAACCAGCGTGCCGCTCTCCACTACCTGCGAGGAGAAGACCGGTTCGCCGCGGCGCAGATCGATGCGCGCCCGCCTCCCCACCACGGCCGCCACATCCGTCACCAGACCCGGCAACGGCAAATCTCTCGGCCAGGGCCCGAGGATGAGGCTGTCCTTGGTGATTTCTGTTCCGGCAGGGATGTCTTGTGCGACAAAAACAATATTGTAGGTGCTGACTTCGGGAGTCGGTGTCTTCGCTCCGCCTCCAAGGGCTGAGCCGCCAAATTGGAATACGATGTAGATAACACCGGCGACAACAAAAATGATCAGAGCCAGGATCAGGAACATCCTTCTTCTCATGAGGACCTCCCAGTGGAAATGGCACCGAATAGGAAGTTATCATACTAATAATATGACAAAAGTCAAGGAGACGCGTAAAAAATAAGTGTATTTTTTTATTCGGATAATATTACTCTTAAT
>JBAVFZ010000266.1:0-5670 GCA_049684495.1 Anaerolineales bacterium | reverse complement strand
GGGTTCCCCGCCGCATCCGGTGCGCAGCCTGCGCGCGATCGTTTCCACTTCGGGCAGTTCGGGCATGGCCGATAGTATAATTCTTCCCGTGCCGCCAACCACCGACGACCGCGCTTGCCAATATTTGATCATCGGCCACGTCACCAAAGACATCGCCCCCGGAGGCGATCGGATGGGCGGCACGGCCGCGTATGCCGGGCTGACCGCATTGGCCTATGGCGCATCCCCGTCGCTGGTGACTTCCTGCTCGCTCGATTGCGACCTGTCCCCGCTCGACGGGGTTTTGATCCAAAAAGTGTTCTCCGGCCGCGTGACCACATTCGAAAACCGGTACAACGGAAACACGCGGGAACAATGGGTGCGCTCGGTCGCCGAACCGCTGGGGGAGGTCCACATCCCCCGGACCTGGCTTGCGCCCGAGATCGTCCACCTCGCTCCGGTGGTCGGGGAAGTCAAACCCGGCCTGATGGACCTTTTTCTGAAATCCCTGTGCTGCGTGACGCTGCAGGGCTGGATGCGCGACTGGGATACCGACGGCCGGGTGCGTCATATCTTCAGTCCGGATGCGGAGGAGGCGGCGCGGAATGCGCACGTTTCGGTGTTCAGCATGGACGACGTCGGCGGCGACGAAGCCCTGGCCGCCGGCCTGGCCGCGCTAACCCCGGTTTGCGCGGTGACGGACGGAGAACGCGGCTGCCGCGTCTTTTGGAGGGGGAAAGCGCGCGCCATCCCGGCGCCGAAGGAAACCGTTGTGGATCCGACCGGCGCGGGCGATATTTTCGCCGCCGTCTTTTTCCTGCGCCTGAAGGAAACCGGCGACGCGTGGGAAGCCGGCCGCCTGGCGACCGCGCTCGCCTCGCTCTCGGTGACCCGGCCGGGCCTGGCGGGAGTGCCGACCCGCGAGGAAATCCTCCAAGCGAAACGAACGGGGATTGCCCTGTGACCAAAGTTTACGCGTTCGTCAACCAGAAAGGCGGCGTCGGCAAGACGACCACCACCATCAGCCTGGCGTCGTGTTTCGCCGCGCTCGGCCAGCGCGTGCTGATGGTCGACCTTGATCCGCAGGCCAACGCGACCTCCTGCCTGGGCGTCGATAAGCGCAACGTCCGCAATGGAACCTACGAGGTGCTGATCGGCTCCTGCCCCCCCGTCGCGGCGATATTAAAGAACGAACAGCTCGGGCTGAGCCTGATTCCCTCCACCCCGGATCTGACCGGCGCGGAAGTGGAGCTCATCAACGAGGAAAGGCGCGAGGTCCGCCTCCGGGACGCGCTCCGGGAAATCCTCCCGGCCTACGATTACATCCTGATCGATTCCCCGCCGTCGCTCGGCATCCTCACCCTGAACGCGCTGGTTGCCGCCGGCGGCGGCGCGGTCATTCCCGTCCAGTGCGAATACCTCGCGCTCGAAGGCTTGAGCCAGCTGACCCAGACCATCGGCCGCGTGCGCGCCTCCTTCCATCCGCAGCTCGAGATTCGCGGCGTCGTGATGACGATGTTCGACGGACGAACGAACCTGGGCAACCAGGTGATCGACGAAGTCCGCCGGCATTTTCCGGCCAAGGTCTTCACCAGCGTTATCCCGCGCAGCATCCGGCTGGCGGAAGCGCCTTCCCACGGAATTCCGATTTCCCTTTACGCCCCCACCTCCATCGGCGCGCTCGCGTACCAGGAACTGGCGGAGGAAATCCTGAAATCCGACGGGGCCCGGATCCACGCCAAGGGATGAATCCATGAGCGGAAAAAAACACGGACTCGGACGCGGTTTGGACGCCCTCCTCCCGGTCGAAGCCTCCTCCGCCGACGCGCTGCTGGTGGCGGTGGAGAAGATCCGCCGCAATCCGCGCCAGCCGCGGACGACGATCGACTCCGGCGAGCTCGAGGAATTGGCGGCGTCGATCCGCGAACACGGCGTGATCCAGCCGCTGATTGTCAGCCGCGGGGCGGTCGCCGAAGAGTACATCCTGATCGCCGGCGAGCGGCGGCTGGAAGCGTCGAAGCTGGCCGGACTCGAACGGGTTCCGGTTCTGGTCCGCGATGCGACCGACCAGCAGCGCCTGGAACTGGCGCTGATCGAAAATCTCCAGCGCGAGGATCTTTCCCCGCTGGAAACGGCCGAAGCCTACCGCCATCTGCATGAGGATTTCGGGCTCTCGCACGAGGATGTCGCGCGGAGAGTGGGTAAGAGCCGCGTCGCGGTCTCGAACACGCTGCGGCTCTTGAAATTGCCGGAGCGCGTGCGGCAGGCGCTGGGCGGCGGACAAATTACCGAAGGCCACGCGCGCGCCATCCTGGCCCTCCCGACCATCCAGGCCCAGCTGGCCGCGGTGGATACCGTCCTCAAGCGCGACCTGAGCGTCCGCCAGACCGAGGAACTCGCGCGCCGGATGACCGGCAAGCGGTCCCCCAAGCCTGCCCCGCCGCGCCTGCCCCCGGACCTGCGCGCGCTCGAGAAAAAATTCGAAGAGGCGTTGGGCACGCGGGTGACGATCAAACGCGGCAAACGCGGCGGCCTGGTCCTTTTATATTATTATTCCGACGAAGAACTGGATGCGATTGCGAGTCAGATTCTAAAGGGAAAGTAAAACACTTCCTCACCCCCTACCCCCTCTCCTGGAGGAACTCCAGGAGAGGGGGTTAAGAAGGGTCCGCGGATAAAAAAAACTTCCTGAAAGCAGGAAGTTTCTTATCCAGGGTAAACCCATGACGTCAATTCCATCAGGAAATTACGATGGTCTATGGTCTATGGTCTATGGTCCATCGTCGATTTTACTTCGGCGTGGTCCGCGCCAGCCACTCGCGGATCGTGTTGGCGAGGGTCTCCAGCCGCGCCCGGTCCCCTTCCTCCACGGAACGGATGCTGTCGGCGATTTCCTCGAGTTGTTCTTCCAGGTGCGTGAGCTTATCCGCAACTTTGGCGAATTTGCGATCCCGTTCGCGCCACTCGTCTTCCCAAGTGAGATTCTGCGCCGTCCACCGCTTCTGGTCGTCGGCCAGGAAGGTGGTCCAGTCCTGGCGAAGACGGTCCTCCTGAATGCGCTGGATCTCCGCCATCTCCTTGATTTTCTGCTCCATCCGGTCGGAAAGGCTGTGGTACTCGTCGATGGACTGACGCATGGTCCGGTGCAGTTCCTGAAAGCTTTCGACCTGCTTTAGAAATTCCGTCATCCGGGCGATCGATTCCGCGCTGCGTTTTTCCCAGTCCTTCCATTGCCTTTCGCGTTCCACCAAGGCCGAGGTTTGCTGTTCCTGCCAGACGGCCATAGCATTGCGACGCTCGAGTTCCAGGGCCATGAGTTCCGCCAGGCGTGCGTCGACCCGCCGGCCGGTGGATTCCACCGCGTCCAATCGCGCGGAGTTCTCGCTCCCCTTCTCGCGGATCGACTGCTGTTCACCCTGGATGTCCGCCATGCGGCGGATATCCTGCCGCCGGCCTTCCTCGGTGGCGGCGATGATGCGCGTCCGCTCCTCATCCCGCTTCTGGATCACTTCCAGAGTCTTGCGCATATCCTGCAGCAGAACGGCCTGCCGCGCCTGCTCGGATTTGCGGGCCTCCACCGATTCCTGCAGGTCGCCAAGCTGCTCGATCTGTTTCTTGAATTCGCCGACCGATTTATCAATCCGGTTCTTTTCCATCGCGCGCGACCGTCCCGCCTGATCCTCGAGTTCCAGGCGCCGTTTATCCATCGCGTCCAGCGCGCGGGCGGTGTCTTCGCGGTGTTTGGAGATCAATTCGTCAATCTTCTGCGGCTGGATGCGGGTGTTCAGCTTCGTCAGCTGCGAGCTCGTTTCCTGCAGCTGCCGGGCCTGGGATTCTAACCCGCCGGTAAGGTTCACCAGCCGCTCTTCAAGCTTGGCCAGCAGCGCCCGGTCCTTTCGGCGCTCCTCGTCCAGCCAATCCACTCTGTTTTTCAGATCTTCTCCGGCCATGGATATCTCCCACCGGGATTATACCCGGCGCGCTTCGGCTCCAACCCGGGATCCACTCAACGCGCGGTGAAGGCGAGCCGCTTCAGCACCGATTCGAGCGCCGTGACGGAGCGTTCGTACTCATCCAAATCGATCCGTTCCTCCGGCGTATGATCCAGCGTTGAATCGCCCGGACCGTACACCGCCATCGGGCAGTTCCACACCGGCCCCACGACATTGATGTCGGATGTGCCCAGTTTCAAGCTGAAGGAAGGATTTCCACCTTGGGCGCGGATGGCGGCCAGGAGTGCGCCGACCACGGGCGTGTTCTTCTCCACCCGGTAGGCGGCAACCGGCATGCCGTCGATCCGTAATTCCCCGGCGCCCTCGGCCGCTTCCCGCATGAATCGCTCCGCTTGTTCCGGCGGGATGGATTGCGGGATCCGGATATGGCCGCCCATTTCCGCGGTCTGCGTGAATCCGTCGCCGCCCGACGACATTTTTTCCAGCACCGGCGTGATCTGTGTAAATTTCCGTTCGGCTCCGCCGTTTTCCCGCGCGGCGGTTTCCGCCAGCCGGTTCCAGAATCCCACCGCGGTCCCGCAGGCGCTGTCCTGTCCGGCCGCGGTGTGGCCGATGGCCTGCCGCGCGGCGAATCGGAATCGGACGATCCCGCGGTACCCAAGGGTGATCCGGTCCCATCCGCTCGGCTCTCCGACCAGCGCAAACCGCGGATGGAAGCGGCCCGCGGCATATCGCGCTCCGGCGGAATCGCCTTCTTCGTCGACCGCGCCGACCACCACCACCTGCCAGCCGGGGATTGCGCCGTTGCGCGCGGCGGCGTCCACAAACGCCGCCAGAGGGCTCTTTGCATCCACCGCCCCGCGGCCGTGGAGCACCCCCTGCTCCACGCGGGGTTCGATCCGGCCGGGCACCGTATCGATGTGCCCCAGCAGCACGATCTGGTTCGGGCCGTCCCCGATCGTCCCGACCGCGTTTCCGGCCTCGTCCGCGGCGGCCGTCCCGAACCCGAGCGAGCGCATATGCTCCACCAGCCAGGTGACGGCCTCGCCTTCCTGGCCGGTCGGGCTGTACCGTTCGACCAATCCGAGAAGTGTCGCAGACGGTTGGGTCATTTTTCTAGCCGTCCTCCGTGACGGAGTCTATCCTATGCTTTCCAGGTATACAAACAATCCGGTTAATCATATCCGAAATCCCTCCTCCCCCCAAGAACACATCCCCCCATTTCCCTCTGGGAAATGGGGGGATCTCGATAGGGGCGATTTCATCAACAACCGGGATGCATTCTTAGGTTTGGTTTCCCGCAAGGACCCGCGCGAAGAATTCGCGGATGGCGGTGAATTCTTCGATGGTGATGGTGTGATCGACGCCCGCGTACATCCGGAATTCCGCGTCAGCCCCGATCGATGCGTAGATGGCCTCCGCATCGTCCCAGCGTTCCACCGGAGTGCGGCCGAACAGATCATAAATCAGCACTCGGTCTTCGTCATCGTAACTGTCGGGGTACGGGACGGAGTCGTTCGAATCCCGGTCTCCCATGAAAAACAGGAGCGGAACACGCCGGAAGGATTCCAGGTCGAACGCCGCGCCGGTCAACTCTTGCACATCGGCCACCCCGATCGGATACCGCAAGGTTTGCCCTTCCCATTCAACCACCGGCGCGATCGGCCAGCCGCCCGGAGAACCGATCGCGGCCGCCAGAACACGGTCCGGATGCAGGGCCGTGAAACGGTTGACACAC
>JBAVFZ010000265.1:0-2307 GCA_049684495.1 Anaerolineales bacterium | reverse complement strand
GTCGCTTCGCTCCTCGCAATGACCTTCTCGGCCTTTTTCAACACCCTGTTAATATTCCGATTACGATCGTCGGCGAAATCCACGGATTCCGTGCCATCCACGGACGGGTATTTCCGGAAGGAACTTTTCCTCTGAGCCTAATGATGATTTAAAGAAGGGTGCAGTGTCATGGTGCGGAAGGTGTATCCGATGGGTGCATTTCTCTAAAAGGAATAAATCGGCTGATTTTCATGTGTTTTCAGGCTGATTCCAAAGACAGGTATCCGGGCACTTGGGTGCTGGAACGGGCTTGCCGTCTTTGTTATATTGGCGGAAATCATCGACCGTGGAGGCAGAATGGTTCAACGCAAATGGATCTGGTGGATCGCGCTGGCGGCCGCCGTTTTATTCGATGTGCTTTTCTGGGGCCATGCGCCGGGAATCTGTTTCTTCCTGTTTGTCGTCGTTTGCCTGGCGGCCGGTATCCTCTCCGCCGCGATCTCCGGCGTGACGCCGAACTGGAAATCCGCAATTCTCATTCCGTGCATTCTGATTTCGGCGGCGATCACCTTCCTGCGGGTGGAGCCCTTCACGGTATTGTGCGGCGGGGCGCTCTCGCTCGGGCTGCTGATGATCCTGGCATACTCCTATCGCGGCGGGAATTGGCCGTTCTACGGAGAGGTCGATCACCTGATCGCCGCGTTCAAGCTCGCCGCGTCGGCCGCTCTCCATCCGGCCCTCCTGCCGGCGGAGAAAAAGGCCGAAGATGCCGCCGCGCCCGGCGCTTCCAACTGGCGGCGCTGGCTGCCGGCCGTCCTGCGCGGGCTGGTCCTGGCGCTGCCGGTGGTGCTGGTGTTTGCGACTCTGCTGGCGGCGGCCGATCCGGTGTTCGAGCGCGCGTTGAAATACTTGTTCGACATCGAGCGCCTGCCGGAATACCTGTTCCGGACCGCCTACATTCTGATCGGCATGTACCTGCTGACGGGCGTGTTCCTGCACGCGATACTCTCCAGCCGTGAAGAGTGGCTCACACAGCCGGACAATCCGCGGATCAAGCCGTTCATCGGGTTCGTCGAATCGGCGGTGGTGCTGGGCAGCGTGTGCCTGCTGTTCGCCGTGTTCGTCGTCATCCAATTCCGCTACTTCTTCGGCGGCGTGGAAAACATCACCGCCGAAGGTTTCACCTATTCGGAATACGCCCGCCGCGGATTCGGCGAATTGGTGGCGGTGGCCTTCTTCAGCCTGGTGCTCTTTCTCGGATTCGGTTCGCTCACCCGGCGCGAGGATCCGTTGCGGCGGAAGATCTTTTCCGGGATCGGCTGCTTCCTGGTGGCGATGGTCGTGGTCATCCTCGTCTCCTCCTACCGGCGGCTGGTGCTGTATGAGGATGCCTACGGTTTCAGCGGATTGCGGCTGTATACCCACATCTTCATCCTCTGGCTGGGGATCCTCCTGGTGGCGATGGCGGCGCTCGAGATCGCCGGGCGCATCCGCTGGTTCAGCGCGGCGGCCGTCACGGTGGCGTTCGGATTTACGCTCACGCTTGCCATCCTGAATGTCGACGCGTCCATCGTCCGAATGAACGGGTTGCGTTCGTTCGACGCCGAATCGGGCGCCGACCGGAGCGGGGTGAGTACCGCGCTGGACACGAGCTACTTCGAGCAACTTTCGGCCGACGCCGTTCCGGAATTACTGGCGCTCTACGCCGCCAGCCCGCAGCCGGAAAAGGACAACATCGGGGCCGGCCTCTCCTGCCGGTTGGCGCGGATGGAGCAATCGCATGCTGACGCCTGGCAATCGTATCTGTGGCCGGTCGAAGAGGCGCTGCGCCTGCTGCGGGCGAGTTCGGTCGCGGCGGATTATCCGGTCCATGAGGATCGCGGGTGGCTGTATGTTGCCGTGGGTGGGATAGACGAAGATTGTTCGGGGCAGTATGGGTGGATGGATTAGCGAATTAATAGACCGACGCGGTCCCCGCCAAGATCACGCGGGGATGACGGACCGCGTCGGTCTGTAAAAAAAACCGCCTCGGTCTGCATATTGATCGTCATCCCGGCGCCTGCCCTCGCGGCGCATTCCCACTCGAATTTGGTTTATGAGTGGGAATGGTTGCGGAGCGAGGGTGTTTTTGGCCGGGATCCGAGACACACTCTAAAATAATCTAGGCATACTAAAAACCCCTGGATGCCGGCTAGGAGCACGCCGGCATGACGAACACTCGACCGCGTCGGTCTGTTTGTGTTCGTCATCCCGGCGTGTTCTTGGCCGGGGTCCATGGCAAACCCTTACATAGACCTAGCGGGAGATTATGCTCATGGATGCCTGCTG
>JBAVFZ010000264.1:0-3754 GCA_049684495.1 Anaerolineales bacterium | reverse complement strand
CATCCTGTCCGCGCTGCAACGATGCCGTAAAGGGCGGACCGTTGATTTAGAATGGTTTGCAGGCACGATCGGCGATCGCGTCTAGAAAAGCCAGGTGAGATTTCCACCGAGGATAATCCGCATTTATTTGCACGCCAAGTGGTGACTATGCCATATCGTAAAACGGACGTCCGACTGGCAATCGTTTTAATCGCGGGATCGGTCCTGGCGTGCAATCTTTCCCTGCGCACAGGTTCCACGGCCGCACCGCACCCAACCGCATCCCTCGGAGGGCTTGAGGCATCGCCGACATCCGAACCTTCACCGACGGATGACTTCACCCCTCCCGAAGCAAACTGGCCCCCCACGGTGGATGAGCTGTTGGCCGATTGCCCGACGGCGGAGGAGATCGCCGGGGTCGATTCGAGAATCGACATGCAATTCGACGCCGATCCCACCGCCGGGGTGCTAGTCTGCAGCGCCGCGGCCGGGTCGGCCGACCTCACCCGCGAGCAGAAGAACGCCTACAACGCAATCCTGATCATGAAGGAGCTGACGTTCGATGCGCCGCTTCTCTGGACGGACCAAACGCTGTATGACTGGTTCACCACCACGATCAGCGCCATCCGCTACCGGAGCGACATCGCCTCCCATTCGTGCTGCGGAACGCCGCCGACGATCAACATCCGGGCCGAGCTGCACACGTTCTACAGCGACCGTTGGACGGCGGTGGGGCGGTTGATGGCGCTCTACGTCCATGAAGCGCGGCACACCTACATGGCCCACCGTTGCGAAAAGGGGGTGGACCGCACGATCGCGGAGTTGGGAGCCTACGGGGTCGAGGCCCGGCTCTACGAATGGCTGGCGTATCACGGCGATCCGGCTTTTCTCACCATGCTGGCGCCGGGCCCGACCATCGACTACCGCGAGGCGGCGCGGCATTATTTCTTCTCGATGCAGGGCAATATGTTCTGCCTCGACCCGACTCCGGACGCGCTGCCGCCCGCGCTGGCGGCGCCCGCGGATCCCGCAACGCCGGTCTGGACGGAGCGGATGGTCCGGGCCGCCCGGACCGGCATTCCCATTCCCGGATTGCTTCTACCGGAAGCGGATTCCACCGTTCCCTCAAAAGGCGCGGTCTTTTCCTGGCAGGCCGTGGATTTTCCCGGCGGGGTCACCTATGGGGTCGAGGTCGACGTACTTTTACGTTTGGGCAAGGATTGGGAATATTGGGAGGCGCACACGGATTCATCCGGGCTGACCGGCACAAGCTACACGATGCCTCTCGCCCTGGACGCCGCGAACGGCAAGCTGGGGCGCTGGCGGGTGTGGGCGATCAGCCCGTCCAACGGCGCCGGACCGAAAAGCGAGTGGCGGTATTTCCGGATCGGGTGATTCCAGGAGCCGGAGAATCGAGTACGCGGACTACACGGAGTCAACGGATTTCGCGGAAAATCATTTGAATTAATATTGAATAAAAATATATTTCCGCATAATCCGAATTTTCAGCGAAATCCGCGTACAATGGTTTTGATATTACGGGATGAGACGGACAGTTCTCGGCATGGCGTCCCAGAAGTTTATTCCACGGTTTTCAAGGAGAGGATTTCATGGATAGAGCGGAGCGGGCGGCGGCATACATGCGCGGCGGGCTGACTTGCGCGCAGTCGGTGGTAAAAGCATTTGCCGGAGAGCTGGAGATGGAGGAAAACGCCGCGGTGAAGATGGCCTCCTCCTTTGGGGCCGGGCTGGCCTGCAACGGTTATGTGTGCGGGGCGGTATCGGGCGCGGCGCTGGTCCTCGGCGCCCGCTTTGGCTTCACGGATCCCGCCGAATCCGGCGCGCGTGAAAGAATCTACGGCAAAGTGAATGGGATGCTCGAGCGATTTCAAAAGGAACACGGAACGATACTGTGCCGGGAGTTGCTCGCAATCGATCCGAAGAACCCCGAGGAATGGAAGCGCGTCCGCGAGGCGGGGGCTTTTACCGCCAAGTGCCCGCTGTATGTGGAGTCCGCCGCGAAGTTGGTGGAAGACATTCTGAAGGCGGAGTAATCAAGTCTTACCGCAAAGCCCGCCCCGGTTGGGGCGGGCCGGGACGCCAACGACGCAAAGAATATTATTTACATTTTATTTTCTTGGCGTTCTTTGCGGCTTGGCGGTGAGCTTTAATTGATGTTTCACACATCCATGAAATCCGCGTACAATGATTGAAATATGAGAAGTTCAAACAGAGGCTGAATGGAACCATCCTTAACGCCCGGTTTTCGTTCCGTCCCGCGCACGGGCGTGATCTACGTCATGCACGAGGCGGCGCAGCTCGGTTTTACCTACGACTCTCCGGAATGGGCCAACCTCGGGCAGGGTTCGCCGGAAACGGGCGAACTGCCGGACGCGCCGCCGCGGATCGAGGGCATCCCCATCTCCGCGCCTAGCCGGCAATACTCGCCGATCGAGGGCAACCTTGCGCTGCGCCAGGCGGTCGCGGAGTATTACAACACGCATTTCCGGCAGGGCAAGTCCTCTCAATACACCGCCGATAACGTCGGCATCGCCAGCGGGGGCCGCATGGCGCTTACCCGCCTGGCCTCCTCGCTCGGGAATGTCAACATGGGCCACTTTCTCCCGGATTACACCGCCTACGCGGAACTGCTGGGAGTCTTCAAGGCTTTCACCGCCATCCCGATCCTTCTGGAAGCCGGCCGCGGCTATCACATCGCCCTCCCCGAACTGGAGAATGAAATCCTCGGGCGGGGGCTCAGCGCGCTGCTCCTGAGCAATCCGTGCAATCCCACCGGCCAGGTCGTGGAGGGAAAGGAACTGCATTCCTGGTACCGGCTGGCGCGCACCTGCCGCTGTTCGATGATCTTCGACGAGTTCTATTCGCATTACCTGTACGACGGGGACCTGGGGCGGACGGTTTCGGCCGCGGCGCAGGTAGAGGACGTCGACAGCGACTCGATCGTCGTGGTCGACGGCCTGACCAAGAACTGGCGCTACCCCGGTTGGCGCATCAGCTGGACCCTCGCCCCGCGCGACGTGATCGACGCAATCGGCAGCGCCGGTTCTTTCCTCGACGGCGGCGCCAACCATCCGTTCCAAACCGCGACCCTCGAACTGCTCAAGCCCGAGTTTGCGCGGGCCGAGACACTGGCGATCCAAAAGCACTTCCGCAAGAAGCGCTACTACGTCCTCGAGCGCTTGAAGAAAATGGGGATCGGCGTGGACGTCGATCCGGCCGGCACGTTCTACGTGTGGGCCAACCTCGAACGGTTGCCCGCGCCGATCCACGACGGCATGAGCCTGTTCCGGGAAGGATTGAAGGAGAAGGTCATCACCATCCCGGGCATCTTCTTCGACGTCAACCCCGACAAGCGCCGTTTTCACGCCCGCTATGAGCATTACGCACGGATCAGCTTCGGGCCGGAGATGGAAAAGCTGGAACGCGGATTGGATTCGCTCGAGCGGGTGATCAGGAAATTCTGATCATCTCCCGGGCGCCGGCGAACGGGAATCCGCCTTCGGGTACAATAATGTCCGGATCGGGTTTTTCCAGGGGAAAATATTGATTTTTTATGCTCGAAGTGGGTTCAGGGAGATCTGACCCAATCTCCCACTCCCATTTACGGATTTCACAAAAGAATGATAATTTTCCCCTTCCCTTAAGGGAAGGGGGAATGGGCGCAGGGGCATGGGGTACGGTTGGATCAGGTTTTTTTCCAAAGGAGGCATCATGGACGACTTCCCGGTGTTTATGAAGAATTCGAAAAACGCCA
>JBAVFZ010000263.1:0-1863 GCA_049684495.1 Anaerolineales bacterium | reverse complement strand
GGAGGGGAACGTCCCGAGCGAGAGCGAGGGACAAGGGGAGGTGGGAGAGGATGGTTTTGATTACCCCAGCAATCCCGCCGCGACGATGATCGTGAAGGTGGCGACGAACCAGTGGATGAGAAACGGGTAGATGAACGAGCGGGTCCGCCACGCCACCCAGCCGAAGGCGAATCCCCCGAAGATGGTGGAAAGCGTCTCGATCGCGGGCTTGGTGATGTGCGCCAGCGCGAACGGGACCGCCTGCAGCCACAGCGCGTGCACGCCGAATTTCTTTTCGTATCCGAACAGGATGAACCCCCGGAAGAAAAACTCCCATCCGATCAGATCCAGAAATGTCATCAGCGGCAGGATCTTGGTCGCCTGCCAGGCGTAATACCTTTGCATCGCCGGGTCGCAGCGCCCGATCAGCCAGAGGATCGGCGCCATGATCAGGACGGCCGCGCCGGTGATCGCGAGCCCCGCCTTCCAATCGCCCAGGGTGAACCCGTACTCGCGGACCGGCCTGCGGAACGCGAAAATGATCATCGCCAGGGGGATCAGCAAATACAATCCCACGCCGTCGAGGACGTTCACCGGCGTCAGCGGATAGTAGTAATCCACCAGCAGGAGCAGAGTGCTGGCGATGGTGATGGCGACGATCTCGCGGTCGAACGTCATCTCATCCAGGCGCAGCCATTTTCGGATCATAAAGGTTCCTTTTTCCAAATAATCTTCAAAAAAACCTTTTCACCGCGAAGCCCGCCCTGGTCGGGCTTTGCGGTGAGGTTTTGAATTTCAATACGGAAAATACGATTCATTTCCACCCGGGGCCAGCAAAACAGAGAGATGCGCCCGGTCCGCCCACAGTTCGTATCCCCAGTTAAAAAGCAGTAGAAGCGTGACCGCCGCCGGCAGCACCCACCGCCGCCATCCGAGCGGGGCGCGCAGCGAGGCGAAGATCTCGCGCCGGCGCACGATCGCCGCGGCGGCGAACACGGCCAGGAACGGGATCAGGGTCATATGGAACCGCTCTTCGGCGAGGATCAGGAGGTGCGGTGTGATGTATGCGGCCAGGAACAGCGCAACGAGTATTTTGGCGTCCGAGCGCGGAGTTGCCGTGGCGCCGAATGCGGCCGACGGCACAAGGAATACAAAAGGCAGCAGGATAAACAGCGCCAGCGCCAACAGGACTGGCGGCGGGAGGTAGCCGAAGAAATTGCTCGAGTAGAAATACTGGATCGCGCGCCGTTCCAGCCCGAAGAAATATCCGGCCTTGTTCGCGACGAGTTGCGGGATCCGTCCCGGGTCGTCGCGGATGAAAACGAGGGCTTTCTGAGTCCCGATCGTGTCGCGATCCATGTCGTTGAAGATCGAGAGCAGGTCCGTCGAGATCCCGAATTGGAACGTTCCGCTGCTTTGCGGGTGATAGCCCATATAAAGGTTGTACCCGAGCGAAATTTCGACGAACGCCGGCCGCCCGGCGAGGATCGAGTTCCGGAGCGCCCAGGGGAAAACCACCGCCGCCGCCGCGGTCGCGAAGAGCACCGCCCCGCGCAGGCTTTTGGCGTATTTCCAGATCCAGAACATCGCAAACGGAAGGAAGAACGCAAGCACCGAACGGGTGAGGATGCCCAGCCCGAGCACGGCGCCGGCCAGGACGAACCACCGCACGCCGGGCCGTTCCCAGACCCCCAACTCGGAGCCAGGCTGCCCGCCGCCGATCCGGTTGCCCTGCGCGCCGCGCAGGAGCAGCAGGACGGTGCCGAGCGCCAGGACGAAGAACACATTCTCCGTCGCCAGCGCCAGCGGATAGAGCGCCAGCATCGGGTACAGCGCGACGATCAGGGCCGCGACGCGGGCCGTGCGTTCATTCCCGGGGTCGAC
>JBAVFZ010000262.1:0-14119 GCA_049684495.1 Anaerolineales bacterium | reverse complement strand
GATGAGTCTGTTAAGGTTCTCGTTGGCGGTAAATTTTTGTAGTCGCATACAATAATTATCCGCCATTGGGCGGATTTGGGTATACCCTTTTCCGCCCAACCCTTTTTTAGTCTAAACACCGGTAAATGAGGAACATCCTAAATAAATGGGCAATCTGGATTTCCGGAGGCGCTATGATTAAGTCGCTTGAGAAATATTGGCCTTCAATTTCAACGGTTTTATTGCTCTCCGCACTCGTTACCTTGTTCCTATGGCCGACAATAGCCAAACCCATAATATGGACGGTCATCATCCTTGGAATTGGGGTTGCTGTTGTCCTGACTGTCAATCGTCAATACCGGAAAAATCTAGAAAATCGATACGGTCGCGCACAGATGGTAAAAAATATCGGAATTGACGCTATTGGAGTTATATTAACCATCGGATGTCCAATTTACCTGGCAAGCTTAGTCGCCTCCTGGATCGTTCCGGCCATCGTCCAAGCTGTTGAATCCTCTAAACAGGGTTGGGGGACACCAGTGGGAATTCTATCCGGATTACTCGTTGGCGCAGTAGTCGGTTTTGCTGTTGGGCTCATTGTAAGGGCAATATGGACTAAGTTAATGAGGCCGTTTTTGGCGATTTCATGAAGTAGCAATTATTCATTCTGGTTATTATTTTGTTAACCAACTAATCTTCCATTTCCAGGAGGGTATTATGGAACCGGAAAAGTCTACTCAATCCCCAGAACAGAGTATTTCTCAATTGAAAGCTGAAATTTATGAGTTGGAGAAAACAAGGATTCAATTGACTACCGGCCCTACCCGCGTTCTCAGACTGGGATGCCTATCTGTTATTCTTATGAGTGCCGCGGCAGCTGGATTCTGGATAATTCCCCGCCCAATTCCCCTGGCATACACGCTGGTGCTTCTTGCCGTCGGAACGGCCGGATTCCTGTGCATGCTGAAGCTTACCAAAGAAAAGAGGAAAAGCAAGGAGGAAGTAACTCGTGAAACAACTCTTCTTTATGATGTCCAAAAACAAATAAAAGAAAAACGGAAGCAGCTATCGCGATTGGAAAAATTGCTCTGAAAACCGTGGTGTTTTTCTATGGATGACCTAGATCCCCTGATTCAAGCCGTACTTATCTGCGGCGAAGATGACTGGGTAATGGCCGCAGATATTGTCTCGATTATTATTATGACTGAGCATATTCCTCATACGGAGATAGAAATAATAAAAAAGGGCGCTGTGTTGGTTGTGTAATACTGAAAAGGGGGATAAGCAAGCGCGAGAATTTATTGAAACCAAGCCACCTGAATAAAAATGTGCACCGGCAACCAGAGGGGGGCTGGCCGCGCAGCGCACGTGAATATATTATCATAAAATAAGTAGAAATCAAGAAGGCAGTTCGCAAAGGTAAATCAATCCTAATAATTGGAGGAGCTTCTTCATGGTCGTTAAAGCTTGTTGGTAGAATAAAAAGTGCTTCGCTGGAAGTACTAGAACAATTGGACAAGATATGGTTAAATAAGCAAATTCGGCCCGAAAAGAAGGAAGGCTAGGAGAGAATTTTATTATCACATTTTCACTTGCCGAATCCGGGAGAAATGTAGTTAGCAAACAACTTTGTTTTGCGTAGGGGCTGAAAAGAAAGGCAAAAAGGGCCTATATTTTGAGTTTTCAGCAAAGAACTTTATTATCATTCTACACCTGTTGTAGAAGAATAATAAAGTTCTCGGCTGAATAATAAAGTCCTTGGCGTAATATTAAAGTTATTGGCTGAAGGTCCGATAACAAATAGCCGTATTATTGGAGTAGGCAGATAATCTTTTTACTATGACCCTTGGAAGCACTATGAAGACCGTTGCGATTATTGCAGTCGCAACCGCATATATAACTACATACCGCGGAGGAACCGGGCCCACAACATCGACCATCGATGTAGTTGCACCGGCATCCGCTCAGACTTCCATCCCTTCAATAACTGCAACGGCCACAATCACCTCTACACCAAACAATCTACCCTTCTTTTCCGAGGCCGAGCCGGAAGCCGTCATAAATCCGGCCGACCTTCCCGCCGTGGTGCAACCGGACTCGTATCCGGCGACGAACCCCCCGACCGCATTGATGCTCCCGCCCGACCAATTGAAGCTACAGCAGGCGGGCGGAACCTGGTCGGACATGTTCTCCTACGATTGGTTATGGAACAAATATCCCGGCTTGTCCGTTCTTCTGTGGTGGCTGTGGTCGATGTTGACCGGATGGGCGGCGCTGCCGCTGGTCTCGCTCGCATTCCGCGGCCTGCCGGATAAAGGTTATTCGGTGGCCAAAGTTGCCGGCTGGTTGCTGGTGGCCTGGGCTGCGTGGCTGTTGGGCAGCTATCGCGTCCCGTTTGTGTGGACGACGATCGCCGCGGTTTGGATCGGATTGATCGCCCTCGGGGGAATTCTGGCATGGCGCGAGTGGAACCAATGGAGGGAATGGTTCCGGGAATTAAAGAAAACGTGGCTGACCATGGAGATCGTCTTCACCGCTTTCTTCCTGTTTGACCTTCTCCTGCGGTTTGGCTTCGGCGATCTTTGGCATTTATGGACGGGCGGCGAGAAGCCGATGGACTTCTCCTACCTGAATGCGGTGATTAAAAGCACCACCTTCCCGCCCTACGATCCGTGGTTCGCGGGCGGGTACTTGAATTATTACTACTTCGGCTTGGTGCTCGTGGCCATCCCGATAAAACTGCTTGGCACGGTCCCATCCATCGGATACAACCTGGCGCTTCCTTTGCTTTTCGGCACGCTCGGCCTGGCCACGTATGGGGTGGTTTGGAACCTGATGGAAAGCCTGCGCCGGAAAAGCACAGTGCGGGTTTCACCCGTGCTGGCCGGAATCGGAGCGGCGCTTATGCTCGCCGTGCTGGGCAATTTGGGGGAGGTGCGTTTCATATGGGAGGGTTTGATTGCCGTCAGCCAGTTATCGTTCCCCCACGGACTGTTTTTCGGGGCGGGAGATATTCTCCACGTTCTGTCGGGCGCCTTCCGGATCGCCACGGGTCAGGCGGTCTTTCCCGGCGGATTGAGCGAATGGTATTGGAACGCCAGCCGCGCAATCCGCTTCCCGCCGGGGCCGAATGGGGAATACGTAACCGATTCGTCGATCACGGAATTCCCCTTTTTTACGTTCCTCTATGCGGATTTACACGCGCATCTGACCGCGATGCCCCTGATTTTGCTTTCGCTGGCCGGCTCCGTGGCGATGATTGTGGCGCCGGAGCGGTTGAGCCGCTGGCGCACCGCATTGCCCCTGGTGGCATTGACGGCGCTCGCGGTCGGCTCGCTCTGGCCGACCAACGGCTGGAATTATCCGATCTCGCTTGCCATCGCCGTCATCGGTCTGGCGTTTGCCGGTTGGCTTATGCTGGCTCACGCGGGACGGCTGATCGATTGGAAGGGATGGGCGTGGATTCTCCTGCTTGGCGGCGTGCTGACCGGGCTTTCGGTGTTGTTCTTTAAGCCCTATTACGATGGATATGCAGCCGGACATACGTCCTTTGTTCTTTGGGATGGTCCAAAAACGCCGCTGGATTCCTACCTGATCATCCATGGTCTTTTCATATTCATCATCGTTAGCTATCTGATCGACCAAACAAGGGACTGGTTGTCGAAAAAACCGGTGCCAACACCGGAACACGTTCGCCGATGGATCGGTGCCGGATTGGCGAATGCCGCGTTCCTGACAGCCGGTGTGGTTGTTCTGGCGGCGATCGGATTCCCGGTGTTGGCCTTGGCGGTTCCTCTGATTGTCTGGTCGATAATTCTCGGGTTGCGCAAAGAGGTGGAGGATGAACATCGGCTGATCCTCGGACTTATTGCGATCGGTTTGGGCATCACCTGCCTCGTGGAGATCGTCGTCCTGGCCAACGACTCGGGCCGCCAAAATACCGTCTTTAAATTTTATCTCCAAGCCTGGATCTTGTTCGCTGTTTCCGCGGGAGCCGCTCTGGGCTGGCTGGCGGGAAAGATCGGACAATGGGGGATTCGGCTTCGCAGGGTGTGGAAAACCGCCTTGGGATTGCTGATCATGGGCGCATTGGTCTATACGGTCGCGGGTTCCTTCTCCCGAATTATCGACCGGACGAGCGAATCCTCTCCCATGGGTCTGGACGGCATCGCTTTCATGCCATACACAACCTACTCCTTCATGGACGACTTCAGTTCCGGCACGTACGACCTGCGGGAAACGTATGATGCGATCCGTTGGATGCAGGAAAATATCGAGGGATCTCCCGTAATCGTTCAGTGCCCATGGCCAAACTACCGCGGCGGGCTTCCCTACACGATGTTCACAGGCCTGCCGACCGTTCTGGGATGGAACTACCATGAGAAGCAGCAGCGGGGAGTTGTCGCCGACAGTTGGATTGATGAGCGGGATAAAGAGATCGAAAGTTTCTATAAAACGTACACCACGCCGGAAGCATGGGCCTTTATTCTAAAATATAATGTGCGGTATGTCATAGTCGGCCAACTGGAACGCGCTTATTACGGTTTGGAAGGTTTGGCAAAATTCGAACGGATGGAGCAATCCGGGGAGTTAAAAGTGGTGTTTCGTGAAGGGCAAACGGTCATATACGAGGTCGAAACCTAACCTTTTCACCCCGGTACTCCTCTCCCCCTTCCTTTGAAAAAGGAGCATCCAGAAGAGAACTTTATTATCACATTTTTACTCACCGGATCTGTCAAAAATGTAGTTAGCAAACAACTTTGTTTTGCGTAGGGGCTGAAAAGAAAGGCAAAAAGGGCCTATAAATTGAGTTTTCAGCATAGGACTTTATTATCATTCTACAAAAACTGTATTGGAGGCGAAAAGGCGGAAAGAGAGCGGGTGATGGATGTAAGCGCCTAAGGGGAAATGACAATTTGCCCCACGGTATCCGAGATTCATCGGCAGTTGGATTTACGTCGTAATCACGATGAGTTCCTTTTATAATGCACGTACTTTCCATTCAAACGGAACGGCAGCAAGACCGGGAGTGCGGCGGCATATGGAAAAGAAAACCTTGCAGGCGTGCTTTATTCTAATTATGGGAATTTCCATCTCCGCCATAATGGTGCTGGCTTTTCCCAAGCTGTATCATCTTTGGGACGTCCCGGAGTTCTTCCGATGGTCGAAGATATGGGACGATGGCTGGAACGCGATCTATGTCAATTGCGTCGAATGCAATTACCCGATCGTGGGCATGTTCAGCACGGCGGGGCTGATCCGCTTCCTGCGATTGGCGGACACCCCCGACCCCGCTTTGAGTTTCCGCCTGATCCTCTCCGTCGTCGACGGCCTGAACGTGCTCCTGATCTACCTGCTGTTGAAGGAATTATCCGTCAAGGATGCCGCGGTGAAGGCCGGGGTGATCGGCCTATTGGTTTCCTCCTGGGCCGGGGGAGCGCTCTGGGGTCAGATTGACAATGTCAGCCAATTCTTCCTTCTGCTGACTCTCCTGTGGATGGTGAAATACCACCGGTCGATGCGGATTAATTTCTTCCTGTTTCTTGGAATTACCAGCGTGCTCATGGCCTTCATGGTGCTGACCAAGCAATTGATCGTCTTCAGTTTCTTCTCCCTGGAATTGCTCCTCCTGGCGACCATCTTCCTGCGGCGGAAATGGTTCCACGCCATCGGATACTCGCTCTTCCATTTCGCCGTGTTCCTCGTTTTCGTTTTCGGATGGGATCTATTCCTCGATCCGGTGAATGGGTACCGCTCGCATCTGCAATTGATCTGGGGCGAACGCAGCACCCACGGCGAAATTCTCTCGGCCAACGGACTCAACCTTTGGAATCTGCTTCCCCGGGAGATGAACAGTTCCTCCGCTTCCCCGTTCCCTCTTTTTACCGGTACCGCGTTCGAAAAGATCATCACCCCCGTCAATATCGGATTGTTCCTTTTCCTGGTTCTGGCCGCCCTGATCTCCGTCTCCACCCTCCTGAAAACGCGAAAGCCGAATACGGCGGATAACCGTCTTCTCAACCGGGAAGCGCTGCTGAATTTCATATTGCATCTGGCCGTCATCAACCTGATCTTCAACGTGGTGTTGACCGGCACCCATGAAAGGTATCTGTATCATTTCTACCCGTTCATCCTTATCGCATTCGTGGGGTTGGCGGAGCTCGACGAGCGCTGGTCGAATTTCCCGCTCCCGGTCCTCATGCTCGGCTCCACGCTTTACGGGGCTTTCGTATTGGGCGTTTTATGGGGGATGTTCGCCTTCCGGAACTACCCCGTGCATATGGCGCTGGCGGTCTTTCATGCCGCGCTGCTTGGCGCCCTGATCGTTGTCTCCCTGAAATACCAAGGGTTTGCGGCTAATCTGCGGGATCTCGCCGGCCGGCTGAAGCGGCCGCGGCCGTTCCTCCAACGCGAATAAGCTTGTTTGACGCCGTTGGATCGTTTATACTCCCGAAGTCAAGGCGGAAGATTTCGTTCGCCGTTCGTTCGATCAGTCCCGGGGGCATGAGAATCCCAGTTTTGTGAGGCGGCGTATGAAGCCCGGATCCAATTGGCAATACGGCGTTCTGGCTTGCGGTGTGGCCATATCCGCGATCCTGGTGATCGTGTTTCCGGATTTTTATCATCATGGCGATATCGGAATCCAAATGGTGTGGGTTGAGCAGTGGAACAAAGGGTGGAAGGAAATATACAATACGTGCTCCAGTTGTGATTATCCCATCATCGGAACGTTCGTTGCGGCGGGTATCCCCAAATTGCTGTCGCGGATCGGATTTTCGGATACCGTGTGGTGGTTCCGTTTCTGCCTCGCCGTTGTGGATGGCGCCAACGTATTCCTGGTCTTCCTGCTATTCCGGGAATTGAAAATCAAGAATGCCGCGCTATGGGCCGGTCTCATCGGCGTATCGCTGTCCTCATGGGCGGGCGGAGGCGTGTGGGGGAATATCGACGATGTCAGCCAGTTCCTTCTCCTCCTGATCGTATGGTGGATGGTTAAATCCAACCTATCCGGAAAAATCCCGATCGCCCTGTATCTTGGCGTATGTGTTTTTTTAACCGCCATGTTATTCCTGACCAAACACCTGAATGTTTTTAACCTCTTGTCCATCGAATTCATCCTCACCGTCAGTGTCTTCATCGGCCGGAAACGCCTGCCGGCGGCGGGGTATTGGCTTTTGCAACTCGCCTTGCTTTTCGTGTTCATCTTTTGGTGGGATCTGCCATTGACCATCGATGGTCCCTATGTCTCGCATCTGCAGCTCATCTGGCGGACTCCGGGCAGGCTCGGGGACTTCCTGTCGAACAATGGAATTAATATTTGGATGTTGCTGGGCCGGGATATGCTCAGTTCTTCGGCCCTCCCCCTCTTTCCCGAATCCCCTGTTGGATTATTGCGGTGGCTTACCCCATTCAATGCAGGCATCGGTCTTTTTGCGATAATAGTGGGCGCGTTCTCCCTATCCACCGCGTGGACAATCTGGAAATGCAAGGAACCCGGTTCCCAATTATTAAACCGGGAAGCGCTGCTGAATGGCATCCTCCATCTGGCCTTGGTTAACCTTGCCTATAACGTTCTGCTGACCGGCACGCACGAAAGATATCTGTACAATTTCTATCCCTTCGTACTCCTGGCATGCTTGGGATTGGAAGCATACGACCCTCGTTTCTCAAAGTATCTGGCGGCGCTCCTCCTCATCGGCGCGAACGTATACGGCTATTTCGTTCTAGGCATCTTAACCGGAGATTTTTCATTTAGATTTCAAGTTCACAAATCCTTGGCGGTATTTCATGCCGGGTTGCTGTTCCTGCTGCTTGCGATAGTATTTTTGTATCAAAGGACTAAAATTATTAATTCCCGATCGCATCCATCAATTGTATCCCCCGTTGGAATCCCCGGCTCCGGGTGATGGAATCCTTTACGCCGACAACGAGATGCTATATGCCGGGGTCGAACCGAGCACGATACGCTTCCGCCGGACCGGTTGCATCGGAGTCGGTCTGCCGTGCGGCGGCTGGGGGCGATTGATGAGGGAACTGTGGGGGGGCGGGAGAGTCGTTATTCGGTACTGAACAGGAACAGGCTGATGGATAGCGAGGGCTAAATGCGGATTTCTTCCACCTTCCAGTCGATTATCCAAGAGAATGCGGCGGTGCATGAACATCTCACATGGCTGGTTTCCCGGCTGACGGAGGACGACCTCTCGCGCCCCATCGAGGCGGGATGGACGGTTGCGGCGGCGCTGGCACACCTGGCATTCTGGGATTCGCGCGCGATCCTTCTGATCGAAAAATGGCAACGCGAGGGGATCGGGCCTTCGCCGGCGGACACCGATATCATCAACGACGCGGCCAAGGAATTGTGCCTGGCTATCCCGCCGCGCAAGGCGGCCGAACTGGCCGTTCAGAAATCTCTCGAGATCAACCGGGTGATCGAAGCCCTCACACCCGCAATGGTCGAGGGGATCCAAACGATCGGAACGGCGGTGCATCTGGCGCGCTTCGAGCACAAACGGATGCATTTGATGGAGATCGAGCAGGTGGCGGGGAAGGGATGAAACCGGCCATGGACGGTAGACCATCGACCTTCGTAAACTGACCGTGGAGATAGACCATGGACCATGGTCCGGATTTATTCCAGGGCGTAATGTGCTAATTGACCAATTATCCTTTAAGGGATGCCTAATAGTGATAGTCCATGGCCTCCTTTACTAACAGACTGTTGAAAAACGATCAGTGTGTCATTGAGAGGAGCGAAGCGACCCCGGCCCACCCCAACCGGGGCGGGCGAACAATCTCCTGCTTTTTCCGGAGGGGGAGATTGCTTCGCTCCCGGAGCCTGCCCTGAGCAGAGCGAAGGGGTCGCTCGCATTGACACCTGTTCCTTCCTTTTTCAACACCCTGCTAAAAGGAAAAAATCGGCTTGATCCGGCCTGAAAAATGAATTTCCGTGACAGGAAAGAAAGCCATCAGGCCGGAAAAAAATTTTAAAATGGAACCGCGATGTCGAATATAAATGAAAACGATCTTGGCTTCACCTACCGCATTGTCCGGCAGGGGGAAGTGCAACTCTTTCATCACGGCCGCCTGGCCGCAACCCTGCGCGGGGAGCGGGCGCAGGATTTCCTCGCGGAGATCGAGGCGGGCGGCGATACGGATGCGCAGCAGATTATGGCCCGCCTGACCGGCAACTACAAGCGCGGCAACGAACGCACCGCCAAGAATCATCCGCGCAACCGCGGCTGAGAGCTTTGCATCTCTCCGGTTTTCTTCCGGATCATGCGAGCGCCTCGTCGGCGAGCGCATTTTCCATCGTCCATCTTCTGTGATCCATGGTCGACTATAATTAACCCATAACCGGTGCAAGTTCACTCCCACTAAGAAACGATCCATCCCCAACGAGGAGCACCCCATGCGCCTGACCGGCACCTTCCTCGACGAGATCTCCCACGACATCCCGAGCCAGAACTGGGGGCCGGAGGAATGGGCGAAGGATTTCCTCGCCATGCGCACGATCGGGATCGACACCGTGATCCTGATCCGCTCCGGTCACAAGCGCTGGCTGACATTCCCTTCGGACGTGTTGATCGAACGCGAAGGTTGCTACCGCCCGCCGCTGGACCTGGTCGACCTTTTCCTCAAGCTTGCCGAACAACACGACATGGCGTTTTTTTTCGGAACGTACGATTCCGGCCGCTACTGGTCCGCGGGCGATTTCCAAAAGGAGGTCGACCTTAACCGCGCCGTGGTCGACGAAGTCTGGGCGCATTATGGAAAACGTGCGGCGTTCAAGGGCTGGTACCTCACCCAAGAGGTCAGCCGCCGCACGAAAGGAATCATCGATCTCTACGCGGCGATGGGCCGCCATTGCAAGGAGATATCCGGCGGCCTGCCGGTGCTGATCTCACCCTGGATCGACGGCCCGAAGGCGGTCAGCTCCTATGATGTGCTGATCGAAAAAGGTGAAGGGATCCCGCTCGCGGCCCACGAAGCGGAGTGGGGGGACGTGATGGCCGGGATCCGCGGCGCGGTCGACATCATCGCCTTCCAGGACGGGCATGTGGATTTCCACGCGCTACCGGATTTCCTCGCGGTGAACAAGGCGCTGGCGGATAGGAACGGCCTGCGCTCGTGGAGCAACGTCGAAACCTTCGACCGCGATATGCCGGTCAAGTTTCCGCCGATCAAGTGGGAAAAGCTGCTGCTGAAACTCGAAGCCGCCAAGAAGGCCGGCGCGGAGAAGGCGATCACCTTCGAATTCTCGCATTTCCTCAGCCCGAATTCCTGCTATCCGCAGGCCGGGCATCTCTTCCACCGCTACTGTGACCATTTCGGAGTCCGGCCCGGCTGGAAAGAACCCGTCCGGCGCGTTCCGTTATGAAGCGTGCGAACCGCCGGCATGATAGTGACTGTCATCCCGGCGTGATCCCGGCCGGGATTCGAAGGCGGCCTCTGAATTATCATCTGTTGCCTTTCATTTGGTCCTGGATGCCGGCCAAGTACACGCCGGCATGACGATCGCCCTCATCCCGGCCTAGGTACACGCCGGCGAATGAGATCATCCCTCGCGGAGGTGGGCATTTGTCATGACCGATTTCTCCGAATACGCCGAAAAGTACCGCCGCGCATTGCTCGAGGATGTGATCCCCTTCTGGGAGCGCCACTCGATCGACCGGGAGTGCGGCGGCTACTTCACCTGCCTTGGGCGCGACGGGACCGTATTCGACACCGACAAGTTCGTCTGGCTGCAGGCGCGGCAGGTGTGGACCTTTGCGATGCTGTATTACCGCTGTGAAGCGCGGCCGGAGTGGCTCGCGGCCGCCCGCCACGGCGTGGAATTCCTTTTAAAACACGGCCGCGCGGCCGACGGCAATTGGTACTTCTCACTGACCCGCGAAGGCCGGCCGCTGGTCCAGCCCTATAACGTCTTCTCGGATTGCTTTGCGGCGATGGCGTTCGCGCAATATTCTTTGGCGGCGAAAGACGAAAAGGCGGCTGAGTTGGCGCGGACCACATACCGCAACATCCTGGTCCGGCAGGAGAATCCCAAGGGGATCTACAACAAGCTGGTTCCGGGCACGCGCCCGCTGAAGAACTTCGCGCTGCCGATGATCCTGTGCAACCTGACGCTCGAACTCGAACGGCTGCTCCCGGCGCAAGAGACTGAAGCGACCATCGATTTGTGCGTAAAGGCCGTGCCGGGGGATTTCCTCGATCCGGAGAAGAACATCATCCTCGAGAACATCGCGCCCGACGGAAGCCGGGTGGATTCGTTCGAGGGCCGCCTGCTCAACCCCGGGCATGCGATCGAGGCGATGTGGTTTCTGATGGATATCGGCCTCCGCCGCGGCGACCGGGCGCTGATCGACAAGGCCGTGGGAATCGTCCTGGCGACGCTCGAGTATGCCTGGGACCGCGAGTATGGCGGTATCTATTATTTCCTCGACCGCCTCGGGCATCCACCGCAGCAGCTCGAGTGGGATCAAAAACTGTGGTGGGTGCATATCGAGACGCTGATCGCGCTCGGCCTCGGCTTCGCCCAAACCCGGCGCGCCGAGTGCTGGGAATGGTACGAGCGTGTCCACGAATACACCTGGGAGCGTTTCCCGGATTCGCGCCACGGCGAGTGGTTCGGCTACCTCAACCGCCGCGGCGAAGCCCTCCTGCCGCTCAAGGGCGGCAAATGGAAAGGCTGCTTCCACATTCCGCGCGGCCTGTTCCGCTGCTGGAAGATATTCGAAAGTATGGAAGAAAGATAGAAAAAACCTTTTTACCGCAAAGGCGCAAAGGGCGCGAAGAATTCTTTTTCTTAAAAACAAATTCTTTGCGACCTTCGCGTCCCTGGCCCAGCCCGACCAGGGCGGGCTTTGCGGTGAGAAATTGATCTTAAATGCCTGATTATAAATCGCTTCTCCGAAAGGATCTCCTCGCGCTCGGCGTCCGTCCGGGCGGATTGCTGCTCGTCCACAGCTCGCTGCGTTCGTTGAAGAATCCATTCCCATCTTCCATCCCCCTCTCCCGGCACCTGTCCCGAGCGGCGGCGAGGGATCAGCCGGGAGAGGGGGAACGAGGGGGTGAGGTCGGCGAGCCGGGGACCGTAATCCAAGGCTTGCTCGAAACGCTCGGCCCGGACGGCACGCTGCTCATGCCGGCGCTGACCTTCGAGCGGGTGACACCGGAAAATCCGGTTTTCGATATCCGGTACACACCCTCCAATGTGGGGATCATCCCGGAAACCTTCCGCCTGCGGCCGGGGATCCTGCGCAGCCTGCACCCGACGCATTCGGTGTGCGCCGCCGGACCGCTGGCTTCGGTTTTGATCGAAGCGCACGCGGCCGATACCACTCCCTGCGGGCCGCATTCCCCCTTCCACGCGATCACCGAACGCGGCGGGCAGATCCTCTTCCTTGGGTGCGGGCTGGAGGCGAACACCACCATGCACGCGGTCGAAGAGGTCGTCGTGCCGCCGTACCTGTTCGATCCACCGGTCGAATACCGTCTGATCCTCGCCGACGGGTCGGAGTTGAAAAAAACCTATGCACCGCATAACTTCCGCGGCTGGCGCCAGCGTTACGACCGCGTGGCGGAGATCCTGCGCCCGCCGGACCTGGCGCGCGCAACCGTCGCGGGCGCGGTGTCGGTCCTGCTCGACGCGGCGGCGCTGTGGGATGCCGCGCTGGCGGCGCTTTGGAAGGATCCTTTGTATTTTGTAGAAAGGATCGCCGATAATTAGGTCGGGGAAAATGGACAGGAATTAAAGGATTATTGGGATTTTCAGAAAAATTGGCTCGACAAAAAAACATCTTTTTTCCTCTTCCGATTTGTCCGAAGGGCGTTGACATAATCCGTGGTCTCGAATATGAAAAATTCGAATATCGAACTCTTAATAAAAGTACGTGGGTAGTGCAACCCTCCCCAACCATCCACGAAAAGGGGTTGACGTTTCTGGAAGAGCAGTATCCCCAAATGTGGACGACCGAGATGAAGGATTTGCTGCAAGAAATCAAAACGAAAGTGAAAAAGGAAAGGGGAAAAGCTTTCCGAAAAGCAAATCTTGGAGTATGAACGACGATAAGACGAACTGTTCCGGAAGGATTTGGAAGGGAATCCGTGCCGAAGGCTACCGGATGGAAAGAAAAGAGCGGGGGGTATCTTGCTGAGCGTTCTTGCTCTATCCTGTTCGTTGAGTAGGATCATACGCGCAACAGGGGCATACCTCACTCCATCAGCAGTGGAGGAAAACCAATGACCTTATAAATTTTCCGTTCCAAGGGAAAACACCCAATGTAAGGATTTGAAAAAGGTTTACTCGTCGAACAGCTGGAGTTATTGTCCGGTTTGAATTCCATGCATCAACCAGAGATATCCATCTTCCAGATTGGGTTCCAATGGGCGGGCGTTATATTTGGCCAAAGGATCCCCCAATACCCGATATTGCACAAACCCCTCGTCAATGGGACTGGCAGAAACTGAGATCAGACTGGAAGCCGGCTTTTCCGTTATGGGCAGCGTGAGGCTCCAAAGGTGCCCTTCCGCCCGGGAGATGAGATCGCGCGGATTTCCTTGAAAGGGGATTTGCCCATGGTTCATCAGGGCCAGGTTGATGCATCTCTGACTGATGTCGTTGATGATATGGGTGGAGAGAATTACCACCCGTTGCAGGGCCATATCCACCAAGAGATTAAGCAAATGTAAACGCTCCTCTGGGTCCAAACCGGCGGTCGGTTCATCCAAGATGAGGAGCTGCGGATTGCCCAAGAGAGCTTGGGCGAAGCCCACGCGGCGTTTCATACCTGTCGAAAATGTTTGGATTCGACGATCAGCAACCGTGGTCAGGCTGACCATCTCCAACAATTGATCCGCCTGTCGGCGTACTGCGGCTCGATTCGTGGGGCTTTTTAGATCACCAATGTAATTCAGAAATTCGCGTGCACTCAGATCGGGATACAGGTCTATTTCCTGTGGAAGGTAACCCAGAGCCGCTTTAACCGCATGTTTTCCCTCAGGCGTCATTATGTCGTGACCCAATACGTGAACACGGCCGTCGGTCACCCGCAGCAAACCGGCCAGAATACGAATGAGTGTCGTTTTACCTGCGCCGTTGGGGCCCACCAGGCCGAATAGGCCATTATCGATTTTTAAA
>JBAVFZ010000261.1:0-10936 GCA_049684495.1 Anaerolineales bacterium | reverse complement strand
CACCAATCCCGAAAGCGGCTTGGGATAGAAGTGGGTGGATTTCTGGGGCATCTTTTCGCGGTTGTCGGCGACGGTCATGATCTCGTCCAACCCGGTGTGGTTGAGGATCCACGCCGATTGCATCTCGCCCGAACGGACCTTTTCGATCGCCAGTTGGACTTTGGGTGTGTAATGCACGGTGACCTGGGGCTTGATCTGCTCCTCGTTGAGGCCGAGCAGCATTTTATAAATGATCGATTTCAACAGCGAGACGTCGAGCAGGCGCAGGGTCAGCGAGCCGCTTTCCCCTTCCACCAGGCGGGTGGCGCGCTTTTCGTCGATCTCCAGCAGGTAATAGGTGTTCACGCCCGTTAGCGCGACGCCGAACTTATGGTCGCGCGGATCGGCGTTGCGCAGTTCGCGCAACCACATCTCGCGCGCTTCGCGCTCGTTGTCCTCGCCGAAGGAATAGGCGCGCACCAGGAACCCCAGTTTGACGGCGTCACGGATGGTCTGCTCGCCGACCGTCGGCAGACCCGTCAGCAGGCGATGCGTCCCGATCGTCGTCAACCCCTCCTGGTTGGCGGAAACCAGGTACATCATGATGAATTCCCAGGGCGCGTCCGGACCGGCATCGGGGTGCCGTTTGCGCATCTCGTCCCGGATGGTCAGCATCGTCTGGTAGCGGTGGTGCCCGTCGGCGATGTAGATCCGGCGGCTGGAAACCGCGCGCGAGACCGCCTCGCACTGTTCGGGATTGACCAGCCGCCACAGGCGGTGGCGGAACTGGGTGGTTTTTTCCGTATGGTCGATCACCTGGATGTCGTGGTCGCAGGTGGCGAGAATCCCGTCGACGGTGTTGTGCGGATCCGGGTAAATGCTCCAGATGTATTCGAATTGGGTGTGGGCGGTGCGGGTCAGGCGGATGCGGTCTTCCAGCGGTTCGCGGATGATGTTTTCGTGCGGCAGGATCCGTCCGTTTTCGTAATCCTGCAGGCGAACCAGCCCGATGAAACCGGTGACATGCCGCTGCGGCAGGCCTTCCACCTTAAAATCCTGCTCGTAAACCCAGAACGACGGCCGCCGGTAGGATACGATCGTCTGCTCTTGGCGCCATGCGGCGAGCAGATCGCGGCTGCGGGTATAGCGGTTGTCGGAGTCGGTATCGGCGGCTTCGATCTTGTTCAGGATCAGGCGGACGACGTTGTTCGGGTGCTGCTGGTAATACTCGTCCTGTTCCGAGGGGCTGATGACGTCATACGGGCGGGAGAGGCATAAGCCGATGTTCTCGACTTTTTCGGGATTGTAATGCTCGGCACGAAAAGGCCTGACCTCGTTGATGGCTTCCGACATTCCTCTCCTCCGATTTCCCCGAAATCCCGGGCGCTGGTTATACGCGGTCAGGCGCGGATTTTTTCAATCCGCGCCGGTGATTTTTCCGCTTGTCACTAACCGCACGCCGGTTGAACGCTGTCTATCCAAACGGGGTTTTCGAAATTATACCGCCGTTTGAGATTATTATCACAATCTGTCCGGCCGGGTTATTTGCCCTCCGGCCGGGGGTTTAAATGCTCCAGCAACCCGTTCAGCGCCAGATCGTAACTCCGCCAGCCGAAACCGCAAACCGACCCGATGCAGACCGGGGCGATCACCGACCGGTGGCGGAATTCCTCGCGCGCGAACACATTCGAAATATGGACTTCCACCGCCGGCAGCCGGACGGCGCTCAGGGCGTCGCGGATCGCCAGCGAGTAGTGGGTAAAGGCGCCCGGATTAATAATCAGCCCCCCGGCCCAGGTGCGGGCCTCCTGGATCGCATTGATGATCTCGCCTTCGCAGTTGGATTGGACCGTTCGCAATTCGGCTCCGCGCGCACTTGCGGCGGCGGTCAGCCGCTGGTCGATTTCAGCCAGCGTCATGCGCCCATATACGTCCGGTTCGCGCTCGCCCAGCAGGTTCAAATTCGGCCCGTGGATCAGCAGGATTTTTATCAAGAGGCCCTCCCCGTTTCCATTCCCGTTACCGCCGCCCGTCCCCGTCCGGGCCGTGGTTCATTCCTGGCAGCCGATGGAAACCAGCGCCTGGCGCACGTCGTCGTCCGCCACGTCCAATCCCACGCGGACTTTCCCCGCCGCCACGGGCAGCGCCCACTTCACCCGCCCGCCACGCCGCTTTTTATCGGCCTGCACAAACCCTAGAATTTTTTCGACCGGGGCGGTGTGCCGCACCGGGAGGCCGTACGCGGTCAGAATCCCGGTCAGCCGCTCGCACAGGTTCGTCTCCGCCACACCGATTTTTTCCGATAGCGTGGATTCCGCGACCATGCCGATCGCCACCGCTTCGCCGTGCGAAATCTGAAAATTCGAATGGGCTTCGATGCCGTGACCAAGCGTATGCCCGAAGTTTAATGCCTCGCGCGGACCCCGCCGTTCGAACGGATCCTCCTCGACGACGCGGATCTTCACCCTTGCAGCGCGCCGGACGATCCAGTCCAGTCCGTCGGGCGTCAGCTGGCCCGCCAGTGCCTCGATCTTGCCGAGCAGCTTGGAATCCCCGACCACGGCGGTTTTGATCGCCTCCGACATCCCCATTTTTAATTCGTCCGCCGGAAGCGTGGATAGCACGTCCAAATCCGCCAGAACCAGCGCCGGCGGATAAAAAGCGCCGATCAGGTTCTTTCCCTGCGGCATATCCACGGCGGTCTTTCCCCCGATCGCGGCATCCACCATCCCAAGCAGGCTGGTGGAAAGCGCCGCCCACGATACGCCGCGCAGGTAGGTGGCGGCCGCAAAACCGGCCATATCGGTAACCACCCCGCCGCCGAGGGCGATGATCGTCCCCCGGCGTTCCATTTTGAAGCGGTAGAGTTCCGAGTAGATGTATTCGAGGGTATGGAGGTTTTTCCCCGCCTCGCCCGCCGGGACAACGATGGAATCCACGGGCGCGGGCGCCAGAGCGTCACGGACCGTCTGCAGGTAAAGCGCCGCCACGTTCGAATCGCTGATCACCACAAAGGGCGAACCCAGCTTGCGCTCCTCCAGCTCCATCGCCAGCCGGGGCAGCATGCCGCGGTTGACCAGAACGTCGTAGCCCGAGCCCATTGCGTTGACATGATAAATCCCCGCCAGCAGCTGGATCTTGCGGACCACGTCGTCGGGCGCGAGCGTCGTCGTATCCAGGTTTAACGGAAACGAGGCATAGAGCGCGCCGCGTTTGGCCAACAGCGATTTGAGCCGCTCCAGCGGGCCGGAGCCGGCCAGAAGCGGGCGGGCGTTCAGCTCATCGCCCATGCGTTGCAGAATGACTTCCGGTTCGCACATCAGGCAGACTACCGGTCCGAGCTTCTCCACCTGGGCGCGGTTCTCCGGATCGACGAGGGTTCCGCCGCCAAGGGCGACGACCGTCCGAGTAATTTTGCCCAGCTTGGCCAGGAGGGCTTTCTCGCGGCTGCGGAAATCCGCTTCCCCCTTTTGGAGAAAAATTTCCGCGATCGGCATCCCCGCTTCGTTTTCAATGATCTTGTCGGTATCGAGGAAATGCCATCCCATCCGTTCGGCGAGGAGCATACCGACGGTGGTCTTTCCGCATCCCGGTGGACCGTATATGAAAAAATTCATTTCCATCCTCGGCGGCCGGCCTCATTCCTTCCATTCCGCGGGGCTGACAAGGGTTGCCATTGAAAGGGAGAGGGCGTCGAACCGTGCGGCGGATTGTATCCAAAAAACCGCATCCGGGGAAGGCGAGCTGCCTTCCGGGAAATGATTATGTTGTTGGCTGGATAAATACCATCCCATCCCCCCTCCCAAACCGACCCTGCACAATCTACGCACAATGCATTTGCTCCCTCCCCCCTTCCCGCAATACGGGAAGGGGGGAGGGTTGGGGAGGGAAAATGGGATGGACACGCGCCCGGAATTGTTCCTCCGGGCGCGGCGATAATTTAACGCGATCGGGTTATTATCTCTACCAGAATATCTTCGGCTTCGGATCCAGATGGAAATCGCCGAGCTCCCCGCGCGGCAGCCGGTCGAAACGTTCCCGCAACTCGCCCATTGAATCCCCGCCGCACTTTTCAAGCACCGCACCGGCCAGAACGTAACACACCATCCCCTCGGCCACCACCGCGGCGCGCGGAACCGTGCAGAAGTCGGACCGTTCGTAACGGGTTTCGGAATTCTCCCCGCTGGCGAGGTCGACCGAAGGCTGAGGAGAGAGCGTGGTGGCGATCGGTTTCATCGCCGCGCGCAGGACGAGCGGCTGGCCGTTGGAGATTCCGGCCTCGATCCCGCCGGCATGGTTGGAGACGCGGGCCAGCATGTCACCCTCCCGCCGGATGGCATCCTGCGCCTGCGTTCCGGGTACCGCCGTGATCGCAAAGCCGTCGCCGATCTCCACGCCCTTCACGGCCGGGATGCCGAAGAGCGCGGCGCCCAGGCGCGAACCCAGCCTCTGCTCCCAGGTAGAAAATCCGCCCAAACCCGGCGGCACGCCGAGTGCCGCGACCTCGAAGACGCCGCCGACCGTATCGCCGGCTTTCATCGCCTGGTCGATCTCCATCTGCATTTTTTCCCGCGCCGGAGAATCCGGGCAGCGCAGCGGATTTTCTTCCGCATGCTTTAACCGTTCTTCCAGAGGCAGATCCGCGATGCCGGCCTTGATGGTTCCGATCTGGACCACATAACTGCCGATGGACATCCCGAGCGCGGAGAGCAGTTTCCGGCAAACGGAGCAGGCCGCCATGCGGGCGGCCGTTTCGCGGGCGCTGGCGCGTTCCAGGCCGTGCCGCAGATCATCGAAGGCATATTTCAATCCGGCGGTATAGTCGGCATGCCCGGGGCGCGGGATCGTCATGGCATCCACCGCGCGACCCTTCCATTTTTCATGATCGGCGTTCTCGATCTGGATCGCGATCGGCGCGCCGGTTGTTTTGCCGTCCATCACGCCGGCCAGGATCCGCGCCCGGTCGCGTTCGAGCTTCATGCGCGGGCTCGCCCCGCGGTACGGTCCCCCGCCCAGCCAGCCGTTCTGCCTCCGGATCAAATCCGGTTGCAGGTCTTCCGGTTGCAGCGGCAGCCCCGCCGGTATTCCCTCGAGGATTGCGGTCAGCGCCGGGCCGTGGGATTCACCCGCCGTCGTTATGTGGATCATGCCGCCTCGCTCTCTTCCAGCGCCGTCCGCGCCGCCTGCATCATCACCCTGCGCGGCGCACGGACGCCGGTCCATAGCTCAAACGCCAAAGCACCCTGCTCCACCAGCATTCCCAATCCGCTCGCGGTTTTTGCGCCGCGGGATTTTGACTCGCGGAGGAAGCGGGTTTCGAAGGGATTGTACACAAGATCATAAACCGAAACCGATCCGGGAAACGGAATTTCCTCCGGCCACGGGGTCGCATCCGCCTTCGGCCACATCCCGACCGGCGAGGTATTCACAATCAGCGCGGCGGCGTCCAACTTCCCGGCCAGTCCGGGATCGTCCCATCCGAACACCTCCACCCGGCCGCGCCCGAGTTCGGCGGCCAATGCGGCCGCCTGTTCCCGGATCACCGCCACCATGCTGACCGTGCAGCCGCTAGTGATCAAACCAAGCACCACGGCCCTCGCCGCACCTCCGGACCCGATGACCAGCACCGGTTTCGCGGCGGGATTCATTCCATTCTTCTTCAGGTCGGCGAGGAATCCCGGCAGGTCGGTGTTATGCCCGACCAGCTGATCCCCCTTGCGGACGATGGTGTTTACGGCCTTCAAATCCGCGGCGGCGCCCACGAGCCGGTCCAGATGGGGAATGATTTTCTCCTTGTAGGGAACGGTCACATTCGCGCCGGCCCAGTCCGGGTCGTCCTTCAACTCGGAAAGCATTTTCCCCAGGTCCTCCGCCCTTTCCACAGGCAGCAGCGAATAATTTCCTTCGATGCCGAGCTTATGAAAGGCGGCGTTGTGCATCGCCGGGGAAATGGAGTGGCGGATCGGCCAGCCAAGGAGGACGGTTTTCATTCCAGCCGCGCTCCGAGCGAATTGAAAAGCGATTCGAACCCGGGGAAGGATTCCCCGATGCACTCCGGCTCCCCGATCTCCACGCCGTTTTGGGAAGCCATCCCGGCCACGGCGAGCGACATCGCCAGGCGGTGATCACCGTGGCTGTCCGCATGCCCGCCAAGGATATCGGCCGGACCGCGTATGGAAAATCCGTCGGGGGATTCCTCGATCGCGATGCCCAGCTTGCGGAGTTCGACGGCCAGAACGGAGATGCGGTCGGATTCCTTGTGGCGCAGTTCGGCCGCGTTGCGCACCTCCGTGATCCCATCGGCGCAAGCCGCCGCGACGGCCAGGACCGGAAATTCGTCGATCATATCCACGACTTCGCTCCCATCGATGACCGTTCCTTGCAGCGGGTGCGCGCGAACTCTCAGATCGCCGACCGGCTCGCCAGCCGATTCGGATTGCGATTGTTCGTCGATATCGGCGCCCATGCGCCGCAGTACAGCCAGCAGACCGGTCCGGCGCGGGTTCAACCCGACGCCCTGCACGAGGACTTCCGATCCCGGGACGATCGAGGCCGCCGCGAGCAAAAACGCCGCCGAGGAAAAATCACCCGGAACCCGGAATTCAAGCGGCGGTAGAGGCGCCTGCAGCGGAAAAACCCGCGCCCGGCGTTGTTCACCCTCCACGCGGGCTCCCAGCCAGCGCAAAAGCCGCTCCGTGTGATCGCGCGAGGGCGACGGCTCTTCGACCAGTGTCGACCCCGATGCATACAACCCCGCAAACAATATCGCGCTTTTTACCTGGGCCGATGCGACCGGCATCCGATACTCTATTCCTTTTAATGCCGTCGGCCTCACCGCTAGCGGGGCACAACCCGTGCCCTCAATTGACCGGATCTCAGCGCCCATTTCGCATAGCGGTTCGATTACCCGGTTCATTGGCCGTTTTTGAAGCTGTTGTGATCCATTTATTATAAATTCCGGTGGATGGGAAACGGGGTTCCAAACCGGTTGCCCGGCGAGCGCACCGGTCAGCAAGCGCATCGTCGTCGCCGAATTGCCGCAGTTCAACGGCTTCGCTTCCCCCTTCCCCATTGTTGTGGATGGGGATGGGAATCCCTTGCGGCCCGCGCCTTCCATAATGAGTGCTTCCCCATCCCACGTCCAATCGATATGGAGGTCGGCGAGCGATTGAAGCATGACCTGGGTGACGCCGGCTCGCAGCATTCCATCGATCCGGCTGCGGCCATCGGCCATTGCGCCCAGGAGCGCCGCGCGATGGGAAATGGATTTATCCCCCGGCAGGCGGGCAGAACCGCGCAGGGAGGCCGCCGGGTGCGAACGGAGGCTCATTCTTCCCCCTTGGGTGAAGAGGGCTCCAGCAGTTCCTGCCGGGCGCGGCGCCCCTCCCCCAGCAGGACCTTCAAGCGCGCTTCGTCCCCTTCGCGGACGCGTTGCGCCAGCGCTTCCAGCCGGTGGATGTACTCTTCAAGCGCCTGCAGGACGTGCTCCCGGTTGGTTAGCAAAATATCGGTCATCATCTCCAGGTTGGAAGCCGCCAGGCGCGAGGTGTCGCGGAAGCCCGGCCCGACCAGTGCGGAGGCCGAAGGCAGGCGGCGGGCGGTTTGAGCCAGCGCGACCGCAACCAGGTGCGGCAGGTGGCTGGTCGAGGCGACCAACGTATCGTGTTCGGCCGCGGTCAGTTCGAGCGGATGCGCGCCGAGCACTTGCGCCAGTTCCCGGCCGAGCGCCAGGGCGCGCGGCGAGCTGCGCGGAATGGGCGTGAGCACGAACGGCGCGTTCCGGAACAACGACGGATCCGCATGCCGGATCCCCTGCACTTCGCGCCCGCAAATCGGGTGTCCGCCGAGCGGATCGTACCCCTGTCCCAGTTGTTCCATCGCCTTGACGATGTCGCTTTTGGTCGATCCGATGTCGATCACCACCCGGACCGCGCCCCGCGGCGGACGGATCTCGGCGAGCTCCTTCAGAACCGCCAGGATCGTCCGTACCGGCGCGGCGAGGATAATCAGATCGCATTTCCCGACCATGTCGGGCAGATGGAGCGCCAGTTCGTCGACGGCCTTCCGTTCGAGCGCCGCCGCATCCGCACCGGGATCCGAATCCAATCCGATCCGGCGGCGGCATTTCCCGGCCAGGCCAAGCGCGAGCGATCCGCCCATCAATCCCAGGCCGACGATGCCGACAGAGAGATTCGCGAGTTTGTGCGTCTGATCCGATGACAAAGAAATGATCCCTTCCAGATTACTTTCTGCAGTTAACTCGAATTCTACCGCCGGATGAAAAAAACGAAATCTTGAACCGCAAAGCCCGCCCCGGCTGGGGTGGGCCGGGGGCGCGAAGGACGCCAAGTTTTTTTATCCCTTTGCGTTCTTTGCGCCCCCCGGCCCGACCACCGAGGGCGGGCTTTGCGGCGAGAAAGAATTTTACGCCTTTTATCGGGATACCGCCGGATGAATGAATCCTATTTCCGCCCCACGGCGGCGGCGATTCGTTTGACGTTGACAACCACCTCGGCGAATGCCTCCGGCCGCAGGCTTTGCGCACCATCCGACAGTGCTTCTTCCGGATGCGGATGGACCTCGATGATCAGCCCGTCCGCGCCGGCGGCGATCGCCGCGCGCGAGACCGATTCGATGTATTCGTTTTTGCCCGTCGAGTGGCTCGGATCGACGATCACCGGAAGGTGGGAAAGCCGCTTGACGACCGGGATGGCGTTGATGTCGGTGGTGTTGCGGGTGGACGTTTCGAAGGTGCGGATCCCGCGTTCGCACAGGACGATTTTCGAGTTTCCGTTCGCCAGCAGGTATTCGGCCGCCATCAGCCATTCTTCGACCGTCGCGCTGATGCCGCGTTTGAGGAGCACCGGATGCCCGCTCTTCCCGACTTCCTGGAGCAGCGGAAAGTTCTGCATGTTGCGCGCGCCGATCTGGAGCATGTCCGCGTAGCGCGCCACGGTTTCCACCTGCTCCAGAGCCATGACCTCGGTCACCACCGGCAGGCCGGTCGCATCGCGCGCTTCCGCGAGCAGTTTCAACCCCTCTTCGGCCATTCCCTGGAAGGAGTACGGGGAGGAACGCGGCTTATAAGCCCCGCCGCGGAGCATGTGCGCCCCCGCCTGCTTGACCGCCTTGGCCGTCTCGACGATTTGCTCGCGGCTTTCCACCGCGCACGGCCCTGCGATGAAGACGACGGCTTCCCCGCCAATAGCCACCGACCCAACGCGGACGATCGTATTATCCGGCCGGGCGTCGCGCGACGCGAGCTTGAAGGGTTTGAGAATCCGGACGACCCGCTCCACGCCCGGCAGTAATTCCAGGTGCTCCCATTCGATCGTCCGTTCGTCGCCCAGCACGCCGATGACGGTGCGTTCCTCGCCGCGGGAGACGTTCACGCCGTACCCCAGCTCTTTAACCCGGCGCACCGTTTCGTCGATCGCTTCATTTCCGGCATGGTCCTGCATCACAATTACCATGGTATCTCTCCTTCTCCCAGCATGTATGGGCACGGCAAGCCGCGCGCCTTCCAGGCGAATTTCCGGCAACGGGCGTAAAGCGGAGCCCGATACGGTCATTCCTCGCCCCCCAGCGTCCGGGTCGGATACGACCCCAATTCGCGGATGAATTCCGTATGCGCGCGCATGTCTTCCAGCGCTTCGATCACCTTCGGGTCTGAAGCATCTCCCTCGAAATCCAGATAGAACAGGTAATGCCACGGCTTCTTGCGGTCCGGGCGCGATTCGATCTTGTTCAAGTTGATCCCGCGCCGGGCCAGGACGTTCAGGCAGGAATGCAGCGCTCCGGGTTTATGCCGCGTGGCGAAGATCAGTGACGTCTTGGAGGGTTTAGCGATCGGCCGGGCTTCCTTCGAAAGCAGGAGGAAGCGCGTGTAATTCGCCTGGACGTCCTGGATCGAGCGGGCGATGATGTTCAACCCGTAGATTTTTGCCGCCGTTTCGCTGGCGATCGCCGCGCGGTCCGGCCGCTTTTCCTGCGCCAGGATTTTGGCCGCGCCGGCGGTGTCATAAACCGGAACCGCTTCCCAATGCTGCGAAGAGATCCAGCGCGCGCACTGCTCGAGCGCCTGCGGGTGGCTGATCACCTGCCGCACCGTATCCACTTCCACACCCGGCGGCAGCATCGCGCATTCCCGGACCGGGAGGATGAATTCTCCGATGATATGCAGGTCATATTCCAGCAGCAGATCGTAGGAGGTGTGGATCGAACCGGTCGTGGAATTCTCGACCGGCAGGAGCCCGGCTTCCACCCGGCCGCTGTCCACCGCCAGGCAGATTTCCTGGAAGGTCCGGCAGGCTGTGCGCGCGGTTTCCGAACCGATCCCGAGCAGGATGGCTTCCTCGGAGAAGGCGCCGTGCTCGCCCTGGAAGGCGATCGAGGCCGGGGTGCGGTAGGCTTCCGCCGGCGGTTTTTCGGCCGCTGCCCCCGTCAGGTCCGGGCGGAGCGCCTCCGCCTCGTGCAGGTAGACATGGCGGATCTCCCCCGGCGTGCGCTCGGTATTCCAGAGGATGAGCACGCGGATGCAGCGCGGGACGCTGCCCGCGACGTCGATCTCGTGCGCGCATAGCATCGCCGTATCCCGCCATCCGATCTCCCGCGCGGACAGCGCCGGGAACGCGGCATTCAGGTCCGGCGTGGTGGTGAAGATAATCGCCGCCAAATCCTCCGGCTGGAAACCGTTGCGCTTGTGTATTTCCAGGAGCAGTTCCTTGGTCCGCGCCGACAGGTCCTCGGATTTGTTGCTGGGCGAGGTGGTCGCGCCTCGAATTCCGCGCACGGGCATGGTTTCCTCCGATTTTGACAAACTCTCCGTGTGGGACGGTCTTCTGCTGCCCCAGAGGAGGGATAAAAAAAAACCGCGAGGCCGTTTGGCCTCGCGGTATGTGTTGGGTTAGTTGCTTGTCCCGGACCCTTCTCAACGCGAAGCGACGGCTGCCTTAGG
>JBAVFZ010000260.1:0-2409 GCA_049684495.1 Anaerolineales bacterium | reverse complement strand
CCATTCTTTGGCTCGGGGACGACCGGCGCGGTGGCCAAGCGCCTCGGCCGGCACTGGATTGGGATCGAAAGGGATCCCGCTTACATTGCGGCCGCCCGGCGGCGGATTGAAGCGGTTCCCGAATCGGCAATCCGCAAGGAATACCTGTCCACCCCCAATCCGCGCAAGCGCGAACGGATCCCGTTCGGGCATCTCCTGGAAGCCGGATTGATATCCGCCGGCGATACGCTCGTCCTTAATGCGCGCGGCGGTGCGAAAGCGCGCGTGTGCGCCGACGGCTCGCTTTCCTGGAAAGGCAAGCGCGGATCGATCCACCAGTTGGCGCGCCTCTTGCGCGGCGGGCCCTGCAACGGATGGGATCAGTGGCTGGCGCTTGACCGCCGCACCGGAAAACGAATCCCGATCGATAGGCTGCGCGAGGAATTGCGCGAAGATAAAAAGCCGGTCGAGCAGGGCTGAGCTCCCGCCCTCGCGGTACCCTCCGAGCGATGAGCGCCGGTGTTCTCCCGGTGCGAAGAATTCGCGAGCGGGGGAAGCGGGGGTTGCGCAGACCGTATCGAGACCGGTCGGTTCAAACGAAAACGGCGGTCTTGCCCGCCCTGGCGGGCCGGGTCCGGGATGTACGGAGAACGCTGTCCTGGATCCCCGATAAAAACACCCTCGCTTCGCGCCCATCCCCACTCTTGAACCAGGATCGAGTGGGGATGCTCCGTGAGGGCAGGCTCGGGGATGACCATCGACACGAGCACCTTCTCATTCTTAAGAGAGGTCAAAATGCAATTGGATAAGCCCACCCGCTGGTCTCTGGACGTTTTGTTCCCGTCCCCGGACGGACCCGAATTCAAGAAAGCGCTCGGCGATTTGGATCGGAAAGTCGCCCGGGTGGAAAAAAGCCGCCGCCTGCTTTCCCCGCGGATCTCCGCGGCGGCTTTCCTCAAGCTGGTCCGCCAACTCGAGGAAATCCGCTCGCTCGCCCGGCGGCTGGCCGCCTACGCCGAACTGCATTTCTGCGAGGATACACAGAACCCGGCCGCGCAGACGCTGCTGGCCAACACCGAACAGCACATGGCGGAGATCGAAAACCGGCTGTTGTTCTTCTCCACCTGGTGGAAGGCGCTTCCCGCCGCGCCGGCCCGTCGGCTGCTGGCCGGTTCCGGGCCATACCGCTACTACCTCGAACAAATTCGCCGCATGGCGCCGCATACGCTTTCCGAACCGGAAGAGAAGGTGATCAACCTAAAGAACGCCACCGGTTCGCGCGCGCTTTCCACGCTTTATCAGGCGATTACCAACCGCTACCTGTTCGATCTGGAAATCGACGGCGCGCGGAAGCAGTTCAGCCGGGCCGAACTCACCGTCTACACCCGCTCCCCGGATGCGGCGATGCGCGAGGCGGCCTACCGCTCGCTGTACAGCGTCTACACCCGCGAGGGGCCGATCCTCGGGCAGATCTATTCCACGCTCGTTCGCGACTGGAAAAGTGAAAACGTCAACCTGCGCAAATTCTCCTCCCCGGTCGCGGTGCGCAACCTCGCCAACGACCTTCCGGACAAGGTTGTTCATCTGCTGTTGGAAGTATGCCGCTCGAATGCGCCGGTGTTCCAACAATACTTCGAGCTTAAGGCGCGGAAGCTGGGCCTCCCCAAACTGCGCCGATACGACATCTATGCGCCCATCGCCCCATCGGAGAAACAATTTGGGTTCGGCCGGGCATGGGACCTGGTGCGCAGGAGTTTCGAGGAATTCGATCCCGCCTTTGCCTCGCTTGCCGAAAGGGTCGTGTCCGACCGGCGGCTGGATGCCGAAGTCCGTCCCGGCAAGCGCGACGGCGCCTTCTGCATGAGCGTGCTGCCGTCGCTCACGCCATGGGTGCTCACCAACTATCAGGGCCGCGCCTACGACCTGGCGACTCTGGCCCACGAACTCGGGCACGCCGTGCACGCGCTGCTGGCCGAGGGCCTGCCGCTCTTCACCTACGACGCCAGCCTGCCGCTGGCCGAGACGGCCTCCACTTTTGCGGAAATGCTTCTGGTCGAGAGCCTGTTAAAAGAAGAGACCGGCGAATCGGTCCGCCGCGACCTGCTCTTCCGCCAGATCGACGACGCCTACGCCACGATCATGCGCCAGGCGTTCTTCGCGCTTTTCGAAGTCGAGGCGCACGACGCGGTCGGCAAGGGCGCGTCGGTTGAGGATCTGTGCGCCAAGTATTGGGAAAACCTGCAGGCGCAGTTCGGCGGCTCGGTCGAACTGGCGGAGGAATTCCGCTGGGAGTGGGCGGCCATTCCCCATTTTTATGAAATGCCGTTTTACGTCTATGCCTATGCGTTCGGCCAGCTGCTCGTCCTGGCGCTGTTCCATCAGTACCAGGCGGAAGGTTCCGCCTTCCTCCCGCGATTCAAGCGCATCCTC
>JBAVFZ010000259.1:0-5126 GCA_049684495.1 Anaerolineales bacterium | reverse complement strand
GGAGGGGGTTGGGGGTGAGGGGGAGAAAATTAATGAAGATATCCGATTGCCTGCAGAATCAGAACGCCGATGCCCGCAAGTAGATACAGCCCTCCGGCGACGGCCGGCGCGCAACCTGCCGAATGCGGGGCCTTGTCCGTTCCGGAGGATTCGGGTTGAGCCGGTCCGGCTTTTCTTTTTTTAACGCCGCCATATAGGACAATTCCCAAACCCAGCAGAACCAAGAGAATCCCAAATCCGGCGACCAGGGGGCTTGGGAAGATCAGGTATTCGAAGTTCAGCGCAAGCAGGACAATGAGGAATAGCGCGACGATAAACAATAATTGCGGCATCGGTCATGCTCCTCAAATCATCAACGGTCTACTTGAACATGGCGCCCTGTAATTCCACGGGTAAGGACTCGGTAAATTGTAACTTAAGTCCGCCGTCTCCTCCCCGGCGGATCCGGAACGCGGCCATGCTACCACCCCATCACCGGCGCGATCGCCGTCCGCAGCTGCGCGGCCAGCATCGCTTGTTGCTCCACGTTGGGGTGGGTGCCGCAGCCGATCCCCACGATAGGCAGCGACGTGTAGGCATGGACTTTGGGGTCTCCTTTTCCGTTGAGCGTCTCCACCGCCAACGCGATCGCTTTTTTCTGGTCGGTGGCGAACGTGTCTGCGGGCGCGGGCCAATGATCGCCCAGCATCGGGCTGGAAACGCCGAAGATTTCCGCCTTCGGGTAATAGCCGCGGAGTTTTTCGATGAAGGCGATGTACGCGGCGGCGAAGGCATCCACGCTCATCCCCTCCCGCTCGCTGTCGCCCGGCGAGAAATCGTTCGTCCCCAGCGCAACCACGACCGCGTCGGGGATGAATAGTCTGGTATCCCATTTCGGCGACGCAGTCTGCTCGAAAAAGGTCAGATCGTACACGTCCGGCATCGGGCGCGCGTCGTATTGGAAACTGTAATTGCGCACCAGGCCGATCCCCGAGACGGCCGAGACGTGATACTCGGCGCCGAGGCTGCGCGCGAGCACCGGACCGTAGGCGAGCCGGGCGTTGTTGTACGGCTGGCCCCAGCCGTCCACCAGGCAATCCGAGGAATCGTTGAACGCCTCGATCCCCGCGCCGGCGGTGATCGAATCGCCGATGAACTCGATCCGCCGTGCCGGCCGTTCTCCAGGGGGAGTAAGCTCGCCCGCGATCTCGATTCCGAGGAACTTGGAAAAACCGATGCTGGCTTCCGTACGTTTGACAAGCGTGATCGTTTGATACGCGTTTGACAATCCTGATGCGACCTCGTAGCGGGTGAATCCCTTTTCGGGCGTGATCTTAACAACAGTTTCTTCGTTGATCACCGCATCATAATAGTTCCGGTTGGTCCCCCATTGGAATTCATCCTCCAGCATCACCGCCACGCCTGTGCCACGGAAGTGGGCATGGAGGTAGACCCCCGGTGCGGAGAACTGGGGTTCCTTTGGATTCGAAAAATCGATCCGGCCGGTATATTGCAGATTGGGATCATCGGGAGCGTAGATCCGGGGTGTCGTATCCGCATACTTGGTTTTGGCCGCTGAAATATCCACGCTTGGCTTGGCCGTAGGCATACCAAGCTTTGGCGCGCAGGCGGAGAGCGCCGTCGTCAGGCCGAGGGAAAGGAATTCGCGGCGGGAGATTCTCTTGGTCATGGATAGACTCCGTTATCCATCCTGAGCGATCGCGCTTGGAGACGGATTATATCCGTGCGAATCCCGATCCGGCACAAAATCACAGGGGTGCCGCCGCCCACAGCCGGACCGTTCCATCAATCGAACTGGAAAACAGCACCCGGCCTTCGGGGGTGAACGCGAGGTCGCTGATCCGATCGGTGTGGCCCTTCAGCACGACCAACCGCTTGCCGGTTTTCGCGTCGTACAGAATAACTTCGTTGGAGTCGTTTCCGGCGGCCAGGATCGTTCCGTCGGGTGAAAACGCGACCGCATACACGGTTTGCTTCTCCTGGTCCAGGCCGAGCAGCTCCTCGCCCGTCGCGGTATCCCACACGACGCGGCCCGAGGAGAGCATCTTGCTGTCGGGCGAGAACGCCAATCGAGAGGAATCCGCCCCTTCAAAATCCTGCAAGATGCCGCCGCCCGGCAGCCCCGCCAGGCGGACCACCAGCCGGCCGTATCCTCCGCCGGCGGCGACCATTTTTCCGTCGGGCGAAACGGCCAGCGAGTAAATGTAGGAGTTCGGAACGGTAAAGAGGGTTTTGCTCGTTCCATCCGCGAGATTCCAGAGGAGGACGCGTTTGTCCCAGGAGGAGGAAAGCAGGTACGCACTGTCGGGGGTGAAGGCGACGCCCGAAACCACGCCGGTGTGTTCTTCGAATGTGCGGATCTCGGCACCGTTTGCCGGATCCCAGACGATCACCAGCCCGTCCTCCGAACCGGAGGCGAGACGGGTGCCATCGGGCGAAAAAGCGACACCCTCGACATTGCGCGTGTGCCCATCCAAAATATTAAGCTCGCTTCCGGCAAGGGTATCCCATACGCTGATCAGAGAGGTTTCATATCCGTAGCCCGTTGCGGCTCGCAATCCGTCTCCCGAGAGGGCCATGCAGGTTATCGAGCCGTGATGCTCGTTCAGGTAGCCGGACCGCTCCCCCGTTTCCACAATGAACACCATCGTCTCCCCGTTTTCGAATCCCGCCGCCAGCATCTTGCCATCCGGCGAGAACGACAGCCGCTGGGCGAACGAGTCGGCATCGCCCAGCGTCCGTAGCTTTTTCTTCGATGTCAGGTCCCAGAGCGTTATCTCGCCTGGATATTCGTTTACGGCAATCATGGATCTATCGGGCGAGAAGGCGGCTTCGTCGACCGATTCGACATCAAGTTTAAAAAGCGGTATCCGCTGCCTGGTGTTTGCGTCAATCCGGGCGACTCCGCCGGCCGATCCGATTACATACAGGTTTTTTCCATCCGTGGAGAACACCATCTCGAAAACCGTATCGCTGAAATCCCGGACGGACCCCAATAGCGTTCCCGTTTGCGTGTCACGGAAATAGATGGTCGCAACGATCGGCCCCGATTGCTGCGCCACGGAGGCTACCGCCAGCACCGAGCCGTCGGGCGAGAACGCCAGAGAGGTCACCCGTCCGGTATCGCCCGTGAAGGCGGCTTTTTCCTCGCCGCTAGCGGTGTCCCGGATTGCCACCTCGTCGTCGAGCGAACCGGAGGCAAGCAGTTTCCCGTCGCTGGAGAACATCAATTCCACGGCGGAGGCGGCCCACTCCTTCACGCGGTGCGGCTGGCCGCCGGTGGCGATATCCCAGAGTTGTACTTGGCCGTTTCCCAACCCGGCCGCCGATAGGTTTCCAACCGGCGATACGGCCAAGGCTTCGACGTATGCATCCGTCGAGAGATGATGGAGCAGCGACATGGAGCCGGTGTCGTAGACATCCATTCCGGTGAACGTCCCGAGCACCAGCCGGTCACTCCCGGCGGACCAGCCCAGATCCATCAGCCGGCCGCGCCCGAACTGGCTTACCTGGCTCATCCGGCCTGCGTTGGAAAGCATGATTTCCGGATACAGCCAGGTCGGCTGGGGCAACGGTGCGGTGGTCGTGGTGGGCGTGGATAATGCTTGCGTTGGTGAAACAGACCGGTTCTCCATCGACGGCTGCGGAGTGGCGTCGGGGCCAGGCAGCTCAAAGAACAGGCAGGCGCCAATTACCGGAAACAGGATAAGAAGAAGGAGATGATATCGCCGAGCGGGGTGTATTGTTTTCGCCGACATGGGAACCTCCCACCCGGACTTCGTCAGGCTTCGCCTGCGAGAAAATGGGAAACCCCTTGGAAGTACGATCGGAAAGTGCCTCTCATTATAGTTCCGATCCTGGGCGCTCATGCCTGAGTGGAGACACCGGTATACGGTTTATTATTTTGGGAAACGTATCCGGAGGGGCGACCACGGGCTTGCTATCGGCTTTACACTTTCTTGCAGACGACCAGCATGTGTTCGCTCATCCCGACCACCGCCGGATGGGTGCAGGTTTGAAAATGCGTTCGCATCCAGATCCGCCAGCGTTTCGGATGGCGGGCCAGAGCGTTGACTGCCTTGTATTGGCGGGAACTGATTCCCTCCAACCCGGCCATCTCCAGGATCTTCACCCCCTTATTTCGAAAAGCCTGTTCGAACTCTTCCGGGAGGAAAAAGTGGCACGCCGTGAAGCCATATGTCCCCGGGTAATCTCCGCTGTCGCGCGCGGTTATAAAGAATGGTTCCTCGATCTCGTGCGGAAACAACATCAATTCGATCACCTCGACGCTCAGACGGCTCATCACGGAGACAAAAACCGGCGCGCGCCGCTTCGCCACCCGGACGAGTTCCCGGACCGCCCGGTTCCGTTTCCGCGCGTCCAAAATGTGCGACAGCGGCCCGCCGGTGCAGATCACGGCGTCGAAGGAATTCTCTTCAAACCGCGAAAGGTCCGTAATCGAGCCTTCGACGATCTCCTCGACGCGGTTTTGCACCCCGGCCTGCCGGATTTTCCGCCGCGCGAATTCCAGATTGGCCGGGGTGAAATCGAAGAGCGTCATGCGGTAGCCCCGCTTCGCCAGTTCGATCGTATACCTTCCCGGACCGCCGCCGGCGTCGAGGATGCGCCCTTTTTTCGGGAGGTATTTTTTCAGGAAGTGGAGGGTCGTATCGAATTCCAATTGGAAGTAGGGACTGCGGGCCAGCCGATTCCATTCCTTGCGGACCGTCGCGGTATAGTACTTCTTCACCCGGTTTTCCATCATGGTCGGTCTCCCTGTTTTCGGCATCCCGCGCATGCGCAAAGCGCTTTTCCCGCAGCAGCCTACGGGAGTATATCATCCGGATGAACCGTTGGAATCCAACGAATCCTTGAGGAAGACCATCCACCGGGGAGGTCGGCCATGCCGCGGAATAAACTACCACCGCCAAAGGCGATGGTTTGGAATGCTGCACTTGGAAAGTGCGCTCCTGCCGGTTCTGATCGATTGACCGCTTTGCGCGTCCGCACGTTCCCCTCTTCCGCCTTTTTCACAGTCGAACCCTTTCCTATAACCTACCCGTTTGCTTTGCTTATTCCCATTCCCTTCCGGTATTGATGTGTTCCGTTTGCCATCCCATCTCTCC